>DBNY01000020.1 GCA_002299475.1 Caryophanales bacterium UBA660 | reverse complement strand
TAAATATAAGGTTTTTAAGAGGATTAAGTAAAATAGCAGCAGATGGTTCAACGGTAGTAAGTACAGCAACATATAGTGGAAGTAGTCAAACAAATTTTATTGAACATCCTGGATTTAACTTTGGCAACCAAAAAGTATCAGGTATATGGGTAGCAAAGTTTGAAGCTACTGCGGCCGAAGGATTAGCTAATGAATATGTTCCTGATTGGTCATGCCCAACAGCCGGAGACAATGTTACAACCAAAACAGTAAGAATAGTACCAAATGTCACACCATGGAGATGTATAAATATAGGAAATGCATTTCAAGTTTCACGTAATATGGAAACAAATGCCGTATATGGCTGGGGAACAACGGGAGCTGGTATAGATACTCATTTAATGAAAAATAGTGAATGGGGAGCAGTAGCATACTTATCAAAATCAAATAGAGGAAAAGATACAGTTGAGGTATGGGTAAATCCAAATATCTTCCCTACAACAGGGTGTGCAGGAACAAGCGCATCAGCAACGTCGACCCTGGCATGTGAACAATACCATACAACAAACGGAGTACAAGCATCAACAAATGGCAATATAACTGGCGTGTATGATATGAGCGGTGGTACTTGGGAATTCGCATCTGCGTACGTAAACAACGGACATGCTAATTTAATGGCTAATGGCCCGCAAATAATAAATGCTGATCCACGATATAGAGACATATATACTATGGGTACGCCAGATAATGAAACTAACAATTACAATCTGACAGAAAATATAAAAGGCGATGCTGTATGGGAAACAAGTAGCGCTGCTACTATGGGTGCATTCGGCTGGTTTAGCGATTCGACATTGATGCCACAAACTGGCGCACCGTGGTTTATTCGCGGAAACTGGTACGCTGGCGGCTCTGGTGCCGGCCCGTTCTTTTTTCACTCCATTTGGGGTAGCGCGGAGGGACGCACTGGGTTTCGTCCAGTGCTTGTGGTGAGTTCGGGATTTTAGACCTGTAGTGAATTTGTATTTATCCCCTTTACCTCTTCTATGAGAAAAACCAAACACCTTATGCAAATTAACTATTGATATATAATATTAATATTGCTATAATATATTAGCAATTATTACTATGATGTTAAATCATGGCGAAAGGAGAATATTAAGTGAAAAAGAATATACATCCAAATTATAAGCAATCTAAAGTAACATGTACATGTGGTTCAACTTTTGATACAGAATCAACTAACGAGAACATTAATGTAGAAGTATGTTCCCAATGTCATCCTTTTTATACTGGAAAACAAGGAAGAACATCTAAAACAGGACGTATAGAAAAGTTTAATCAAAAGTATGGTTTAAATAAAAAATAAAGTAGAGAATTCTTCTTTATTTTTTATTTTATAAATTAAGGTTATGGTATAATAATTTTAAATATAAGTGCTACATGAATTTTTGCTATGTAATTTAGTAAAATATAAATAGAAAGGGATCTACTTTATGGTTAAGGAAACCATAATTAGATTATACGTAATAATATGAAACAAGAAATTAAAGGAAAATTAACTATAATAGCAGGCCCAATGTTTTCGGGCAAAACAGAAGAATTAATAAGACTAGCAACTAGACTTAAAATAGGCAATAAGAAGATTATTGTATTCAAACCACAAATTGATAGTAGATACGATAAAAATAAAATTTGTTCGCATAGCGGAAGCATGATAGAATGCGTATTGATTAAGGACCCTATTGATATTTTAACTTTTCTAGAAAGTAGCAAGGAAATAGAATATATTGCTATTGATGAAATTCAATTTTTAAATAATGTAATAATTGATGTGGTAAGTTTTTTAATAGGAAAAGGTTATAATGTAATTGCGTCTGGACTTGATATGAATTTTAGAGGTGAGCCGTTTGGCCCTATGCCTGAATTGTTATGTATGGCTGAAAATGTTTTTAAACTAACGGCTGTCTGCAATGAATGTGGAAAAGACGCCGCCTACACTCAAAGAATTGTTTTTGATAAACCTGCCTCATATGATGATCCTATTATTTTAGTAGGGGCTAAAGAGCATTATGAGGCTAGATGTAGAGAACATCATGTTGTCCCTGGCAAAAAATATAGCAAAAAATTAAGTTTAAAGGAAGGAAGCATATTATGAATGTAGGCATTGCAAGCGATCATAAAGGATACGAATTAAAACAAAAAATAGCAGAAATTTTAATTGAACTAGGATATAATGTTATTAATTATGGCACTGATTCAACAGAAATGGTTGATTTTCCAGATTATGCATTAAAGATTGGCGATGCAATTAAGGATAATAATATAGTAATGGGCATTCTAATATGTGGTACAGGGATTGGAATATCTATAGCGTGTAATAAAATAAAAGGCATTAGATGTGCAAAAGTAAATAACATTCTTGAAGCAGAATTATCTAGATTTCATAATAATGCTAACGTGATTGCAATTAATGGTGATTTAAAATTTGAAATTGCAATTCAGGTGATTGAAAAATTTTTAACAACTGACTTTTCTAATGAAGAAAGACACATTATAAGAATTAATAAAATAAATAAAATAGAAAATGATAATTTATGAATATAAAATTAATATTATATTTAATAATAACGCCATTAACAATATGGGCTTTAGATGGACTAAATATTAATTTTATATTTAAAAAAAGTAAATATATGGAGGCGAGAATAATATATTTATTAATTGCAATATCAGTTTCCTATTTAGCAGTAAATTTTTTATATGATTTTTTTGAAGTATCTAGAATATACTGATAATGGGGATGATACTATGAAGAGACTTTTATTATTAATTAGTTTAGTATTATTAACTACTGTTGTGGTGGTTAATTTTTTATTTACAATAAATAAGAAAGATGATTATAAATATAAACTTATTATTAATAATATTAATGTACGAATAAAAAGGAATGAAACTAATATAATTGATGTTGTTCCTTTAGAAGATTATATAGTAGGAGTGTTAGCAGGAGAAATGCCTGTTAGCTTTGAAATTGAGGCATTGAAGGCGCAAGCGGTAGCGGCTAGAAGTTATGTATTAAGAAGAGTATTAAATAATAACGATATGGATTATGACGTAATAGATACAGTAAAAAATCAAGTATATTTAGATGATAATTATTTAAAAGAAAAATGGAAAGAAGATTATGCTAGTAAAATATCAAAATTAGAAAAAGCAATCGATGAAACAAAAGGTGAAATTGTTACCTATAATGGAGAAATTATCGACGCTCTTTATTTTTCAACAAGTAATGGGTTTACAGAAAATAGTGAAAATGTTTTTACTTTTAAATCGCCTTACCTAAGAAGTGTTGAATCAATTTGGGATAAGGAAACATCTTCGGCATTTAATCATCAATTAATAATGAATATTGATGAATTTTATAATAAATTAGGGTTGCCCTATAAAAGTAAAATTAATATTGAAATTATAAATAAATCATCAACTGGGCGAATACAAGAAATAAAAATTAACGGTCGAAGATATGAAGGTGTGGAAATACGTCAAAAATTAGGTATTAGGTCAACTGATTTTAATATAGTTCAAGATAAAAAATTAGTATACATAGATACTTTGGGATTTGGTCATGGCGTTGGTATGAGCCAATATGGAGCTAATGGAATGGCTTTAAATGGTTATAATTATAAAGAAATATTAATGCATTATTATAAAGATGTACTTATTCAAAAAAACTAAAAACCATGTATATATTTTATTCATTATGTTAAAACTTTTAATAGAGGTGAATAAAATATGATAAAGAAAAAGATAAGAAAAAACTTAGTATCAATCATGTACCTTAGTTTAATTTTAGTTGTTTTAATTAGTATATTTTTAATTGAGGGAACTTTTACTAGGAAATCTAATGATAAAGATAGGTTATATATTTATGTAATGAAAAATTTATTAGATAATGAGATTCCTGTTGTGGGCAGAAATAATACAATGTTAAGGCCTTTTACCGATTCTAACGTTAAGATAGTTAGAAACTTTTATAGTTATTTAGATGATAAACAAAAGCAAGAAAACTCTTTAATATATCATGATAATATGTATATGCAAAATTCCGGCATTGATTTTGGGGGGGTACCAAATTTTGATGTTATTGCTATTTTAGATGGAACGGTAATCAATGTTAGTGAAGACCCTTTATTAGGTAAAACTATTGAAATAAGGCATAATAATGAAATGATTAGTGTTTATCAGAGCTTGTCAGAAATGAAAGTCAAAAAAAGAGATAATGTTCTTAGAGGCCAGGTGATTGGCAAAAGTGGATTATCTAATATTTCTAAGGATTTAAAGGATCATCTACATTTTGAACTTTTTTATAAGGGACAAGTAGTTAATCCTCTTGATTATTTTGATAAGAAAATAGAATAGTTACAAGGCGTTATAAGCCTTTTTTAATGAATAAAAAAACCTTCAGTCAATATAATTTATTGAAGAGGGTGAGCTTTTGAAAAGAGAAATAAAGGAAAGAGTATTAGATGAAACATTATATATTTTGAAAACTAGTAGTACGATACGAGAAATAGCTAAAGTATATAGGGTGAGTAAAAGTACTGTTCATAAAGATTTACAAGAAAGATTAAAAAAAATAGATATAAAATTATATTACGAAGTAGATAAAATATTAAAATATCATATTAACGTAAGACATATTAGAGGTGGACAATCTACTAGAAATAAGTATTTGAATTTAGCAAAATAAACTACCAATATATTCCTAAATATGTTAAAATAATTATAATTTATTAGTAATAACGATGGGAGATGCGTTTATGTTTGCAAAGGATATAGGAATTGATCTTGGTACTGCTAATGTATTAATTTTTATCAAGGGTCAAGGGGTAGTATTGAATGAGCCTAGTGTAGTAGCGATAGATTCTGACACTAAAAGACCGCTTGCAGTAGGAATTGATGCACATGAGATGTTGGGTAGAACTCCTGGCAAAGTAAAGGCGATTAAACCAATGAAAGATGGCGTTATTGCTGATTTTGAAATAACGGAAATAATGCTTAATCATTTTATTAAAAAAGTTAATGGTAAGAATTTTTTTTCTAGACCTAGAATATTAATTTGTTGTCCATCTAATATAACGCAAGTAGAAAAAAATGCTATAAAGGAAGCAGCGGAAAGAACCGGCGCAAGAAAGGTTTTTTTAGAAGAGGAGCCTAAAGTGGCTGCTATTGGTGCTGGGATGGATATATCAAAACCAAGCGGCAATATGGTAATAGATATTGGAGGAGGCACTACTGACATAGCTATATTGTCTTTGGGTGGTATTGTAACAAGTGCTTCGATTAAAGTGGCTGGACATACGTTTGATAATGATATTACCAAATATATTAAAGATAAATATAAATTACTAATTGGGGAAAGAACGGCAGAAGAAATAAAAAAAACAATTGGTACTGTTTATCCAGGTTCTAAAAAGGAAAAAATGGAAGTAAGAGGCAGAGATTTAGTAACGGGGCTTCCTCATACTATAACGGTTACTTCTGATGAGGTTGAAGAATCATTAAGAGAAAGTGTATATATTATTATTCATGCGACAAAAGGCGTATTAGAACAAACGCCGCCCGAATTATCAGCTGATATAATTGATAAAGGTATTGTTATTACAGGTGGTGGCGCATTAATTGATGGTATTGATAAGCTATTATCGCACGAATTGAAAGTGCCAGTATTTATCGCAGATAGCCCTCTTACATGTGTTGCTGAGGGAACTGGGATATTATTAGAAAATTTACATTTGATAGATAGATGAAATGATGGAGTGGAAGTATTATGAGGCAGTTCAGTATTTTATTGGTATTAAATATAGTATTAACAACCTTCTTAATATCAGCAGTTTTGGTACCATTTATTAAAGATATTGCTATTCACATTGGAGCTATTGATAAACCTAATAAGAGAAAAGTACACAAAAAAGAAATGCCAAGACTGGGTGGTCTTGCTATTTTCTTTGGTTTTTTAATTGGGTATATGTTTTTTTCTAAACAAAGTATACAAATGAATTCAATTCTTATAGGTAGTTTTATAATTGTATTAACAGGAGTTGTTGATGATATAAAATCGCTAAAACCAACAACCAAATTAGCCGGTCAAATTATTGCTGCATTAGTTATTGTTTTCTATGGAAGAATGATTATAACTGAAATAAATGCTTTTGACATCACCCTTAATTTTGGTGTGTTTGGCTTTCCAATTACGGTACTATTTATTTTGGCGATAATTAATTCTATCAATCTAGTTGATGGATTAGATGGGTTAGCAGCAGGCGTTAGTTCTATTTTCTTTTTAACGGTAGGAATAATAGCAATAATATTGGGAAAAATGAATGGTTTAGATGTAGTATTGAGTTTCATTATGTTGGGTTCTACTCTAGGATTTCTAGTGCATAATTTTTATCCAGCTAAAATATTTTTAGGTGACACAGGTTCTATGTTTTTAGGTTTTATTATTTCGGTTATATCATTATTAGGATTTAAAAATATAACTTTAACCTCATTTATTATCCCTATATTAATTCTTGGAGTGCCTATTATGGATACTATTTTTGCCATTATAAGAAGATTTCTAAAAAGAGAAGCTATTTCTAAACCAGATAAAGAACATTTGCATCATCAAATATTAAAAATGAAATATAGTCATCGTTCAACAGTAGTAATAATGTATTTAATTAATATTTTATTTGCAGTAGCATCTGTAATTTACATTTTAAAAAATCCATATTTAGGTAAAATAATGTATGGGATTATCCTAATAATAGTACTGATTATCATCTTTACAACTAGTATAATAAGCGAGAAGAATAATATAAAAAATAAAATAATTAATTATAAAAATAGCCATAAATAAGTGGTTGTTTTTATTTGGCACAAATTGTAAAAATATGGTATTATTATAGTAGCGTAAAGCAAACAAAAAGGGGTTGATTTATTTAATGTTTAATTTTGTGGTATGTGAAGATGATAAAAACATAAAAGAGAACATAACGAATTTAATAACAAAGACAATGATGCCTCAAGATCTTGATTATATTATTCATGAGTTTGATGATTATAATAATAAAGTAAAAAAAATAATAGAACAGACAAACATAAAAAAAATTTACATATTAGATATTGAATTGTCATCTAGATCAGGTCTTGACATCGCTCGAAAAATAAGGGAAAAAGATTGGAATAGCATTATAATTATTGTGACCGCTCATTATGAGTTGGGATTAGAGGCGATAAAGAGCAGATTAATGCTATTAGATTTTATTTCAAAGTATATTAATTTTGAAGAACGATTAAAGAGTTCTTTAGAAATAGCTATTAAAATATTAGAACATAAGAAGTCTTTAATTTTTGAAAATGGCAGTATTTTATATAAAATAAAATATGACGATATAATTTATATAATTAAGGATACTATTGAACGAAAATCAGTTATTAGGACCATATATGCGGAGTATAGTGTTTGTGATAATATATCAAGTATAATGGAAAAGTTAGATAGTAGATTTTTTCAAAGTCATAGAAGTTGTATAGTAAATAAAGACTACATTAAAAAAATCGATTTTAAGGACGGGAAAATTACTTTTAATAATAATGAGCATTTATATTTATTAGCTAGGGGGAAAAAGAAAGGACTAAAGGAACATGTTAGAATTTGTTAATAAGTTTTTATTCGGGGGTCTATTAACAACTATTGTAGGGATTTTAATCGTTTCTAAATTGTCACATAAAAAAGTTAATTTATATAATGAAAATTTAATAATAATTTTATTTACAGCATTATTAATTACACTATTCAGCCAAATACAATATGATTTTACAACAACCTTAATAATTTTTATAATCATCAGTTATAGTTATGGTTATGTATTTAAAATACCAATTGAAAAAGCAGTAGTTTTATCATTTATTGTAATAATTTTAAAGTCACTTGCTGAGATTATCTTAATTTTGATTATTATATTTGTTTTTAATTTTGATATTAATCATATTAGAGATGGAGGCACAGTAGTTTATTCATTAATAAATACATTAGTGTGTGGTATTGCGTTTTATCTTTTGCAAATAAGCAAAATTAGACAAGTATTGGTAAAATTATTAAGAATAGTTAATAATCAAAGAAAAACTATAACCATATTGTTCGTTTTGATGGAAATTATTATTCTTGGAATATTATTTTCTAAAGTGGGTAGTAATTTTCACTTAAATAATAGCTTGTTTATAAATATTTTACTAATTGTAGCTCTTATAGTGATTTTTTTTATATTTATGTTTGAATATATTAAAAGTCAGGAATTAACATGCAAATATGAACAATTGGTTAATTACGTGAAGACTTTTGAGGACTGGATGGAAAGAGAAATAATTAAAAATCATGAAAATAAAAATCAGTTAATAGTAATAAAAAGCTTGATAGCAAAGAGCAATAAGAGGGCATTAGAATATATACAAGGCATATTATCAAATGCGACTGTGCTAGAGGATTTGTGGTTAATTAAAATAAACAAAATTCCAAAGGGAGGATTACAAGGACTTATATACTATAAAATCGCCCAAATGAGAAATGAGAATATAAATTTATCATTAGATATTAGTAAAGAGTTGAAGAAAGAAGAATTTCTTAAAATAAATATTAATGATTATAGAGATTTATGTACTGTTTTAGGTGTTTATTTAGATAATGCTATAGAGGCGGTACAACTTTGCCAAAAGAAGCAAATAGGGATTGAATTTTATTTTGAAAACAACAATATAAAGATAGCGATAGCCAATACTTTTGTTGGCAAATTAAAGGTTGATAAATTTGATAAAAGTGGTTATTCAACTAAGGGTGTTGGAAGAGGTTATGGGCTATCTTTAGTAAAATCAATTATCAAGAAAAACCCAAAGTTTTTTCAAAGTAGGGAAATTACTAATGGTTTGTATATCCAATATTTAGAAATAAAAGTAAACGATAAAAAAACCCTTTTATAGGGTTTCAGACTGTTGACAAAGTAAGTCAATAGTCTTTTCTTTTTTAAAGATATAATGTATAATTAAATTGTAAGAACGCTTTATATAATCCAAAATTAAAGCTTGCAGTTCTTACATTTTTTTATGTAATCCGTTGAAAAATAAGGGAAAAAATGGTATAATATATATGGGTTATATAAGAAAGGCAAGTGATAAATATGATGACCAAAAAACCAAAAACAATATATCAAAGTGAAATAATAAATCTTGACGAAATAATACCTCAAAATCATTTTTTAAGAGTAATAAATAAATATTTTGATTGGGACTTTATATATGAAGAAGTAGAAAAACAATACTCTGTATTTGGAAGACCAAGTATAGATCCCGTTGTACTATTTAAAATTCATATATTAAAGTTCCTTTTTAATGAAGACAGTTTAAGAAAAACATATGAGACTTTAAAATATAACAATTTGTACAGGTGGTTTATAGGGTATGAATTAAACGAAGAAATGCCAGATCATTCAACATATTCACAAAATTATAAAAGAAAATTTAGTCGCTTAGAGAACGATATACTACAAAAAGTATTTGATAAAGTAATTGCCTTGTTAGAAGAATATAATTATTTAGATTTGACGGCCGTATATATAGATTCAACAAATACTAAAGCATATGCCAACAGGAAAAAGAATCACAAGGAAATAGTAAAAATACAGGCGAAGAAATATCAAAAAGATTTATCATTAGAAATAGCTTTAAAAGGATTGAAGGATGAAGATTTAAGTGACGAAGAATATTTAGAAGAAATACAAAAAATTATAAACTGTAATGAAGAAATACCAACTGAAGAATTATTGGGCGAAAAAGAAGTAATAGTAAGTGATGTTGATTCGGATGCTGGGATGCTTTATAAAAATGAGAAAGAAAAAATGTTTGGGTATAATAGTTCAGTAATATGTGATAACAATAATTACATATTAACGGTTGACGTTAATCCTTCAAATATGCATGATTCAATGGCATTCTATTCTTCGTTTGATAAATTATTAAATAAGTATGATATAAATAATATTAAATATTTTGTAGGAGATGCAGCCTATGTAACCCCTCATATATGTAAAACTTTAATAGATTTGAATATGAAGCCAACATTCCCGTACAAAAGATCAATGACCAAAAAAGGATATTTTAAGAAATACGAATTTGTTTATGATGAAAAGAACGATATTTATATTTGCCCTAATGAAAAGGATTTAATACCAACTGGTATAAACAAAAATGGATATATAATCTATAAAGCTTGTGAAAAAGATTGTCGAAAATGTACATTTAAAAATAAATGTACAAAATCAAAATATAAACAGGTATTAAGACACATTTGGGAGGAATATAAGGATATGGCAAATGATTATAGACACCATTTAGATGTTCAAAAAATATACAGGCAGAGACCTGAGCATATTGAAAGAATATATGCAGACGGAAAAGAAAAGTATGGTCTTAGAAAGACATACTTTAGAACTAAAGAAAGGGTTAGTCAAGAACTCACCCTCCTTTATGCATGTATGAATTTGAAGAAATTTGCATTACACCCTCCTGTAACTGTATGATATACATCAAAAATAAATATCAACACGCGTTTGTTTAATAAATCAATCAATAAAAAAGGCTATTGAACAAATAGATTGAAATATTAATCTATTTGTCAACAGTCTGAAACCCTTTTATAGGGTTTTTTAATTAGCTTATATTTTGATTTAATTGATTAAACTTTTTGGCATCTCAGGCTCATCAAGAAGTAACCAAGCACTAGCAGTTGAGGCAGCATTTGCTGCCAATAATCCAATACTCAATAATGCAAAAGCACATATTTTTTTCATAATCGCACCTCCTTGCTCAAAATTGCTTAAATATATATACATATTTATAGCCATATTTAATTAATTGATATCGGCTTTAGAACATATTTTCTATAATTGTTATATTCTTGGTTAAACAATTTATATGTTATTGGCATAATCATAATACTTTCAATTATAATGGCTGCTATAATCATATTAGATATATATATGTTATCTATATTAATAGCCAATATAGAAAGGACTATAGTTATTGAGACGGATATAATTTTAAGATTTCGTCTTTTAATTATATTTATTAGTGGTCTTTTCTCGGTATCAGCAGGGGCATATAAATAAAATATTATTGTACAAAGCAGACATATTATTATTTGCGAACTATTAGACAACTCAATATAGCTTAATAATAATGGAACGCCTAAAAACCAAAGGGAAGAAATAACGAGACAAATCCAACTCTTAGAAGCGTGCATTCCAAATGCTGGCAATCTGATGATATTAAAAAAAAATAATAACAGTAATGTCTCTTCAAGTATATTTAAAAAATAAGCTAATACAAGAATAATTAATAGTTTAGATATGGTAAGATAAGCGCCCTCTAAACCATAATATATCTTTTCTAATTTGATATTCTCATAATCAGAATAGTGTTGTTTTATTAAAGCCATTGCTTTTTGCATGAATATTTGTTTTATCATTAGAATACTTCCTCGTCTTTAATGTAATTGAATTATATCATTTGAGGTATAGTGCTAAATTAATCTAATATTAATTGTCAATTATAATACTTAAAATGATGACCACAATAAAATTTCTAGATATTAAGACCATTAACGCAATATATTTTACCATTTGTGTGAGTATCAAAAAAAGTATAATATTTTTTTGATAACATATTTGTGGGCTACAGGAAGCATATCCCAAAAATGTAGAATATAATGTAAATTTATATCGAAAATTGTTGATGATATTTAATTGAAAAAAAACAAGTTATATTTTATATTAGTAATGTAGATATTTT
This sequence comes from Caryophanales bacterium UBA660, assembly GCA_002299475.1. GTDB lineage: Bacteria > Bacillota_I > Bacilli_A > RF39 > UBA660 > UBA660. The sequence continues at coordinate 29,433 of DBNY01000020.1, read as the reverse complement.
ATTGAAAGGTGAGGTGCTAGTATTGATTAGTCGAGTAAAATGGTTCAATAATGAAAAGGGTTATGGCTTTATTGACTACATGAAAGAAGAAGACATTTTTATCCATTATTCTACCATTAACCAGGAAGGTTATAAGTCGCTATCAGAAGGTCAGATTGTTGAATTTGATTTAATTGAAACCGATAAAGGATTGCAAGCAGTAAATGTTAAAGAAGTAAAAACGCCAGCTATAACTACCGCTTAGGTAGTTTTTCTATTTGAAAGATAAATAAATAGTGTGACATATGATTGATTTCTCTATAATTAATTAAAATCAAAATAAGCCTTATAATTGTTTTTTTATTACTTTGTGATATACTTATATTAAGGATGGTGATACACAATGCAATATAATATTCATGGAGATAAAATAGTAATTACTCAAGCAATGAAGGAATATATTCTTTCCAAGTTGTCACGACTAGATAAGTATATAAAAAATTCTAGTGATATTAATGGGCGCGTTGTGGTTAAAACGCGAGGTTATGAAAAAATAATAGAAGTTACTATTCCTATAAAAAATATGTTATTACGAGCAGAAGAAACACATAATGATTTATATGCTGCTATAGATTTAGTTGTGGAAAAATTAGAAGGACAAATTAGAAAAAATAAGACTAGATTATTGTCGAAATTATCGAAAGATCAACTTATTGATTTTAGTGTGATTGAAGATGATAAAAATAAAGAAAAATGTGCTGTTGTAAAAAGGAAAAAAATAGAAATGAAACCTATGGATGAGGAAGAAGCTATTTTGGAAATGAATTTAATAGGTCACGATTTCTTTATATTTAAGGATAGAGATACTAATTCTATTTGTGTTTTATACAAGAGAAAAGACGGCAATTATGGGGTTATTGAAAGTTAACTAAAAATTTATTTGCCGATATAAATTGCTTGACTGATAGTTATAAATGTTACAGGAGGATTATTATGAAATTTTTAAAGAGTTTATTAGATCACGAATATAGAGAATTAAATAAATTTAGAAAAATAGCTAATCAAATAGAATTATTAAAAGACGATATGACTAGGTTAACGGATGCTGAATTAAGAGAAAAAACAAACGAGTTTAAAAAACGTTTAGAAAATGGTACTTCCTTAGATGAAATAATCGTGGAGGTTTTTTCTGTTGCGCGGGAAGCGGCAAGAAGAGTCATTGGAGAAACTGCCTTTTATGTACAAATATTAGGAGCTCTTGCTATTCATTATGGCAATATTGCTGAAATGAAAACAGGAGAAGGTAAAACATTAACTGCCATAATGCCGGCCTATCTTAATGCGTTGACTGGCAATGGTGTACATATAATAACAGTAAATGAATATCTTGCTAATCGTGATTCAGAATGGATGGGGAATATTTATCGTTTGCTTGGTTTGACAGTGGGGTTAAATTTAAGAAGTTTAAGCAATAGTGAAAAACAACAAGCGTATAATAGTGACATATTATATACGACTAGTAATGAACTTGGTTTTGATTACTTAAGAGATAATATGGTTATTAGAAAAGAAGAAAGGGTACAAAGAAAGTTAAACTTTGCTATTATTGATGAAGTGGATTCTATATTAATAGATGAGGCGAGGACTCCACTTATTATTTCGGGCGGAGTAATGCAGAGTAATAATTTATATATTCAAGCAGATAATTTTGTTAAAAATTTAAAAGAAAATGATGATTATATTTATGATGAAAAAACTAAAGGTGTTAATTTAACTGATGAAGGTTCTAGGAAGTGTGAAAAAGCTTTTAATATTAACAATTTATATGATATAAATCATAGTGCATTAGTCCACCACATAAACCAAGCTTTAAGAGCAAATTATTCAATGAGAATAGATGTTGATTATGTTGTTCAAAATGGTGAAATTATCATAGTAGACCAATTTACAGGGCGTTTAATGCAAGGCAGGGCTTTTAGTGAAGGATTGCATCAAGCAATAGAGGCCAAAGAGGGCGTTAAAATACAACAAGAGACTAAAACACTTGCTACAATAACATTGCAAAATTTATTTAGAATGTATAGCAAACTTGCGGGAATGACCGGCACTGCTAAAACAGAAGAAGAAGAATTTAGAAATATTTATAATATGTATGTTATATCAGTACCTACTAATAAAGAAATAGTGCGTAATGATGTAAGTGATTTAATGTTTTCGACACAAGAGGGAAAATATAGTGCAATTATTAAGGAAATAGAAGAAAGAAATAAAGAGGGGCAACCAATTTTAGTTGGTACCATAGCGATAGAAGTAAGTGAATTAATAAGTAGAAAACTAGTGAATAAAAAAATAAAACATGAAATTCTAAATGCTAAAAATCATGCGCGCGAGGCAGAAATTATTGCTAAAGCTGGGCAAAAAGGAGCTATTACAATAGCTACTAATATGGCAGGACGAGGCACTGATATTAAACTTGGAACCGGTATAAAAGAAATAGGTGGTCTATGTGTAATGGGCACTGAGCGACATGAATCAAGAAGAATTGATAATCAGTTAAGAGGGCGTTCTGGAAGACAAGGAGATCCTGGATTTTCTCAATTCTACGTTTCGCTAGAAGATGAGTTAATGGTTAGGTTTGGTTCAGACCGCATTAAAAAATTAATGAAATCCCTAGGATTTAAAGAAGATCAAGCAATTAGGAGCAAACTTTTTAGTAATGCTTTAGAATCAGCTCAAAAAAGAGTTGAGGGTAATAACTTTGATATTCGTAAACAACTACTAGAATATGATGATGTAATGAATACACAACGTGAAATTATTTATGAAAAAAGAAATGAGATATTAGATAGCAAATCAATTCATGAAACTGTACATAAAACTATATATAACTATATTAATGATTTAGTAGTAAGCCATGTGGTTGAAGAAAAATTAACTTTGAATGACTATAGTGAGATAATTGAAGCAGCTAATGAAAATCTGCTTAAGAAAACCAAAATTAACTTAGAAGATATATTAAATAAAAGTCCAGAAATGGTAATTAAGATAATTAATGATGAGGTTTTGAAGGAATATCTTGCTAAATTAGAAGATATTCCACTAGAAATAAGAGATGAATTTGAGAAAGCAATAAGTTTGAGAGTGATTGATACTTATTGGATGGAACACATTAATACAATGGCACATTTAAGAGAGGGAATTCATTTGCGTGGATATGCCCAAGAGAACCCGCTGCGAGCATACACTTCAGAAGGCTTTGAATTGTTTGATATGATGTTACAAAAAATTGATAAAGATACAAGTATTTATTTATTAAAGGCGGAAATAAAACAGAATATTGAACGAAAGGAAGTAATAAAAGGTAGTGCTAATCATCAAGAAGAGGGAATTAAAAAAAGCAGAAGGGTTGAAAAAGTAGGACGTAATGAAATGTGTCCTTGTGGGAGTGAAAAAAAATTTAAACACTGTTGTGGAAAGTAATGTGTAAAACTCTAGATAATCTAGAGTTTTAATGTGGAATAATAATGGTATAAATGTTATAATAACAATAATCTAAATATGAAAGAGGGATAGCATGGATATAAAGGAATTAATTAGAATATTGAATAAATTAAATATTCGTGTAGATGAATTAGGGAGGTCTCTTTGACATAGAAAAACAGAATGAAAAAGCGTATCAATTAAGTGAGAAAATAAGTGATGTATCTTTTTGGAATGACAAAGAAGTGGCAAATGAAATTATTAAAGAACATCATAAAATAAAAAATACAATTGATGCAATAGAAAAAACAAACAAAAATATTACGAGTAATTTAGAAATTTTACAGATTGTTTTAACAGAGGATGATTCATCTATATTAAAAATGATAGAAGACGAAGTTAAAATACTTGAGATAGAAGTAGAGAAGTTAGAAATAAAATTATTATTAAATCAGCCATATGATGTAAATAATGCTATATTAGAGATACATGCTGGAGCCGGCGGAACTGAGGCTTGTGATTGGGCGAACATGTTATATCGCATGTATACAAGATGGTGTGAAAATAATGATTATAAAGTTGAAGAAATAGATTATCAGCCAGGAGATACAGTTGGTCTAAAAAGTGTTTACTTGTTAGTCAAAGGTGAATTTGCATATGGCTATTTAAAAAATGAAAAAGGAGTTCATCGTTTAGTGAGAATATCTCCTTTTGATGCTAATAGCAAAAGGCACACTTCATTTGCATCAGTTGATATATTTCCGGAAATGGCAAATGATATAGATATAGAAATTAAAGATATAGATATAAAAATTGATGTTTATAGAAGCGGCGGTTCGGGTGGTCAAAGTGTAAATACAACCGACAGCGCCGTAAGGATTACTCATATTCCAACGAAGATAATAATTACCTGTCAAAAGGAAAGAAGTCAAATAAAAAATAAGGAAATGGCATACAAAATACTTAAGAGTAAGTTATATCAATTAGGGTTGGAGAAACAGAAAGAACAAATGAATAATATTAAAGGTAAACAAATGAAAATTGAATTTGGATCTCAAATTAGAAGTTACATTATGCATCCATATGCAATGGTAAAAGATCATCGAACTGATTATAGTACAAGTAATGTTAATAAGGTTATGGATGGGCATATTGATGATTTTATTGAAAAGCACTTAAAGCATTGTAAAGAATAGCCAGATTATTCCAAAGCAATTAAATAACAATGATGATATACTAAAAGTTAGTAAGGTGGTATAAATAATGGAGTTAATAAGAATAAATAACGTTACTAAAATATATAAAAATGGTGTATGTGCAATACAAGATTTAGATTTAAAAATTAAAAAAGGTGATTTTGTTTTTCTTATAGGTAGTAGTGGTAGTGGGAAATCCACATTAATAAAAATGTTATATAGAGAAGAAAAACCAACAAGGGGAGAGATTATTGTTGGCGGTATTAATGTTGCTAAATTAGTTAATAGAAAAGTATATAAATTAAGAAGAAAACTAGGAATTGTTTTTCAAGACGTTAAATTATTACCGAAAGCAACTGTATATGAAAATGTAGCTTTTGCCTTAGAAGTATTGGGTGAAACAAAACAAGAAATAAGAAAAAAAGTATTTCATGCACTAGAATTAGTTAATTTAAAAAACAAAGCTAAATATTATCCAGACCAATTATCAGGAGGAGAACAACAAAGAGTTTCTATTGCGCGCGCTATTGTAAATGACCCTAAATTACTTATATGTGACGAGCCAACGGGAAATCTTGACCCAAAAACAAGTATGGAAATAATGAATGTATTATGTGATATTAACAACTTAGGTACTACTATAATAATGGCCACTCATGATAAAGAGATAGTAGATAGATTGCAGAAAAGAGTAATTGTATTAGATTCTGGAAGATTAGTAAAAGATTATGAGAAAGGAACCTATGATAATGAAGCTAGTTAGGATGTTTGGATTAAGTATTAGAGATGCTGCAAGAAGTTTAATAAGAAATTTAAATTTAAGTTTTGCATCTATTTCGTGCATTACTATAACTCTTACTGTTGTCGCTGTATCTATGATCGCCTCATATAATGTTGATAACTTTACTAAATTAATTAAACAAGATGTTACGATGGTAGTATTTTTAGATAAAGATATAACTCAAGAAGAAATTAATGATGTAGAAACACAAATTAGATTAATTGTGAATGTTGATAGCTATGAATTTCAGTCGAAAGAAGAGGCTAAACAATTAATGCAAGAATCATCTGAAGTGTTGAATAAGATAATGACGGAGTGGGATGAAAAAGAGAACCCTTTACAAGATGCTTTCTTAATTAAGGTGTTAGATATTGAAAATATAAAGATTACAGCTGATGAAATATCAAAACTAGACAATGTTAGCGTTGTTAAATATGGAGAGGGAATGATAGAACAATTGCTTGTGGTCTTTAACATAATAGAAAAGATTATGATAGGTCTAATTTTAGGCTTAGTAATAGTTACCTTCTTTTTAATAACAAATACTATAAAAATAACTATTTTTTCACGTAAAAGAGAAATTGATATAATGCGTTTGGTTGGGGCATCTAATATTACAATTAAAATGCCTTATATTATAGAAGGTTTATTTTTAGGCTTTTTAGGGTCTATAATCCCAATTATTATAACTATATATGGTTATTATTCTCTTTTTGAACAATTTGGTGGCATATTCTTTTCACCATTTATTCAATTAGTTAAACCAGAACCATTTATTTTTCAAATATCTTTAATATTAATTGGCATGGGAATGTTTATTGGCATGTGGGGAAGTGCTAGCGCAGTTAGAAAGCACCTGAAAATATGAAAAAAGTTTTGTATATTGTATTAATTATTTGTTTACTAATTCCTTTTGCTATTCCCATTAAAAGAATAGATGCCAAAACATTAAATGATATATATATTGAATTAAATAGATTAAAGGAACAAAAACAAGACAATATTAATAAGAGAAATCAAACAACTACTCAGATAAATAGAACAAGAAATGAAATTATTAATACATCATTAGCAATAGAAAAAGCTTACGAAGAGATGATGAAAGCTCAGGAGGAAATAGATCAACTTAATATTGAAATAGAAGAAAAGAATAATGAAATAAAAGAAACAATTAGATTTTTACAAATATCTAAAGGCGAATCTGAATATTTAGAGTATGCTTTTGGAGCAAAAAGCATGACTGATTTTATTTATCGCATTTCAGTAGTAGAGCAACTTACTAGTCATAATAATGATTTATTAAAAGAGATGCATAATATGATTGTTGAAAATGAAAATAAAAAGAAAGCTTTAAGAGAAAAAGAAAAAAGATTAGCAAATCAAAGAAGGGGTTTATCCTCAAAGTTAAGTGATTTAAATGAAGTATTAGGTGATTTAAGTCACACTAGTGTAGATATTGATGCTGAAATAAAAGCAATATCTGATTTAATAAAATCATATGAGGTTTTAGGCTGTAGAAGACACGATCAAATTAGTGTTTGTGCTAGAGTTCCACTTGATACTAGGTTTGTAAGACCAGTAATTTCAGGTAGAGTATCCTCTAATTTTGGGTTTAGAGAATTTTATTTAAGTGGTAATTTAATAAGAGGTTTCCATTATGGAATTGATATGGTTAGTTCTCAAGGTGAGGGTAGCCCGATATATTCGGCGGCTAATGGGCGTGTTGCTGCAACGCTGTTACGTCAAAGGTGTGGTGGCAATATGGTTATAATTCATCACATGATTAATGGAGTGCCCTATACAACTACATATGCTCATTTATTAGCAATTAATGCTAAAGTTGGTGACATTGTAAATAGGAATACTATTATTGCTACTATGGGTGGAGGGTCTACTTCTAGAGCAAGAGGTGGATATGATCAATGCACTACAGGAACCCATTTGCATTTTCAGATATCAACGGGTCATTATTTAGGCCCGCCTCCACACGGTTATAGTGGTTGGAATAATTATACTAGTAGATCAATAAACCCTCGTAATTTAATTCAATTTCCAGCATTAGGCACCAATTGGTCTAGCAGATAAAAAGGTTAGTTAAAAAAAGCTTTTCTATGATAAAATATATATGGTGATGAGTATGGAATTTAAATTAACATCAAATTATTTTCCAAGTGGTGATCAACCTAAAGCTATTAAACAATTAGTTGAAGGCATTAATAAGAATAAAAAGCATCAAGTTTTACTAGGTGCAACAGGCACAGGTAAAACATATACTATTGCTAATGTTATAAATGAAACTAAACTGCCTACTTTGGTAATGGTTCATAATAAAACATTAGCTGGTCAGTTATATGCGGAGTTAAAAGAATTATTTAAAGAAAATAGAGTTGAATATTTTGTTTCTTATTATGATTACTATCAACCAGAAGCATATGTTCCAAGAACAGATACATATATAGAAAAAGATTCATCTATTAATGATGAAATAGATGAATTAAGACATAAAGCAACATCATCGCTTCTTAGTAGGGATGATGTTATTGTTGTTGCATCTGTATCTTGCATATATGGAATGGGTGAGGTAGAAGAATACAAAAACAAAATGTTAACTGTTCAAGTTGGTGATGTAATTGAACGAGAAAAAATTCTAAAAAAGTTAGTAGAAATGTTTTATGAACGAAATGATATTGATTTTAAAAGAGGAACATTTAGAGTAAGAGGAGACTTAATTGAAGTTATTCCTACTTATCAAAGAACGCAGGGTATAAGGATTGAATTTTTTGGTGATGAAATAGAACGCATTAGTGAAATAGATACTTTAACAGGCAAAGTCCTAAATGATAAAAAAGTAATTAGCATTTTTCCAGCTAGCCATTTTACAACTAGTGACGAAAAATTATTGAAGGCAATTGAAAGAATAAAAAAAGAATTAAGTAATCAATTATCAATATTGAGAGCTGATAATAAGTTGTTAGAGGCACAAAGGTTAGAACAAAGAACCAATTATGATATAGAAATGTTATCTGAGACTGGAGCATGTAGTGGTATCGAAAATTATTCTAGGCATTTAGCACTAAGAGAAAAAGGGGAGACGCCAACCACTTTAATGGACTTTTTTACTAAAAAAATGTTGCTTATAATTGATGAATCGCATGTGGCAATTCCCCAAATTAGGGGTATGTATAATGGGGACAGAGCAAGAAAAGAAGTTCTAGTTAATTATGGGTTTCGTCTTCCAAGCGCTCTTGATAATCGCCCATTAAAATTTGATGAATTTGAAAACAAAATTAATCAAGTAATATATGTATCGGCAACACCAGGTGATTATGAGTTAACTAAAGTAAATAACGAAGTAGTTGAACAAATAATAAGGCCTACATGGTTAGTAGACCCATTGGTTGAAGTAAGAAAAACCGAAAACCAAATAGATGATTTAATTAATGAAATAAGAATGCGCATTAAGAAAAATGAACGAACTCTTGTTACGACGCTTACAATAAGAATGGCTGAAGAATTAAGTAATTATTTAAAGGATATTGATATTAAGGTCAGTTATCTTCATAATGAAATAAAAACATTAGAAAGATTAAAAATAATAAGAGATTTAAGAATAGGAAAATACGATGTTTTAGTTGGTATTAATTTATTAAGAGAAGGCCTAGATATACCAGAGGTTAGTTTAATTGCTATTTTGGATGCCGATAAGGAAGGTTTTTTGAGAAGCGAACGTAGTTTAATTCAAATTATAGGTAGGTGTGCAAGAAATGTTAATGGGCACGTAATTATGTATGCCAATAAAATAACTAAAAGTATGAATATGGCCATAACCGAAACATCAAGAAGAAGGCAAATACAAGAACAATATAATAAAATAAATAATATTGTACCTAAAACAATAACTAAAGAAATAAGAGAATTAATATCAAATAAATTAGAAAATAAGAAAGAGGATATTACTAAAATAACTGATAAAGAAAGAAAACAATTGATAATTAAAGTAGAAGAAGAAATGAAAAATGCCGCTTATAATTTAGATTTTGAAAGAGCAATGGAACTTAGAGACATATTATTTGAATTAAAGAGCGAACAATAGAGATGCAGGTTAATATGAAGAGATTTAAGAAAATATATATTGAAATAACTAATATTTGTAATTTATCATGTAATTTTTGTTTAATTTCTAAAAGAGACAAACAGAGTATGAGCTATAGTCAACTTATTCATATAATAAACGAAATAAAACCTTATACGGATTATATTTATATTCATGTTAAAGGAGAACCATTATTGCACCAAGAATTAGATAAAATTTTGTTACTATGTGAAAATAATAATATAAAAGTTAACATTGTAACGAATGGAACACTGTTAAATAATAAAAAAGAAATATTATTAAATAGTAAGGCAGTAAGACAAATAAGTATATCGATGCATAGTTTAACTAATAAAGAAGGTATTGAAAACGATATGAAGGATATTTTAGAATTTACTAAAGAAGCGCTAAAAAACAATATTATTATTTCATATCGCTTTTGGAATATAAATAATGAAAACAATATAAATGCTAAAATATTCAATATTATTGGTAATTACTTTTGCCTAGACGATTCAATATCTAAAAAATTAACTGATGAAAAAAGTATTAAAATTTGTAGTAATTTATATATAAATAAAGATATGCAATTTAGCTGGCCTACTTTATCTAGTGAATTTATTAGTGATAAAGGTTTTTGCTATGGCTTAAAAGATCAAATTGCTATATTGGTAGATGGAACGGTTGTACCTTGTTGCCTTGATGGTGAGGGAATTATAAAATTAGGAAATATATTCGAAGATAGTTTTGAAAGCATACTTGCTAAAGAAAAAACTAAAAGGATAATTAAGGCGTTTTTAAATAATAAAGTTGTGGAAGAATTATGTCAAAAGTGTAGCTATAAAAATCGTTTTAATAAAGGTTAATAGCTGTTTAATTATCTAATTGTGTGACATATGTATTATATCTCTACAACTAGAATGCCCTCCTAGTTTTTTGTCAGATTTGTATATAATATAAAATTAATGCTACAATATATAGAAGGAGTTGAGCTCTGTGAAAAAAACATTAATCTTAATTTTGCTTTTAGGAGTATTTTTTATATTGGGTGGATGCAAAATTAATTCAGAAAATAAAAATAAAAATGGAGGTGCAGAGTTGATTCCAATTAGCGAAGAAATAATTGAACAACTATTTGCAACGAGAAAGATAATTATTGAAGATTATATAACTAATAGCATTAAGAGAACAATCAGTGATGAAAATGAAATTGAAAAGATAATAAACATTTTTTCTCGTACAACCGAAACAACTGGAATAGTAACGTCAGAAGGATATACTTGGAAGTTTACCATGTATGATATTGATGATAAATTAATATCCACAATTTATGTGTGGAAGAGCGAAAATATCGGACTTATAAATATAAAGGAGTATTCTATAACATTAGTAGAAGATTATAATGCTTTAATAGAAATAGTTGAAAATTAAGAACTAGAATTGTAGTTCATAGGAAAATGTATTAGAAAAACAACACTTTCTTTAAATAAAAAAATATTATTTAGTTTGTATATTTGAATTAACAAAAAAGTTATAATCATCTATAACTTTTATCACGACTAGTTTTATTAATTTTTTTATTTAATAAATGAGGAACAATATTTTAATCAATTAAAAGAAAGGTATCGAGAACAAGTGGGCACAATCAAATCAAATTGTAATAACTGTTTGTATTTATTAAATGCGCACAATAATAACGCTCAGAAAATATTTAAATAAATATACAAGTGAAACACCTAGAAGTTTACTATCTACTTAAAAAGGCAATTCTGATTTTAATATTTCTTCTGATAGAAGCTAACCGGTAGGAAATTAATGACTAGCTATGAGCTTATAAAATTTGAGTTTGGTGACGGACTGTTTTTAATGAAAAGAATGAATCCGATTAGAAGTAAATTACCGATGATTTATGATTATAAATTAGATGTTGACGAAGAAAATATTGAATATCCTACTTTAAAAATTAAGGATATATACAACTTTGATTTTGATTCATTTAGAAAGAAAAAAAGATGCTCACTTGAAAAAATAATTTTCATTTTGTAAAGTTAAGTTCCATTCTATGGTGGAACTTACTTTTCAATTAACTTAAATTATCGCTTAATAATTTAAATATTAATTTTTTTTACACAAGATTATAATTATTTGATATGATTTTCTTGGGAGGATTTCCTTAAATATTTTAGTTTATAATTATATTTCAACAGAAGGCTCTTCTTTTTTTATGTAATCCCAAAACTATTTTACACGATCTAATAGCTTATTTTATTGAAATTTATTTACGTAGTCAGTATGATATAATATTAAAACGAAAGAAGTGGTAATAATGGATAAAATTATTGTAAATGGTGCTAGGGAAAATAATTTAAAGAATATTTATATTGAAATCCCTAAGAATAAATTAGTTGTTATGACAGGGATTTCTGGTAGTGGTAAAAGTAGTCTTGCTTTTGATACTATTTATGCAGAAGGTCAAAGAAGGTACGTTGAGTCTTTAAGTGCCTATGCTAGACAATTTTTAGGTGGAATGGAAAAACCAAATGTTGATAGTATTGAGGGGTTAAGCCCTGCTATTAGTATAGATCAAAAAACTACTAGTAAAAACCCTAGATCAACAGTTGGAACAGTTACTGAAATATACGATTATTTAAGATTGCTTTATGCTCGTATCGGTATTCCATACTGCCCTATTCATAAAATACCTATTTCAAGTCAAAGTATTGAAGAAATAGTTAATAAAATATTAGAGAATGAATTTGGGAAAAAAATAATTATTTATTCACCAGTAGTAACTGGCGGAAAAGGGACACATAAGGATTTATTAGAAAATTTACGTAAAGAAGGGTTCATTAGAGTCCGTATAAATAAAGAATTATATGATTTAAGTGAAGAAATAAATTTAGAAAAAAATAAGAAAGGCAATATTGAAGTTGTAATTGATAGAATTATTTTAAAAGAAGGCATTAGATCAAGGCTCTATGAAGCAATTGAAAGCGCTGTTAAGTTATCGAAAGGCAAAGTATTAGTTGATATTGGAGAAGAGAAAGAAATATTGTTTTCCGAAAAATTTGCATGTCCTCATTGTGACTTTTCTTTACCAGAATTAGAACCTAGAATGTTTTCATTTAATTCGCCATATGGAGCCTGTAATACTTGTAAGGGTTTAGGTTTCAAAATGGAAATAGATAAAGATTTAATCATACCCAATAAAAGTTTGAGCATTAATAATGGTGCAATAGTACCATTTAATAGTAGCGAGACATTAAGTATTTATTATCAGCGATTAGAGGCCTGTTGTAAGCATTATAATATAAGTATGAATAAAAAAATAAAAGAATTATCTAGTAAGGAATTAGATATCATTTTATATGGTAGTAAAGATAAAATAAAGTTTAATTTTGAATCAAAGAGCGGGAATATTTTTAATAGTAACGATTATTACGAGGGAATAATTAAAAATTTGGAAAGAAGATATTTAGAAACAAATAGTGAATATATTCGTGATTGGATTGAACAATATATGACAGAAGGAGTATGCCCTGCTTGTAATGGAGCAAGACTTGCCAATAGTGTATTATCGGTACTAATAAATAATCAAAATATTAATGATACTACTAAATTAAATATTAGGAAATTGGTTGCTTTTTTCAGTAGCATGATTTTAACCAAGGAGCAAGAAGAAATATCTCGATTAATAATAAAGGAAATAAAGGAAAGATTAATGTTTTTAATTAATGTTGGTCTAGAATACTTAACGTTAGATAGAACTTCGGGTTCCTTATCTGGAGGAGAATCGCAACGCATAAGATTAGCAACTCAAATTGGTTCTAGATTAACGGGAGTTTTGTATGTTCTAGATGAGCCAAGTATTGGATTGCACCAAAAAGATAATCAAAAACTGATTAAAACTTTACTTGATATGCGAGATCTTGGTAATACTTTAATTGTTGTTGAGCACGATACTGAAACAATGCTATCATCTGATTATTTAATTGATATAGGTCCAGGGGCTGGAGACAATGGAGGGTATGTAATGGCTTCTGGGACGCCTGATGAAGTGATGTTAAATAAAAATAGTATTACCGGCCAATATTTAAGTGGAGCTTTAAAAATAGAAGTGCCTACTCAAAGAAGAAAGGGTACTGGGGAAGCAATTGAGGTATTAGGAGCCTGTGAAAACAATCTTAAGAAGATAAATGTGGTATTCCCTTTAGGTAAATTTATTTGTGTGACAGGTGTGTCAGGCAGTGGTAAAAGTACACTTGTTAATGAGATTTTATATAAAGGTCTTGCCAATCAACTATATCTGAATAAAGAAAAATGTGGAAAACACGAAAAAATTAATGGTTTAGAAAAAATTGATAAAGTAATTAATATTACACAAGAACCAATTGGAAGAACTCCAAGAAGTAATCCAGCTACTTATACTGGCGTTTTTGATGATATTAGAACTGTTTTTGCATCGACTAAAGAGGCTAAAATTAGAGGATATGATAAAGGAAGGTTTTCTTTTAATGTCAAAGGGGGAAGATGTGAAGCTTGTAATGGGGATGGAGTAAAGAAAATAGAAATGCATTTCCTACCAGATGTTTATGTCACATGTGAAATTTGTCATGGAACTAGATATAATAAAGAAACGTTAGAAATAAAATATAAAGAAAAGAATATTAATGATATTTTAAATATGAGAATAGATGAAGCAATTGCGTTCTTTAATAATATTCCGTCAATAAAGCGAAAATTAGATATATTACATGAAGTAGGTTTAGGATATATTAAGTGTGGCCAAAGTGCTCCAACATTATCTGGCGGAGAAGCAGGGCGGGTGAAATTGGCGAAAGAATTACAAAAGAGACCTACAGGAAGAAGCTTATTTATATTAGATGAACCAACTACTGGATTGCATACTGATGATATTAAAAGATTGCTTGCAATTTTAAATAAAATAGTAGATAATAAGGATACAGTAATAGTAATTGAGCACAATTTAGATGTAATTAAAGTTAGCGATCACATTATTGATTTAGGTCCTGAGGGCGGAGATTTAGGAGGCAATTTGGTTGCTTGTGGAACGCCTGAGGAGATTATCAAAGTTAATGAATCATACACTGGACAGTTTTTAAGTAATTTTTTATAATTGTGAGGTGATTAATTTGAAAGTTTTTTTTATTAATAGCAATAAAGTAAGAGCAGATAATTTTATTCAATGGTTAATGTATTTATTTGGTCATACTATTGTATTAATATCGGTATCTTTATTATTTGAATCATTATATATTAGTAATACTTATTTTGGTTTATATGGCTTAATTGCGACTATTATGATATCAATATTAAACGCTACTATAAAACCAGTTATAGTGCTACTAACACTTCCTATCACAGGAATTACATTAGGCCTTTTCTATCCATTTATTAATGTTTTTATATTAAAAATTGTTGATTTTCTATTAGGTAATAATTTTGAATTAAGAGGAATATGGATTGCATTTTTTATAGCGCTTTTAATAT
Organism: Caryophanales bacterium UBA660; assembly: GCA_002299475.1. Taxonomy (GTDB): domain Bacteria; phylum Bacillota_I; class Bacilli_A; order RF39; family UBA660; genus UBA660. Next base: position 14,393 of record DBNY01000020.1, on the reverse strand, counting down.
CAATAATGAATATTTTAATGGATTCTTTGATTATAAAACCATTACTTAAGAAAGGGGAAATATTATGAATTCAATTGCATTAGATTTAGGGTTTATCCAAATATACTGGTATTCTATTATAATATTTACAGCCATTTTTATTAGTGGAACGCTTATTATTAAAGAAAGTTATAAACATAATATTTTGGATGATTTTGTTGTTAACATGCTATTTTGGGGTGTAATTCTTGCTGTAGTTGGTGCAAGAATTTATTACGTATTATTTAACTTACCATATTATAAAAATAATATTATTGATATTGTAAAAATATGGGAAGGCGGCCTTGCTATCCATGGCGCTATTATTGTAGGAGCTTTATGGATAATTATTTACACAACCAGATATAAACTAAATGCTTTAAAGATGTTGGATATAGTTGGAGTTAATTTGCTTTTAGGACAAGCTATTGGAAGATGGGGAAATTTTTTTAATCAAGAGGCACATGGTTATGAAGTGTCTAGAAATTTTTTGGAAAGATTATACATTCCTAACTTTATAATTGAAGGCATGAATATTTATGGTAAATATTATCATCCAACTTTTCTTTATGAATCAATATGGACAGTTGCCGGATTTATATTTTTAATATTGTACAGAAGAAATAAATATTTAAAAATAGGTCAGTTAACCGCTATATATTTAATGTGGTATTCTATTGGCCGTTTCTTTATAGAAATATTTAGAACAGACAGCTTAATGATCGGTGATTTTAGAGTTGCTCAAATTATGTCAGTAATTCTTTTTATGGTAGGTTTAATAATCTTCATTTTAGGGAAAAAAGGTTCAAGATTAACTAATTTATATCATGAAAGGGAAAGTAAAGATGAAATTAAATTTTGATGTTATTGTAATCGGAGCTGGTTCAGCTGGTATGAGCGCAGCAATATATTTACAAAGATCTAATATTAAGGTTGTTATGTTAGAGTCTAGCGCGCCAGGAGGACAGATTAATAAGACGGCTAAAGTAGAAAATTATCCCGGCGCTGAAATGATTGATGGGCCAGAATTAGCTATTAGGATGTTTCAACAAACGCAGAATTTGGGTATTGAATATCGCTATGGTGAGGTTTTAGAAATTAAAAAAGAAGATGATATTTGCATTGTTAAAACCGATGTTGAAGAATTAAGAAGCAGAGCTATTATTATAGCGACAGGAAGAAAGCCAAAACGCTTGGGTATTGAAAATGAAGAAAGACTTTCAGGCAGTGGAATTAGTTGGTGTGCTATATGCGATGGGCCATTTTACCGAAACAAAGATGTAGTTGTAGTAGGCGGAGGAAATAGTGCATTAGAAGAAAGTGTATACTTAGCTGAATTTTGTAACAAAATAACACTTATTCACCGTTCAAATAAATTTACAGGCGATAAAGTAGCGCAAGATAAAGTATTAAGTCATAGTAAAATTATAACAAAATTTAATACAGAACTTATAAAATATAATGAACAAAATAACAAATTAGAGAGTGTTACAGTAATAAATAATATAACCAAAGAAGAAGAACACATAAAGTGTTCGGGCGTTTTTATTTATATAGGTTATGAACCAATAACTACCTTTACCAAAGGATTAAATATTACTGATGCATATGGTTATATTATTGTTGACGATAATCAAAGAACGGCGGTTAATCATATATATGCCTGTGGTGATGTAATTAAAAAAGAATTATATCAAATTGTAACAGCAACATCAGAAGGCGCTAAGGCTGCAATGTCGGCCATAAAAGATCTATCAAAATAAAAGGCCTTTAGTTTTTTATTTCCATATATCGAATAATATAGTTAGTGGTGGTCATATGAATAAGAAAATAGTGATATTAGGTGGTGGGACTGGCTTATCTGTTATATTAAAAGGATTAAAAGAATTTCCTTTAGATATAACAGCAATAGTGGCTGTATCAGATGATGATAATTCAACCGGAAGACTTAGAAAAGAATTTAATATGCCAGCTATTGGCGATTTAAGAAATGTAATGATATCTTTATCGCAAGCAGAACCTATTTTAAATGAATTATTACAATATCGCTTCAACACGACTAGTGACTTAAATGGACATCCTATAGGCAATTTATTATTAACTGCAATGTTTGATATTAATGGAAATTTAGTAGATGCTATTAGTTCGCTGAGTAAAGTTTTAAATATAAAAGGAAAAGTACTTCCGCTCACTGAAGATTGTGTTACATTGATAGCCAAAACTAGTGATGGTAATATCATTGAGGGAGAATCTCACATTACTAAAGCAGGGAAAAAAATAGAAGAAATATACTATAAAGAAAGACCAAAAGTTGTTCCTGAGGTAATAAAGGTCATTCATGATGCTGATTTGATTATATTTGGAATGGGCAGCTTATATACGAGTATTATTCCAAATATTTTGTGTGATGAAATAAAAGAAGCAATTATTAAAACAAGAGCAAAAAAAATGTATGTTTGCAATATAATGACCGAGCATGGTGAAACGGATAATTTTAAGGTTAGTGATTATATTGGTGTACTAAATAATTATATAGGGCAAGAATTTTTAGATGTAGTAATTGCTAATAGTAAAAATATTGATAAAGAAATTTTAGAAAGATATAAAGAATTAGAAAAAAGTGAGCAGGTACTAATTGATGAAGAAAAAATTAGTATAAAACTAGTTAAAGATAATTTAGTTTCAATTAATGCCCATAAAATGGTCAGACACGATCCAATGCGAACTGCCTTTTTAATATTTGCTTATTTAATAGAGCAGGAGGAGGATTAATATATGTCTTTTTCTACTTTAATTAAGAGTGAAATAACTAAAGTCAATAATAACAAGTCAGGTAATATTGCAGAACTTTCGGCTTTTATTGGAAATAATAGTAAAATTGATAATAATATATTGAAAATAACTACTGAAAATGCTTCAGTTGCAAGAAGAATTTTTAAATTAATCAAAGATTTATACGGTATCACGTGCATCATAACAGTTAGAAAAGCCAATTTTAAGAAACATAATATTTATATTCTCTCTATAAAGGAAAAATATGATTTTATTTTGAAAGATTTATCTATTATAGATAATTATGATAATTATTTACTTATTCCTAAGGATTATATAATTAGTGATGAGGAAGAAAAAAGAGCCTACCTAAGAGGAACGTTTCTTTCGACAGGAAGTGTTAATGATCCTAAAACGGCGAGATATCATCTAGAATTTTTTTTAAATAGTAAAGAACAGGCTGTCTTTTTAGACAATTTATTAAATGAATATAATCTTAATAGCAAAATTTTTAGACGTAATAAAGGCTACATGGTATATATAAAAGAAGCAGAAAAAATAAGTGATTTTTTAAGACTAATTAACGCTTACCAAGCGGTATTATATTTTGAGGATATTAGAATTTATCGCGATCATAAAAACATGACTAATCGTCTTAATAATTGTGAGCAAGCTAATATAGATAAGTCAATTCTTTCTGCCGATAAACAGATTAATGATATTATTAAACTAAAAGAAATGCTTGGGTTGGAAGTATTAGATGATAAACTAAAAGAAGCCTGCGAATATCGCCTAAAATATCCAGAGGCTTCCTTAATAGAATTAAGTGAAATTATTTCGATTGAAACCAATAAAAAGATAACAAAATCTGGGTTATATCATAGATTGAAAAAGATTATGAAAATAGCGGCGAAAATAGAAAAAAATAAGAAATAAAGTTTCTTATTTTTTGTATGTATTTAATTAGTGCTGTAGTCTCCACATACTAAGTTAACAGTATATGTAATAGTGTCATTTATTTTTTGTACATGAATAAATGAATTTTCTTTATTGCATTCTTCCTTTGTTTTAGGATCAATTAATTTTTCTAAGTAGTCGCCATTATATAAGTTTTCTAATCTAATTGAATAAATAGTACCGTCAGTTGGAACTAAACTAACATTATCATTGTTAATAAAAGCTTCTCCTGCCTTCAAAAAAGTATCCTCTAATTTCTGATAGTCTGCGTCATAATTTTTTTCTTCTCTTTTTCCACAACCCACTAACACCATAATTGATATAAATATTAATAAATATTTTTTCATACCTAACTCTCACTCCTTTAGTATGTAACAATTATATCAATTAATATTTTCAAAGTAAAGTACTTATACATTAACAATTTACAGTATATTATCTATAATACCATATTTTAAAGCATGTTCTGCATCCATAAAATTATCCCTATCGGTATCTTTATCTATTTCCTCAATGGGTCTGTTAGTGTTTAGGGATAGTATTTTATTTAACTTATCCCTTAATTTTAAAATTCTTTCAGCAGCAATTTTTATTTCTATTGCCTGGCCTTGCACTCCACCAAGTGGTTGATGAATCATAATTTCTGAATTTGGTAGGGCATATCTTTTTCCTTTTGCCCCGCTTGATAATAGGAAAGCTCCCATACTTGCTGCTATACCAATACATATAGTAGAAATATCGCTCTTAACATAGTTCATGCAGTCATATACTGCCATCCCTGCTGTTGTAGAACCGCCAGGACTATTAATATATAAGTTTATGTCATCATGATTTAATGAATCAAGATAAAGCAATTGAGCTATAACACTATTAGCTAAGCAATCATTAACTTCACCGCTTAATATAATAATTCTATCCTTCAATAACCTAGAATAAATATCATAAGAACGTTCGCCATAATTAGATTTTTCTACTACAATTGGAATTAAATTCATTTATATCACCTATGAATATGATTATTCAAGATTATGTAAAATATGATAATAAATATATGACAAAATATTTAAGAGATGATAAAATGATATTATATACTAAAGGAGTGCTGAAATGGATAACATCATTAAGGTTAATTTTAAAGATGGAAGTAACCGCGAAATTGTTAAAAATATAAGGTGTATAGAATTAGCCAAGGAATATCAAAATCAATTTAGGTATGATATTATTGCTGCTAAAATGAACAATGCAATTGTTGAATTAAATACCAAAATTACTACTTCCTGTAATATTGAATTTTTAGACCTAAGCAATTCAGATGGAAATCAAGTTTATATTAGGGGCTTAAAATATCTATTTATTAAGGCTGTTAAGGATGTTTTAGGAGATAATACTAAAATAGTAATTGAGCATTCTATTGATAAAGGTATATACTGTGAAATAAGTTACAGTCTTACAGAAGAATTGGTTAGAGCGATTGAGAATAAGATGAAAGAGTTAGTTTTAAAAAATATATCTTTCGAAAGACTTAGCGTAAATAGGAAAGAGGCTATTGATTATTTTAAAAAAAGTAATAGATTAGATAAAGTAGGCATTCTTAATTTTATGACGCAAACTAATATTACCCTCTATAAGTTTGATAATCTGTATGATTATTTCTTTGGGGAAATGCCACTTAGTACTAGTTATATTAAAATGTTTGAATTAACATATATTGCTCCTTGCGGAATAGTTCTAAGATTTCCTACTATTTATAGTTTAGATAGTATTCCAAAGTATGTTCATCATCAAAAATTATTTGATGTATTTAGAGAATATGATGAATGGTGCAAAATAATAGGTGTAGATAATGTTGTAGATTTAAATAATAAAATTATTAATAATCATTCAACTGATATTATTAAAATTTCAGAGATTAATCAAAACAATAAATTAAATAATATAGCAGAAGAAATATATAAGAAAAAGGATATAATTAAGGTTATTTTGATAGCAGGGCCATCTTCGTCGGGCAAAACAACTACTGCACATAAATTATCAATATATCTTAAAAGTAAAGGATTAAAACCAACCGCTATCGGAATTGACGATTATTATGTTGATAGAATTAATACTCCAAGAGACGAAAATGGGGAATATGATTATGAATCGCTTGATGCCATTGATATTAAATTATTTAATAATCATTTAACTAATTTGCTAAAGGGCGAAGAAGTGGTGCTACCTAGATTTAATTTTATAACTGGTGAAAAAGAATTCACTAATAAAAAAATGAGATTAGGAAGTAATGATATTCTAATAATAGAAGGATTGCATGGATTAAATGAAAGATTAACTTTATCTATTCCAAGAGAAAATAAATATAAGATTTATATTAGTCCATTAACAGTTTTAAATATTGACAACCATAATCGTATATCAACAACCTTGGTTAGGAAATTAAGGAGAATGGTTAGAGATTTCAAATATCGTGGAATTGATGCTCTTGCCACTATGGAACAATGGCAGAAAGTAAGAGCAGGAGAAGAAAAATATGTATTTCCTTTTCAAGATGATGCTGATGTAATATTTAATACAGCACTTATTTATGAATTAAGTATACTAAAAATTTATGCAGAACCACTTCTCTTTTCAATAAGTGAAGAATCCATATATTATGATGAGGCAAGAAAAATAATTAAATTTTTGGATAATTTTTTGCCGATAATACCTAATGATATTCCAAAGGATTCTATTATTAGAGAATTTATTGGAGAAAGTAGTTTTGGAAAATAAAAAGGAGGACTAGATATGAAAGTAGCAATTAATGGTTTTGGTAGAATTGGAAGGATAGCATTTAGATTAATGCATGATGACCCTGCATTTGAAATAGTAGCAATTAATGATATTAGTGAGGCTTTGGATTTGGCTTATCTATTAAAATATGACACGATTCATGGAAGATATAAGATAGATAGCATTAAAAATAATGACACAAATATTGTTGTTGATAACAAAAATATAAAGGTTTTTGCGGAAAAAGATCCAAGTAATTTGCCATGGAAAGAACTAGGCATAGATATTGTTTTAGAATGTTCTGGTGTATTTACAACTAAAGATAAAGCGAGCGCACACATTAAAGCAGGAGCAAAAAAAGTAATTATATCAGCGCCAGCAGGAAAAGATGTTAAGACTATTGTTTATAATGTGAATCATGATATATTAACGGGGGAAGAAGATATTATTTCGGCTGCTAGTTGTACAACGAATTGTCTAGCGCCAGTTTTGAAAGTATTAAACGATAATTTTGGTATTGAAAAAGGATTTATGACCACGGTGCACGCATATACTAATGATCAAGCAACATTAGATATAGCACATAATAAGGGGATTTATTCAAGAAGAGGAAGGGCGGCAGCTGCTAATATAGTACCTACATCGACAGGAGCGGCTAGTGCTATGGGTTTAGTTATTCCAAGTTTAGAAGGTAAAATGGATGGCACAGCACTTCGCGTTCCAATAGCTAATGGTTCAGTAATAGACTTGGTATTAGAACTATCTAAAAAGGTAACAGAAGAAGATATTAATCAAACTTTTATTAATAACGCAAATGAAACATTAGTATATACTGATGAGCCAATTGTATCTAGCGATGTGATAGGAACTCATTATGGAGCATTAATTGATGGCCTTTCTACCAGTGTATTAGATGTAAATGGAAAACAGTTAGTAAAAGTTTTAGCATGGTATGACAATGAAATGGGTTATAGTGCACAGATGATTAAAGTTGCTAAATATTTATATAATTTAATAAAAAAATAAAATATATGCTTTTTAGTGCCTTAGTTATAAAGGATGAAACTTAAGAGCCTAAGAATTTTCGAATAAATGACCTGCTTGGTCATTTTCATTTTTGTTATTATTTGGTATACTATATACAGATAAAAGGAGGATATATGAAAAAGACTATTATTGATTATAAATTAGCGGGCAAAAGAGTAATTGTTAGAAGTGATTTAAATGTACCAATTAAAAATGGTGTTATTGGAGATGATAATAGAATTAAAGAAAGTATAGAAACAATTAAATTTATTTCGCAGATAGATGGGAAAGTTATCGTTATGTCTCATCTAGGAAGAGTTAAAACCGAAGCTGATAAATCATCCAGCACTCTTCTGCCAGTTGCTCAAAGATTAAGTGAATTATTGCAAAAGGAGATTAAATTTATACCTCAAACCCAAGGTGAACAAGTTGAGAACGCTATTAAGAATATGAAAAATGGTGAAGTTGTAATGATTGAAAATACTCGCTTTGAAGATATTGAGGGCGAAAAAGAGAGTTCAAATGATGTAGAATTAGGCAAGTATTGGGCTTCGTTAGGTGATGTTTTTATTAATGATGCTTTTGGCACCAGCCATAGAGCCCATGCTTCTAATGTTGGGATAGCCTCTAATCTACCTAGTGGAGTAGGATTTTTGGTAGAAAAAGAAATAGAAAGAATAGGCAACATTATTAACAATCCTAAAAGACCATTTGTTGTTATATTAGGCGGTGCTAAAGTAAGCGATAAGATTTGTGTTATTAAAAATCTTGTAAATAAAGCTGATAAAATAATTATTGGCGGTGGAATGTGTTTCACTTTTCTAAAGGCATTAGGTTATAATATAGGGTTATCATTATTAGAAGAAGGATCTATTGATTTTTGCAAAGATTTATTAGCGTCTTATAAAGATAAAATAGTGCTACCACTAGATATTAATGTAAGTTTGGAATATTCACCAATTGCTACTAGTAAAATAGTAGATATAGATATGATAAATTATAATGAGATGGGCCTTGATATTGGACCTAAAACAATTCAATTATTTAAGGATACATTGAAAAATGCCAAATCAATTGTTTGGAATGGATCTATGGGAGTATTTGAATTTGATAAGTATAACATTGGAACTAAACAATTATGTGATTTTTTAGTTAAGCAAAATGCTAAAGTTATTATTGGTGGTGGTGATAGTGCCGCTTTTGTTAATAAATTTGGTTTTAAGGACAAATTCTATCATGTATCAACCGGTGGAGGTGCTACACTAGAACTATTAGAAGGAAAATCTCTTCCAGGAATTGATATTATTTCTAATAAGTAATATGAAAGGCAGATAAAATGAAAATAGGATTATTTACTGACACTTATGCTCCTCATATAAATGGTGTTGCAACTAGTGTTCTAATGTTGAAAAACGCTCTTGAAAAACAGGGGCATCAAGTATATGTCGTAACTGTTAATTCTGAAAATAATAATATAAACTATGATGTCAATAATAGAATATTACGTATCCCAGGTTTAAAAACAGGTATATATGATTACGTACTTACTAAAATATATCCGCTTAAAGCCTTAAAAAAAATAAAAAATTGGAATTTAGATATAATACACACTCATACCGAATTTGGAGTAGGAACATTTGCTAGAATTATTAGCAAACAATTTAATATTCCATTAGTTCATACATATCATACAATGTATGAAGAATATATAAATTGCATTACGAAGGGCTACATAAATGAATTAGGCAACAAAATGGTGGAATATTTAACAACTTTTTATTGCGACAAGACTATTTCCGAATTAATTGTTCCAACTCAAAAAACAAAAGATTTATTTAAAAATAAATATAAAATTAAAAGAGATATTCATATTATTCCAACAGGCATAGAAATAGAAAAATTTTCTAAAAACAAATTTTCAAAGAACGTTTTAAATACGTATAGAAGAAAATATAATTTAGATAGCGACGACTTTATTATTTTGTATTTAGGTAGATTAGGTAAAGAAAAAAATATTGATTTTCTTATTGATTGCCATCGTTATCTTGTTAAAAAAAACAAAAAATACAAATTACTAATTGTTGGTGATGGGCCAGAAATGAAACATTTAAAAAAATTAGTAATTAAATATAAAATAAATGAAAATACTATTTTTGTAGGAAAAGTTCAGTGGGATGTAGTGCCGATTTATTATCAAATAACTGATATATTTGCAACATCTTCTAAAACAGAAACGCAAGGATTAACAGTTATTGAAGCCCTAGCATCATCTAAACCGATTCTTTGCATCGCTGATGATAGTTATAAAAATGTAATAATAGATAATGTTAATGGAAGAATATTTAGAAATAAAAAAGAATATTTAAAAATTATTAATGAATTATTTAATAATAAAAATGAATTGGATAAATTAGGAGAAAAGGCGATAGAAAGTGCTCAAATACATTCAACTAAGTATTTTGCAAATAGTGTGCTTGAAATATATAAATTAGCAATTAACAAGAATCCAAAAATATCATTCCTTGTTTATCAAAGAATAAAAGATGTATTGAAATGGAGTTTATTATGGAAAAAATGATAGTAGCCAATTTTAAAATGAATTTAACATATGAAGAATGTTTAGAATATTTAAGCGTTATAAAAGGCAAAATACCTAATTACCTTAACGTTGTAATATGCCCTTCTTTTCCTTATCTTTATTTATTTAAAAGTAATGAATTTAAGTTAGGTGCTCAAAATTGTTATTATTTAAATAAGGGCAGTTATACAGGCGAAGTATCTCCTATACAATTAAAAAGCATCGGCGTTGAATATATTATTGTAGGACATAGTGAAAGAAGAACAAATTTTAATGAGAACAATATGTTAATAAACAAAAAGATTAAAAATGTTTTAAATCAAAACATTAAACCTATTATTTGTATCGGGGAAACAAAGGAAGAAAAATTATTGCATAAAACGATGCCTATAATAAAAAAACAGCTCGAAGAGGCATTAAATGATGTTGAACTAGAAATGTTAACAGATATAATTGTTGCTTATGAACCAATATGGTCAATAGGAACAGGCAAAATACCAACTAGCAATGAGATAAATGATGCGACTAATTTTATTAAAAAAATATTAACAACTAAATATAAAGTTGCAAATCCTAAAGTGTTATATGGAGGCAGTGTTGATCAAAACAATATAAAACAAATAATTAATTTAGAAGCTATTGATGGTGTTTTAATTGCTACGGCATCAATTAACGCTATTAATTTTATAGAAATATTTAATAATATAACGTGAGTTAAATATAAATAATTAAATAAATAGATTTTTAATATTGTTATAAAAATATATAATTATGTGATGAATTTTGTTAAGCAATCTATTAAAAACTCATATAATGTTTGCAAATAATTAAATAATGTGATAAATTATGATGGTGAGGATGTGAGGGAATGGCTTTATTTTTATCTATAAATGGTATAATGGCTAATATTTTATTGATAGTATCAATTTTATTAATTGCAATAGTTTTATTACAAAGTGGCAAAGCGGAAAGTGCGTCTAACATAATGATGGGAGCTCATGCCGAATTGTTTCAAAATAGAAAAGAAAGAGGCGCAGAATTATTTATCAGCAGATTAACTATGATATTAGGGGTATTATTTTTTATAATATCATTAATTTTGTCGTTTTAAATTGGGGCTTATATTTAGGTCCTTTTTATTTTATAATATAAGTGTAACGAAAAAAAATAAAGGTTGGTGTAGAATATGAAAGATAAAATAATAGAAATATTAACTAATAGTGATAGAGCATTAAGTTTAATGGAAATAGATAATTTGATAGGACTGAAAACTAAACAAGAATATCAAGACCTAATTCAAATAATAGAAGAATTAAAAAAGGAATCTATTGTCTATCATACTAATAAAGATAAATATATGTTTTTTGAGAAAAGTCATCTTAAAAAAGGGCTATTAAGAATCAATAAAAAAGGATTTGGTTTTGTTGAAGCCACTGATAACACAGAAGATATTTATATTGATTATAGTAATTTAAATGGTGCTATTCATAATGATTTAGTAATTGTTGAAATAATTACTAATAAGAATTTACAGCGTCAAGAGGGGCGTATCCTTAGAGTATTTAAAAGAGAACTAGAAAAGTTAGTCGGAGAGTTTTATACTGAAGGAAACATCAATTATATAAAATTAGATGATTCAAAAGTTAAACTTACGATTGTCATAGATAAGGAAAATGCCAAAGGTGCTATTAATGGGCATAAAGTATTAGTTAAAATTATTAAAGATTTAGGACACAATAAATATCTTGGTGAAGTTGTTAGCATTTTAGGTCATAAAAATGATCCTGGCGTTGACATTTTATCTGTTGTTCATAAATATAATATCAATGATGTATTTAGCAATGAAATAATGGATGAAACAGAATTAATCTCTACTGTAGTACTAGAAGATGAAATAAGCAGAAGAAAAGATTTAAGAATAGAAGAAATATTTACTATTGATGGAGCTGATGCTAAAGATTTAGATGATGCTATATCTATAAAAAGTTTAGAAAACGGCAATTATTTACTGGGTGTTCATATTGCCGATGTTAGCTATTATGTTAAAGAAAACAGTGCTATTGATAAAGAAGCATATGATAGAGGCACAAGTGTTTACTTAGCGGACAGAGTAATACCTATGCTCCCACATAAATTATCTAATGGCATATGCTCGTTAAACGAACTAGTAGATCGTTTAACTGTGACTTGTGATATGGAAGTAGATAAAGAGGGCAAAGTTGTTAAGTATGATGTTTATGAGAGTGTTATAAATTCTAAAAAGAAAATGACATATAGTGCAGTTAATGAAATATTAGAGAAAAATAAAGTAATAGAAGGATATGAAAAATTCATACCAGCATTGCACAATATGAAAGTAGTGGCTGATCTTTTAAGAAAAAACAAGGAAAAAAGAGGATATATCGAATTTGACAGTGATGAAGCAAAGATTATTATTGATGATAGCGGTAAGCCAATAGAAATATTAAAACGTATTAATGGCACTGGGGAAAAAATGATTGAAGATTTTATGATTGCTGCTAATGAAACGGTTGCAAGCTATATATACTTCATGAAACTACCTTTTATATATCGTATTCATGAATATCCAAAGGAAGAAAAAATAAGATCATTCTTAACATTTGTAGGTAGTTTAGGATATGTAATTAAAGGTAAAATAAATGATGTTCACCCTAAGAGTATTCAAAAAATATTAGATTATTTACGCGATAAAAAGGAATTTCCTATTTTATCTAATCTTTTACTTAGGTCAATGAAAAAAGCTATATATTTACCTGAAAATGTAGGCCATTATGGCTTAGCTAGCAAATGTTATACGCATTTTACATCACCTATTAGAAGATATCCAGATACAACAGTACATCGACTATTAAGAACTTATTTGTTTAATAAAGATCTTAGTATGAAGACGAGAGATTACTGGAACTTAAAACTTATTCCGTTATGTGAGCACTCTTCTTTGAAAGAAAAAAGTTCTGTAGATTGCGAAAGAGAAGTAACGGATATGAAAATGGCTGAATATATGTTGGATCATATTGGAGAAGAATATGATGGAATAATTTCATCAGTTATGAATTTCGGATTATTTGTTCAATTAGATAATTTAGTTGAAGGTTTAATCCACGTTAACGAAATGAAGGGCGATTATTATATATATGACGAAAATGCTCTAAGTTTAGTTGGCGAAAGAACTAAAAAAAGGTATCGAATTGGTGATAATATTAGAGTAAGAGTTAAATCAGCTTCTAAAGAAGAACGAAATATTGATTTTGAAATTGTTAGATAGGATGATCTATATTAGGCAAAAGAAAAGTAAAAAGTCAGTAGTAGTATATTCAACTATCTGTATAGTTTTATTTATATTTATATGTGTAGGGGCATTAATTAAATATGCTAGTTATAAAACTAATATTAGCAATGAACCATTGCCAATTAATGAGGAAGATATTAGTGAATATTATAATATTAGTTTAATAATGGCAGGAGATGCTTTAATTCATGGCGCGGTATATACGGATGCTTATAATAATGGGGCGTATGATTTTACTGAAATGCTAACATACATTAAACCTATTGTAATAGAGCATGATTTGGCGTTTTATAATCAGGAAACAATCATCGGCGGCAAAGAACTTGGCTTATCTAGTTACCCTCGTTTTAATTCTCCAGAAGAAATAGGGGATGCAATGGTCGATGCTGGATTTAATTTAGTGTCTTTGGCAAATAACCATACTTTAGATAGAGGAGAAAAAGCCATAATTAATTCACTTAAATATTGGAAGACGAAAAATGTTATGACAGCTGGTTCCTATCTGAGTGATGAAGAAAAGCAAAAAGTAGATATTAGAGTCAAAAATAATATTTCTTACACTTTGTTGGCATATACCACTTTAACCAATGGCTTAAAGCCTCCTTTAGGTAAAGATTATTATATTAATATATACGATAAAGAAAAAGTAAAAAATGATATAATGAGATTAAGAGATAAAGTAGATATTCTAATAGTTTCCATGCACTGGGGGTATGAATATACTCATGTTCCCAACAAGGAACAAATAGAAATAGCAACCTATTTATCTAGTCTTGGTGTAGATATAATTATTGGCCATCATCCTCACGTAATTCAACCAATTAAAATGATTAATAATACTTTAGTTATATATTCAATGGGTAATTTTTTATCAGCGCAGACAGGTCTTCCTAAATTAATTGGTATGTTAGTGTCATTAGAAATTAAAAAAACGGTAAAAGGCAATAGTGTTGACATAAATTA
>DBNY01000009.1 GCA_002299475.1 Caryophanales bacterium UBA660 | reverse complement strand
GTTTAGCGACTGGGCGCATATGCCGCGAACCGATGGTCCGTGGTTTGGTCGTGGAGGCCATTTTATTGACGCTTCTGTTGCTGGGGCGTTCACTTTCAACCGCGCTTGGGGAGGCCCAAACAGCTTTATTGGGTTCCGACCTGTGCTTGTGGTAAGTTCAGGGCTTTAGACCTGTAACAAATTTGGTTTTTCCCCTTTGCCCCTTTTATTGAAAAGCCTAAACAAAATTCAATGAACTGACGCAAAAATGTTTATCGCTGCACTAGCGACAAAGTAATTTTGACGATGAGCTTTAGTTCATCGTTTGTGATTGCTAGCGATAATTAAAAATGGTATTTCGAGCAACCTATGTGAAATATAGGGATTAAACTGTAACTTTGTAACCAGCAAACAGTGGTTCATTCGTGGAGGCAATTTCAATAATGGCTCTAATGCCGGTGCGTTCATTTTAAACAACAATTGGAGTGGCACGAATAGCAATATCGGCTTTCCTCCTGTGCTTGAAGACCCTGATATAATGAGAACATAAAGAAATAAATTTTTTATTCAGTTACTCATTTTAATAAAATAATAATATGAGCAAATAAACCATATCAAATATAATATCAAAGAAGTTTAAATCAGTTATGTTTTTAATAGATAAAAACATTAATAATAACACTTTAGTTAGTAACAAAATGGTGAATATTGGGTATTATTTATTTATTTTAAAAATTAAAATTTTGTTGAATAAATAATATTAGTAATTTGCACATCTCCTTCTATAAATTATATTGTTTTGCATAGAATAATATTGATAGGAGAGATATGCATGTTTGGAAAATTTACCGAAGATACTCAAAAAATATTAATGATTGCCAAAAAGGAAATGATGTCTCTGAAGCATCCGTATGTTGGTAGCGAACACTTGGTCTTAGCAATACTTAAACAAAATAATATAGTTACTAGAAAATTAAATGATTACGGTATTAATTACCAAACATTTAAAGAAGAATTGATAAAGAAAATAGGTGTGGGCAGTGAAAAGACCACTTGGTTTTTATATACCCCTTTATTAAAAAGAGTAATAGAAAATGCTATTGGTAATAGTAAAGAGAGCAATGATGGTAATGTAACGGTTGAACATCTTTTTATTGGTTTATTAGAAGAAGGTGAAGGGATAGCAATTAGAATATTCCTTGGTATGGGGCTTGATATTGATGATATATATAAAGATTTATTGAGTAAAGTTAAGATGAATTTAAAGACTAAGGCAAAGGCGCGATTTTTAGTAGAAGAGTATGGGGTTGATTTAACTAAACTAGCAGCAGACGGGAAAGTTGACCCTGTTATCGGCAGGGAAAAAGAAATTCAAAGAATTTTAGAAATATTATGTAGAAGAACCAAAAACAACCCAATAATAGTCGGAGATGCTGGCGTGGGAAAAACAGCAATAGTCGAGGAATTAAGTAACAGAATTGCTAATGATAAAGTCCCTTCCTTATTAAAAAATAAAAGAATAATCTCTTTGGATGTGGCCTCCTTGGTCGCTGGAACAAAATATAGGGGCGAATTTGAAGAAAGAATAAGAAATATATTAAAAGAATTAGAGAACAGTGATGAAATTATACTATTTGTCGATGAAGTACATACGCTAATTGGTGCAGGAGGCGCTGAAGGAGCAATTGACGCTTCAAATATACTTAAACCCTTGCTGGCTAGAAATAAAATTAGATGCATTGGAGCAACTACCACCAATGAATATACTAAGTATATTGAAAATGATGCTGCTTTTGAAAGGCGATTTCAAAAAATAATTATTGAAGAACCTGACCATCATCAATTAAAACAAATATTATTGCGTCTTAAGGATATATATGGAGCTTATCATAACGTAATAATTAAAGATGAGATAATTGATAAAATCATTGAGCTTGCTAGAAAATATATTTACGATCGTAAGGAACCAGATAAAACAATTGATTTACTAGATGAGGTATGTGTTAAGGTTAGTTTGAAGGAAAATAAAATAATAAAAAAATTAGATAAATTAAAAACACAAATGAAATTTACTATTGATGAAAAAAACAAAGCGATTATTGAGCAAGACTTTGGTAAAGCATCAAATTTAAAAATAAAAGAACAAGAGTTATCTGACAAAATTAACAGATTGGAGATAAAATTATTTGCTAAAAAAGGGGGAAGGGAGGTTAAATTAGAAGATGTAATTGAAGTTATCAATATTAAAACCAAAATACCTGTTTATGAATTATTAAATGATGATGTTAAGAGAATTAACGAGGTGAAATCTTTAATTAGTAAAGAAATTATTGGTCAAGATGAACAAATAAAAGCCTTGATTGGTATAATGAAGAGAATTAAATATGGATTTAAGGATGAAAACAAGCCTTATTCTCTAATGTTTGTTGGAGGTAGCGGTGTTGGCAAAACTAAAATGGCAAATTTATTTGGCACTAGTCTAGTTGGGGAAGCTAATATTATAAAAATAGATATGAGTGAATATGTAGAAGCACACTCAGTAAGTAAAATAATAGGTGCTTCGCCTGGATATGTTGGATATATGGATAATAGAAACATTTTAGAAGAAATTAGAAACAAACCCCAGGCACTTATCATAGTAGACGAAATAGAAAAAGCGCATCAAAGTGTTGTAAACTTATTTCTTCAAATATTAGATGAGGGTAAAATTAAGAATGCTAAAGGTACATTGATTAGATTTGATAATAATATAATAATATTTACATCTAATTTAGGTTTTAATAAAAATGGGGTGGGCTTTAATAAAAATGATAGGCAGATAATTACTGTCTTAAAAGAACACCTGAGTGTTGAATTTATTAATAGAATTGACACATTATTAATATTTAACAAGTTAATTGAAGAAAATATAACTAAGATAATTAAAAATAAATTAAATTGTTTAAGAGAGAAAATAAAAAATAAAGGACTAAATGTAATAATTAGTAATGAAATAATTAAAGAAATATTATTAGAATCAAAATTTCAAGACTTTGGTGCTAGAAAAATAGATAAAATAATAAGGGAAAAGGTAGAAACACAAATAATAGATAAGATGATTGAGGGGAGCATTAAAATAGTAATTAAAAGTATGAATGGTGAGAAAGTTCTAAATTAATTATTGATGCTTTTTTTAAAACATTGCAAAAAAAGACACAAAATTATGCGTCTTTTTCATGGTTATATAGTTGTGCTTGTTATGTTAGGAAATTTGTTTATTAGCATACCAATATATAAACGATACACTAAAAATTAAAGATACCATTAATCTTAAAACATAAGTAGCGTCTACAACGACCATGTCATATGCAGATACAAAAATAACAGAAATTATAAAAAAAGCAAATTCGATTAAAGCAACATATGTGATAAATCCAATCAAATCCTTTTTGTCTATTGTATATCTGCTAAATAAGTATACGGGAACTATAATAGCAACAATGGCAGTTATATAAAATGAATAGTCTTCTGATATAGCCAAAATAGCCATTACTAGGCCAAAAATAAAACCTAATAGGAAACCAATAACCAAAGTACTAATAAAATACAGGCCTACCATATGTAATTTTGATACTTTCCTTTTGTTTTTCCTTTTTTTACCTCCTTTTTTTAATTATACTATAGCTAGTGAGACTTTAAAAGAACAAGTTGATTAAAGTAGTTAAATGAAAAGTAAATTTGGAGAAACAAAAATAAAGATAAAATGTTAAATCAATATAGAAAACTTAGATAAATATCTAATATAAAATCTTTATCTAATTATGATATTGTGGTAGAATATGAATAGAGATGGGTGATAATAATGAAGGAAGTTCGTACTAGATTTGCGCCAAGTCCAACCGGCTTTATGCATATTGGGGGAGTAAGAACGGCTTTATTTGCATATATGATAGCAAAAAAAAATAATGGTAAATTTATACTAAGAATAGAAGATACTGATCAGGAAAGATATGTTGAGGGTGCCACTGAGGTTATTTATGACACTCTTAGAAATTTAGGCTTAATTTGGGATGAGGGACCAGATATAGGTGGTGCTTATGGGCCTTATGTTCAAAGTGAACGGAAGGCTGATTATATTAATTATGCTGAAAAACTAGTAAAAGAAGGAAAAGCTTACTATTGTTTTTGTAGTGAGGATAGATTAAATAAATTAAAAGAAAGAGATGAAACTTTAGGGGTTGCTTATAAATATGATAGATATTGTAGCAATATTAATTTAGAGGAAAAAATTGCTAAAATAGTTAATGGCGAAAAATATGTTATTCGTTTCAAGATGCCAAATGAGGGTGCTACAACTTTTAGTGATTATGTATATGGAGAAGTTACAGTTAATAATAAGGAATTAGAAGATTTAATTATGATTAAATCAGATGGTATGGCTACATATAATTTTGCTAATATTATTGATGATCATGGTATGGCTATTACTCATATTGTAAGAGGCAACGAGTATATATCTTCAACACCTAAATACGTCTTAATATATAATGCTTTTGGTTGGGAGGTTCCTGAGTTTATCCATTTACCTGTAATTAAAAAAACAGCTTACTCTGATAAGAAATTGAGTAAGCGTGATGGGGACGCTACTGTGGATGTGTTAAAACAAAAAGGATATCTAAATGAAGCAATCATTAATATGTTGGCATTAACTGGTTGGAGTCCAGGCAATGAAGAGGAAATATTTTCATTAGATGAGTTAATTAGAATTTTTGACCCAAAAAGAATAAGTAAGGGTAATGCTATTTTTGATAGTGATAAACTTAATTGGATAAATAGTCAATATATTAAAAAATTATCAATTGAGGAACTAATGAAATTGACTATGCCACATTTAAAAGATGCATATGATATTACTAGCAAGAGTGAAGAATGGCTAAAACAATTAATTATGTTATATAAAGATCAAATAGCTTATGGGCAGGAAATAATTAAAAAAACTGAATTATTTTTCAAAGATAATTTAATTTTTGATCAAGAATGTATTGATATATTAAGTCAACAACACTCTTCTAGTGTTATAACTATATATAAGGATGAAATAGAAAAAATAACAGAATGGTCTTTGGTTAATATTGTTAATGCATTAAATAATACTAAGAATATTAGTGGTATAAGCGGCAAGATGTTATACATGCCAATTAGAATTAAATTAACTGCGCAAATACACGGACCTGAACTGCCTAATACTACATACTTGCTTGGGAAGGATTTAGTGTTAAATAGATTATTAGATAATCATGTAAAGTAAGTTGTTATGATTAAAATTATTTAAAATATAAATAGAAAGGAATTTATTTTGTGATCTTTAGATTATAAATAAATTAGATGTGAGATAAATGAAATTATATAATACTCTAACTAAACAAATTGAAGACTTTATTCCTAATGAAAAAACTAAAGTGAAAATGTATACTTGTGGACCTACAGTATATAATTATGCTCATATTGGCAACCTTCGCACATATATTTTCGAAGATGTTTTAGAAAAAGCGCTTATTTATCTTGGGTATGATGTTAAACGCGTTATGAATATAACTGATGTTGGCCATATGGAATCTGATGCTGATGATGGAGAAGATAAAATGCTTAAAGGAGCTAAAAGAGAAGGCAAAAGTGTGTTGGAAATTGCTGCTTTTTATACTAAATCTTTTTTCCAAGATTTAGAAAAACTCAATATAAACAAGCCACAAATAGTTGAAAAAGCATCGGATCATATCGATAAATATATTGAAATGATAAAGAAATTAGAAAATGATGGGTATGCCTATATATCTAATGGTAATGTATATTTTGATGCTACAAAAGCTCTAAATTATTATCAATTATCTGGAATGAATGAAAAAGATTTAATTATTGGTGCTAGAGAAGATGTCTGTGAAGATGAAAACAAGCGAAATCCTTTTGATTTTGGCTTGTGGTTTACTAATTCTAAATTTAACAATCAGATATTACAGTGGGATTCACCATGGGGCAGAGGATATCCTGGATGGCACATTGAATGTTCTGGTATCGCTTTAAAATATTTAGGTAACAAAATAGATATTCATTGTGGTGGAGTTGATAATATATTCCCCCATCATACTAATGAAATAGCCCAAAGTGAGGCATATACTGGCGAAAAATGGTGTAATTATTGGTTGCATGGAGAACATTTAAATATATCTAATGGCAAAATGAGTAAGTCAAAGGGGAAATTTCTTACATTAGAGGTACTTGAAAAAGATGGTATTAGGCCATTAGCATATCGCTTTTTTGTTTTACAATCACATTATCGGAATCAGTTGGTATTTAGTGATGAATCAGTAAAGATTGCCAATATTGCTTATACTAAGTTAAAGAAAAAAATTAATAGCTTAACAATTGATAAGGATGATATTTTGCAAGAAGATTTGATAAATAAGTATCGCAAAGATTTTATTGATAGTATATCTAATGATTTAAACACAGCAAATACCATTACTCTTATCTTTGATTTATTAAAAGATAAACTCTTAAATAATAGAAGTAAATTATTTTTAATAGAGGATTTTGAGAAGGTGCTATCTTTAAATTTAATAGAAGTATATAATATAGATTGTGATAATGATTTTATAGCAACAGTTGAACAAAAAATTGAAGAAAGAATGGTTGCTAAAAGAAATCATAATTATGAATTAGCTGATAAAATAAGGGATGAATTAAAAGCCATGAGAGTAATCTTAAATGATAGCAAGGGTATTACTACATGGAAAAGGGAGGATTAATATAGTTTATGGATATATTAGCATTGTTGTTGTTATTGGTGAGCGTGGCTATAACCATGGTTGCAAATATATATATTAAAGTGGTCTATAACAAATACAAACGTATTAAAAACAGAAAAGGAATAACTGGATTTGAAGTAGCAAGGAAAATACTAGATAGGCAGGGTTTGACTGAAGTGCATGTTGTTGAAACAGTAGGAGTGCTAACAGACCATTATGATCCTATTAGAAAAGTAGTGCGTTTATCAAGTGAAAATTTTCATGGCAGTTCTATTGCGGCAACAGCTGTAGCTGCACATGAGGTGGGGCATGCTATACAACATAAAGTTGGTTATACATATTTGAAAATGAAAATGGCTGCTCACCCATATGTTAATTTTGCTAATAGAGCTGGTTACTTTGTTATATTTATTGGTTTATTTGCTGGTATGGTTGATTTAATAATGGTTGGAGTTGTATTACTATTTAGTTATTTATTATTTCAACTTATTGCGCTGCCTATTGAATATGAGGCATCTAATAGAGCGGCTACAGAATTAATAAATAACAACATCTTAGAAGCAAGCGAATTAAATGGTTCTAAAGTAATGCTTAATGCTGCTGCTCTTACATATGTAGCTGCCGTTATTGTAACGAAATTACAAATATTAAGATTAATAATGATGGCTACTGGAAGACGCAATTAAAAAGCGGTGCTTTGATAGCATCTTTTTAATTTAAAATGGAATTTAATAGTAAGTACAATAAGATTAATAGGAGTTAAGATGGAAATTAATAAATTTAATATATTGGTATTAGCATATATGGGCGATGTAATCTATGAAACATATATAAGAAAATATTTAATTGATAAGGGTCTAAGTAAAGTTAATTTATTACAAAAAAATTCAGTTAAATATGTTAGTGCTAAAAATCAGGCTAAATATCTACAAGTAATGATTAACAATAATGTTATAAATTCATTTGAATTAGATATAGTAAAAAGAGCCAGAAACAATAAAGGTTCTAGTCATCCTAAGAATACAGATATAATTACATATAAATGGGCTACAGGGTTAGAGGCATTAATTGGATATTTATATATGGAAAATAATATTACAAGAATTGAAGAAATAATTGGTTATATAATTAAGAATAGTGAGGAAGAATAATATGTATGTATATGGTAAAAATGTTTTTAAGGAATTGATAAATAATAATAAAAGAATTAATAAAGTTATTTTGCATGATAATTTTGATGATAAAGAGATGTTTTTGGAGATAAAAAATAGAAATATTAAAATTGAGTATGTTAGCAAAAAGGAAATTGATAAACTTGTTTTGGGAAATCATCAAGGTATAATAGCAGATATTGATGATTATCAATATCGTGAATTAAATGAATTGTTAAATTCTATTAATAAGGAATATCCATTAATATTAATTTTAGATCATATTCAAGACCCGCATAATTTTGGAGCTATTATTAGAAGTGCCGAATCCGTTGTGGTTGATGGAATTATTATTCCTAAGGATAGGGGAACAGAAGTTAATTCAACTGTTATGAAAACAAGTGCAGGAGCTCTTGAATATGTTCCTATTTCTATGGTTACTAATTTAGTCGGTGCTATAAATGAACTAAAAAATAGAGGTTACTGGATAGTGGGAGCAGATATGAATGGCAAGAATTATAGTGAAATTGATTATCAAATGCCTATTGGACTAGTAATTGGCAGTGAAGGAAATGGCTTGTCAAGACTAGTTAAAGAAAAGTGTGATCATATTATTAGTATTCCAATGAGAGGAAAAATTAATAGTTTAAATGCATCAGTAGCTACTGGAATTATTTTGTATGAAATTATTAAAAAGAGATTGAAATAAGGGGCTGACATAATGGTTAATTATAAGGAATATAATGATTATGAATTGATATATTTAATTATGATTGGTAATGAAGAGGCAAGTAGTATTTTATATAATAAATATAAATTAGTAGCAGAGTTAAAAGCAAAAAAGTATTATAAATATGCATCCAGTATGGGGCTTGATTTTAATGATTTAGTTCAAGAGGGCATGATTGGTTTTAGTGAGGCAATAAAAGATTTTAAGGATGAAAGAGAAGTCAAATTTGCTACTTTTGCTTCATTATGTATAGAAAGGCAAATAAGCAGTGCTGTTATGGCTGCAAACAGAAATAAACATAAAATATTAAACGAGTCTATTTCGTTGGATTATGTAAGTGATAATAAAGAAAAGCCAGTAATTAATTTTATATGTGAAGATAAAACCAATGATCCTTTAGCACATATAATTGATTTAGAGAAGGAAACTGAAACGTATCAATGTATTAAGGACAGTTTAACTGATTTTGAGAATCAAGTATTACAATTGAAAATTAATAATTTTAATTATAAGGAAATTGCTGAAATTTTGGATCGACCATCTAAATCAATTGATAACACTTTACAAAGAATTAAGAATAAAGTGCGAAATATAGTTAAAAACTATTGACATGTAAAAATTGCTGTGTTAATGTATTTATTGAACACATGTAAGTGTTTTTTATTATGAAATAATTTTAAATTAGGTAGGTGGAAAATGAAGGGGATAGTTAAGTTTTTAAATGGTGTTAAAAAAGAGATGGAAAGAATTAGATGGCCTAATAGGAAATCAATGATTAAGTATTCAATTGCTACAATAGTCCTGATTATTTTCTTTGCTTTATTTTTCTATTTAATTGATATTATTGTTGCATATATTAAAACAATAGGCTAGGAGAATGTTTATGGAGAAGAAATGGTATGTAGTTAATACTTATTCGGGGCATGAAAATAAGGTAAAAGAAAAATTAACAATGAGAGCCAATTCTATGGGAATGGAAGAATATATTTTTAGAGTTGTAGTTCCAGAACAAAAGGAAATTGAAATAAAAGATGGAACTAAAAAAGAAAAAATTAAAAAAATGTTTCCTGGATATATATTGGTTGAAATGGTAATGATTGATGAAGCGTGGTATATTGTTAGAAATACGCCCGGTGTCACTGGGTTTATTGGTTCATCAGGTAAAGGAGCAAAGCCGACTCCATTACAACCGTTTGAGGTGGATCATATTTTAAGTAGTATGGGTATGAGTAGAATTGAATTGGGGAATGAACTTGTTGTTGGTGATATGGTTAAAATAATAGAAGGACCATTTAAATCAATGTATGGCAGAGTGCAGGAAATAGATTTTAAAACTCAGCAATTATTTTTGCTAGTTGATTTGTTTGGTCAAGAAACTAAGGTTGAGGCTAATTTAATACAAATAACAAAAGAATAAAGACTTGATTTAAAATATAAGTTATGTTATTATCAAGAACATGACTATTATTACATATGTAATGTAAGTGGGAGGCATAAATAATGCTATTTGAACCACTCGCGAAAAAAATATAGGAGGTGTTTTTCGTGCCAAAACAAATAACTAAGAAAATTAAATTACAAATTCCTGCGGGAAGAGCTACCCCAGCACCACCAGTTGGAACCGTTTTAGGTCCTGCTGGTATAAATTTACAAGATTTTTGTGCTAAATTTAATGAAGCAAGTAAAGAGAAAATGGGTGATATATTACCTGTTGAAATTACTATATATGATGATCGTAGCTATGAATTTAAATTAAAAACTCCGCCAGCTGCATTTTTATTAAAAAAAGCCGCGGGGATTGAAAAGGCATCTACTAAAGGTGCTAACGAAGTTGTTGCGGTATTAACACAACAACAAATTAGGGATATTGCTGAAATGAAAATGGAAGATCTTAATTCTTATGATATTGAGACATCTATTAAAATCATTGAGGGAACCGCTCGTAATATGGGAATTGCTATTAAAGGTGTAAACGACCAAGAATTAGCGGAACAGGCGAAAGAAGCTTTAGAGAATGAAAGAAAAATGGTTGCTCGTGAAGCGGAAATTGCTAAGGCAGAAGCAGAAATGTTAGAATCTAAAAATGCTACCTTTGATGTTCCTGTAATTGAGAAAGAAACAGATAAAGAAGAAATAGAAGATAAATAAAAAGAAACCGGTGGGAGGGAAACCGTTATTACCACAAAGGAGGATAGTTATGAAAAAAAGAGGTAAAAAATATTTAGTTGCAACTGAGAAAGTACAAAAAAATAAACTTTATACTAAAGAAGAAGCAATAAATTTAGTTAAGGAAACATCGATTGCCAAATTTGATGAGGCGGTGGAGATTGCTGTTAAATTAAACGTAGATAGCAAAAAGTCTGATCAGCAAATAAGAGGAGCGATTGTGCTTCCAAACGGAACAGGCAAAAACAAACGCGTTTTAGTTATTGCTAAGGCAGAAGCTGCTAAACAAGCGAGGGAAGCAAATGCTGATTTTGTCGGGGATGTTGACATGCTTAACAAAATAGAAAAAGAGAATTGGTTAGATTTTGATGTAATAATCGCTACTCCTGATATGATGCCTTTGTTAGGAAAACTTGGGAAAATATTAGGACCTAAGGGCTTAATGCCAAATCCTAAAACTGGTTCAGTAACTGTTGATGTTAAAAAGGCTGTTGAGGATGTTAAAAAGGGCAAAGTTGAATATCGCACTGATAATGATGGCAATGTTCATGGGATTATTGGTAGAGTTTCCTTTGAAGAAGGTAAATTATTAGAAAATCTTAATGTTTTTATGGATGAAATAATAAAAGTAAGGCCTTCCTCAGTAAAAGGTAATTATATTAAAAGCATTACATTATCTAGCACAATGGGGCCTGGAATAAAAATTATTATAAATTAAATTGACAAATTATAAATATGTTAATATAATAAGATTACTATTTATTAGTGCCGCAGACAGTAGGGGCTTAAAAGCTTAATTACCTACCGAGGGACTTAAGGACTTATTTTAATTCCTTATGCCTTTTGGTATAAGGAATTAATTTTAATTATAATATATAAGGAGGTGTAGTAATGCCAAGTGATAAAATACTAGGAATTAAAAAGGAAACAGTTAAGGAAATAAAAGATAAATTTCAAAATTCATCAGCAATTATATTTGTTGATTATAGAGGATTATCTGTTGCTGAATTAACTAACATTAGAAAAAAATTAAGGGAGTTTCAATCTGATATTAAAATTTATAAAAATACATTAACTAAAATAGCATTAAATGATTTGGGTATTAGGTTAGATGACGAACATTTCGAAGGACCTAACGCAATTGCCTTTGCTACTGACTTAGTGCAACCTCTTAAAATTCTTAATGATTACGCTAGAAAGAATGAATTGCTAAAATTAAAAATTGGCATCATTGATGGTATAGTATCAGATAAAAAAGCATTAGAGAGAATAGCGCATTTACCTTCAAGAGAGATGTTGCTTGCAATGGTTGCTAGTGGGTTAATGGGCGTTGTTAGAGATTTGGCTATATGTTTAAAATTAGTAGCCGAGAAAAAAGAACAATAGAAAAAAATAATAAATAAGGAGGAAAGAAAAATGGCAAAAATAACTAAAGAACAATTTATTAGTTCATTAAAAGAAATGACATTACTAGAGATTATGGATTTAGTAGATGCAATGAAAGAGGAGTTAGGTGTAGATCCTAGTTCAGTGATGGTTGCGCAAGCACCTGTTCAAGCTGAAGAGGTTCAAGCAGGACCGTCAAAAGTAAATTTCATTCTTGTAGCTGCTGGTGCTAATAAACTACAAGTAATTAAATTAGTTCGTGATATTACCGGATTAGGTTTAAAAGAGGCAAAGGATATTGCTGATAATGGTGGTAATGTTAAAGAAGGCATTTCTGTAGAAGATGCTAATAAATTAAAAGCTCAATTTGAAGAAGTTGGAGCAACAGTTGAATTAAAATAGTTAAATGAATTAAAAGCCTATAGTAGTAGGCTTTATTCTATTTATTTGGAGTGAGTATATGGGTCATTATTTTGAAAATAATTTAATTACTAAAGATGATTTTGAACAATATGTAATAATATTATTTGATAAAAAATTTACATTTACTACTAATGCTGGTATTTTTTCTAAAAAAGGGCTTGATTATGGAAGTAGATTATTAATTGAAAATCTTCCATATAAAACATTAGAAGGAAATATACTTGATATGGGTTGTGGCAATGGTGCGATAGGTATCGTAATTGCTAAATTATCTAATACTTTAGCACATATGGTTGATATTAATTTTAAGGCATTAGAATTGGCGAAAATAAACGCGAAATTAAATAATGTTGAGAATATATTAATATATGAAAGTAATATTTATGAAAAAGTAAATAGTAAATTTAAATTGATAGTGACTAATCCGCCGATTAGAGCTGGCAAAAAAATTGTATATGAAATGCTCGAAAAAGCTGTTAATTATTTGTTAGATGATGGAGAATTATGGTTTGTTATTCGTGAAAAACAGGGAGCAAAAAATACTATAAAGCATTTATCATTAATATATGAGATGACTATTATAACAAGAAAAAAGGGGTATTTTGTTGTAAAGGCTCGTAAAATAATTAATAAGTTTTAGTTACTTTTATTGACACAGTATAATAATTTTGTTAGTATTATAAATTGGTGCATATTCTTTTTTTAAGTATGTGTTCTTTGATATTAAAAATTGTATAGGGGTGAAAGAGTGGCATATAAGATAGTTAGTTATGGTGAAACTCGCAAACGTAGAAGTTTCTCAAAAATTGAAAATTCACTAGAATTAAAGGATTTATTAGAAATTCAGAAGAAATCATATCAATGGTTTATTGAGGAAGGTATAAAGGAAGTTTTCCAAGATTTATTCCCAGTCAGAAGTTTTTCTGGAAACATTTCACTTGAATTTGGTGATTATTCATTTGATGAGCCAAGATATTCAATTAAGGAATGTAAAGATAGAGAAACAACTTTTTCTGCGCCATTGAAAGTTGAAGTTAGATTGTTTAATCACGAAACGGGCGAAGTAAAAGAGCAAGAAATATTTTTAGGTGATATGCCTATTATGACAGAGACAGGCACCTTTATTATCAATGGTGTGGAAAGAGTAATCGTTTCACAATTGGTGCGATCTCCAAGTGTTTATTTTGAAAAAGAAATTGATAAAAATGGAAGAAATTCATTTGCTTCTAAAATAATACCGTCTCGTGGAACGTGGTTAGAATTTGAAACCGATGCTAGAGATGTTATTTATGTTAGGATTGATAGAACTAGAAAAGTTACTATTACTACTTTGCTTAGAGCATTGGGCCTATCATCTGATGATGATATTTTAGAATTATTTGGTGAAGATGATTATATAATGAATACTTTAGCTAAAGATTCTACTAAAAACATTGATGAGGCTTTAATTGAAATATATGAAAAATTAAGACCTGGTGAACCTGCAACTTTAGATAGTGCAAAAAATCAATTAATTACCAGATTTTTTGACATGCTCAGATATGATTTAGCTAAAGTTGGACGCTATAAATTCAATAAAAAACTAAATATTAGTAACCGTTTATTAAATAATATTATTGCTGAGGACATAGTAGTAGATAATAATCTTATAGTTGAAAAAGGCACATTAATTACTAAAGAAATTTTAGAGACATTAAAGCCTTATTTTGATAATGGCTATGGTGTGCAGGATGTAACTATTAATGAAGAGTTAGATACTTATAATAAAGTGCAGGCTATTCAGGTGTATTCCCCTGTTGATAAAATGAAATTAATAAAAATAATTGGTAATGATAAATCAATTGAGGTAAAGAGATTAACTATTTCAGATATATATGCTTCGGTATCATATTATATTAATTTATTAAATGGTGTAGGTGATATTGATGAAATAGATCACCTAGGTAATAGAAGAATTCGCCAAGTTGGGGAATTGTTGCAAAACCAATTTAGGATAGGTGTTAGTCGTATGGAAAGAGTTATTCGTGAAAGAATGACTACTCAAGATGTTGATAATATTACGCCTAAAACATTGATTAATATCCGTCCTGTTACTGCTTCTATGAAGGAGTTCTTTGGTAGTAGTCAATTATCACACTTTATGGATCAAACTAATCCTATTGCTGAACTTACTAATAAAAGACGTCTTTCTGCGTTAGGACCTGGGGGATTATCAAGAGATAGAGCTGGAATGGAAGTAAGAGACGTTAACTATTCACATTATGGTAGAATTTGTCCAATTGAATCACCTGAAGGACCTAACATAGGACTTATTACTTCTTTGGCTAGTTATGCTAAAGTTAATGAATATGGCTTTATTATGACGCCATATAGAAGAGTTATAGATAAAAAATTGACTGATAAAATTGACTATTTAACAGCGGATGAGGAAAATGATTTTGTTGTAGCCGGTGCTGGCGTTGATATTGATGAAAATGGCATTATTCTGGATGCTGAAGTTACTGTTCGTTATCGTGGCGAGAATAAAATTGTTAAAGCGGAAAACATTGATTATATTGATGTTTCACCACAACAAATTGTTTCTATAACTACTAGTTGTATACCGTTTTTAGAGCACGATGATGCTACTAGAGCATTAATGGGAGCGAATATGCAACGTCAAGCAATCCCGTTATTAAAGGCCGAAGCTCCTTTAATCGGCACAGGTATGGAGTATGTGGCTGCTAAAGATAGTGGCGCTGTTATACTTGCTAAAGCTGATGGTGTTGTTGAATATGTAGATGCTAAAAGAGTTGTTGTAAAAAACAAAGGTGGTAAAGATACATATTATTTATCAAATTTTGAGCGTTCAAATCAGGGGACTTGTTATCATCAAGTGCCTGTTGTAAGAACTGGAGATAAAATTAAGCGTGGCTTTGTTATAGCTGATGGACCTAGTACCGATCAAGGGGAACTAGCTTTAGGTAAAAATGTAGTCGTGGCATTTATGACTTTCGGTGGTTATAATTATGATGATGCTGTTATACTGAGTGAACGTTTAGTTAAAGACGATGTATATACATCTATTCATATAGAAGATTATGAAATACAATGCCGCGAAACTAAATTAGGACCTGAGGAAATTACTAGAGATATTCCTAATATAGGTGAAGAAGCAAGAAAGAATCTAGATAATGAGGGTATTATTAGAATAGGTACTGAAGTAAAAGAAGGAGACATTTTAGTAGGTAAAGTTACTCCAAAAGGTATTGCTGAACTTACAAGTGAAGAAAAATTATTACATGCTATATTTGGAGAAAAAACTAGAGAAGTACGTGACACATCTCTTCGTGTACAACATGGTGAAGACGGTATAGTTCATGATGTAAAAATATTTTCACGTAATGAAAATAATGAATTACCTGCAGGTGTAAGTAAAGTTATTCGTGTATATATTGTTCAAAAAAGAAAAATATCAGTTGGTGATAAAATGGCAGGACGCCATGGTAATAAAGGTGTTATTTCATTAATATTACCTATTGAAGATATGCCATATTTACCTGATGGAACACCTATTGATATAATGCTTAATCCACTTGGCGTTCCGAGTCGTATGAATGTTGGGCAGATATTAGAACTTCATTTAGGAATGGCTGCAAAAAAATTAAATGTCCACGTTGCAACACCTGTTTTTGATGGAGCAACAACGGAAAATATTAAAGAAATGGTTAGTGAAGCCAATATGGATGATGATTGTAAAACAATATTATATGACGGAAGAACTGGTGAAAAATTTGATAGTCGAGTAACCGTTGGTGTTATGTATATGATTAAATTATCCCACATGGTGGATGATAAGTTACATGCACGTTCTACTGGTCCTTACTCTTTAGTTACTCAGCAACCGCTTGGAGGAAAAGCTCAATTTGGTGGTCAAAGATTTGGGGAAATGGAAGTTTGGGCATTATATGCTTATGGTGCGGCTCACACATTGCAAGAATTATTAACAATAAAATCAGATGATGTAATTGGAAGAGTTAAGGTTTATGAAGCGATAGTTAAGGGCCAACCAATAAAACAAGCTGGCGTTCCTGAGTCGTTTAGAGTGTTAATAAAAGAATTCCAAGCTTTAGGGTTAGATATTTCAATAATAAATGAGAAGGATGAGTTATTAGAATTAAAACAACTAGAGGAAAATGAATATAAGAATGAAAACAAGTTATCTATTGAAGAAATAGAAGTTAATGATGAACAAATAGTTTTGCCTGAAGCTATTGAAGAAATAGAAGAAGAACTTAAAGATGTATATTATGACAGTAATGAAAGTGTATTAGAGGGGGATGATTATCATGATACAAGTGAATAATTTTAAAGCTCTAAAAAT
Organism: Caryophanales bacterium UBA660; assembly: GCA_002299475.1. Lineage (GTDB taxonomy): Bacteria > Bacillota_I > Bacilli_A > RF39 > UBA660 > UBA660. Next base: position 3,796 of record DBNY01000009.1, on the reverse strand, counting down.
AGGAATCGCTTCTTCTGATAAAATTCGCGAATGGTCTTATGGGGAAGTTAAAAAACCAGAAACAATAAATTATAGAACACTAAAACCAGAGCGTGATGGATTGTTCTGCGAGAAAATATTTGGACCTACTAAGGATTTTGAATGTAATTGCGGAAAATACAAAAGAGTAAGATATAAAAATATTGTTTGTGATAGATGTGGAGTAGAAGTTACTTTTTCTAAAGTTAGAAGAGAAAGAATGGGACATATTGAATTAGCTGCTCCTGTTTCGCATATATGGTTTTTTAAGGGCGTTCCTTCTAGAATGGGTTTAGTTTTAGACATGTCACCTCGTGATTTAGAGGAGATATTATATTTTGTATCTTATGTAGTAATAAATCCAGGAAACGCACCTCTTGAAAAAAAGCAAACATTATCTGAAAAAGAATATAGAGCATACTATGAAAAATATGGAAGTAGTTTTCAGGTTGGAATGGGTGCTGAAGCAATTGGAAAATTATTAAAAGAAGTTAATTTAGAAAAAGAAATAGCTGATATAAAGAATGAATTACAAGAATCTTTAGGACAAAGAAGAACAAGATTATTAAAGCGTTTAGAAATATTAGATTCATTTCATCACTCTGGGAATCGTCCTGAATGGATGATCTTTAAAATTTTACCAGTTATACCACCAGAACTACGCCCTATGATTCAACTTGATGGTGGTAGATTTGCAACTAGTGATTTAAACGATTTGTATCGTCGTGTTATAAACCGTAATAATCGTTTGAAAAAATTAACTGAATTAGGTGCTCCATCAATAATTATTCAGAATGAAAAACGTATGTTGCAAGAAGCAGTTGATGCTTTATTTGATAATGGTAGAAGAGGTAGAAGTATTACTGGAGCTGGCAACAGGCCTCTTAAGTCATTAAGTCATATGTTAAAAGGAAAGCAGGGACGTTTCCGTCAAAATTTACTTGGTAAACGTGTTGATTATTCTGGGCGTTCTGTTATTGTTGTTGGACCAGATCTTAAAATGTTTCAATGTGGTCTTCCTAAGGAAATGGCAATTGAATTATTTAAACCACATATTATTAGAGGTTTAGTTGAAAGAAATATTGCTCATAATATTAAATCTGCTAAACGATTAATAGAATCATTTGACGAAAGAGTGTGGGATGTAGTAGAGGATGTTATTAAAGAATACCCTGTATTGTTAAATAGAGCTCCTACCCTACACAGATTAGGTATTCAAGCTTTTGAACCTAAGTTAATTGGTGGTCGTGCTATTAGACTGCATCCTCTTGTTACAGCGGCCTTTAATGCTGACTTTGATGGTGACCAAATGGCAGTCCATGTACCTTTGTCTGAAGAAGCTAAAGCAGAAGCTAGAATTTTAATGCTTGGTGCTAATAATATTTTAAATCCTAAAGATGGAAAGCCAATTGTTACACCTGCCCAAGATATAGTCTTAGGTAATTACTATTTAACTAAAGAAGTTGAAGGTAGTATCCAAGAGGGAAGAGCATTTAAAAATTCTAATGAAGCTATAATGGCATATGAAAAGAAAGACATAGATTTACATACAAGAATTGTCCTTCCAGTTAATTCATTTAAATATAAGATATTTATTAGTAGTCAAAAAGATAAATACTTAGTTACCACAGTAGGTAAATTAATATTTAATGAAATACTGCCGGATGCTTTTCCGTACATAAACGAACCTAGTACAGAAAACATTGAAAGAATCACCCCTAATAAATTTTTTGTTGAATCTGGGGCTAATATAAAAGAAGAGATTGCTAAGATGCCTATTATTAAATCATTCAAAAAGAACGATCTTGAAAAAATTATTGCTCAAGTATATAAAAGATATAAAACTACAGAAACCTCTATTATGCTTGATAAATTAAAGAGCTTAGGATTTAAATTTTCAACTATAGCTGGTGTTACTATTGCAGTATCCGATATTGTGGTTAGTAAAAATAAACAGGAAATATTAGATGATGCAAAGAAAAAAGTTGAAACTATTAATAAACAATTTCAAAGAGGGTTGATTACTGAGCGCGAGCGTATTGATAGAGTTATTGAAACGTGGAGTAATGCTAAGGGAGAGATTCAAAAAGAATTAAGTGAGTATTTAGATAGCGGAACAGATAATCCTATAATCATGATGATGAATTCTAAAGCGCGTGGTAATATTAGTCAGTATACGCAGCTTGCAGGAATGAGAGGATTAATGCAAAAGCCTAATGGAGAGCTTGTGGAAATCCCTGTAATATCATCATTTAAAGAAGGATTAAGCGTATCTGAATTCTTTCTTTCGACACACGGAGCTCGTAAAGGTAGTGCTGATACTGCTCTTAAGACGGCTAATTCTGGTTATTTGACACGTCGTTTAGTAGATGTATCACAAGATATCATAATTAGAGAAGATGACTGCGCTACAGAACAAGGTATTGCTGTTTCTGATATGATTGATGATAAATCTGGCACTATTATCGAAAATTTATATGACCGTATATTAGGAAGATATATTAATAAAAAGGTTATTAATCCTAAAACAAAGGAAATTATTGTTGAAAAGGGTGAATTAATAACTGAAAATGTTGCAGAAAAAATTGTTGATTTAGAAATAAAAGTAATTGAAATAAAATCAGTTCTTGCATGTAAAACCATTGGTGGAGTATGTAAGAAATGTTATGGACGTAATTTAGCAACAGGTAATATTGTTGAAATCGGTGAGGCTGTTGGTATTATGGCGGCGCAGTCTATTGGTGAACCAGGAACACAATTAACAATGAGAACTTTCCATACTGGTGGAGTTGCTGGTGAGGATATTACTCAAGGATTGCCTCGTGTTCAAGAATTATTTGAAGCACGCAATCCAAAAGGGAAGTCAACTATTAGTGAAATTTTTGGAACAATATCAGCAATAGAAGAAGATAGAGGAAAATATAAAATATATATATCTAATGATGTTGAAACAAAAGAACATGTAACTAATTATGGTTCAAAATTAAGAGTTAGTAAGGGAGAAAAAGTAAGTGCTGGTGATAAATTAACTGAAGGAGCAATTAATCCTAAGGAATTACTAGCGGCAACTGACCCTACTACAGTAGCTGAATATATATTAAAAGAGGTTCAAAAAGTATATCGCTCTCAAGGTGTTGATATAAGTGATAAACATATTGAGATTATCACAAGAAGAATGCTTGCTAAAATTAAAATTTTAGATTCTGGTGATACTGATTTATTAAGTGGTGCTATGGTATACATTAATGAATTTGCTGATGTCAATAAGGATGCCATATTAAAAAACGGCAGACCTGCAACAGGAAGACCTGTTTTATTAGGTATTACTAAAGCTTCATTAGAAACAAGTTCCTTTTTATCAGCTGCGTCATTCCAAGAAACAACAAAGGTGTTAACTGATGCTGCTATTAAGGGCAAAATTGACAAATTACAAGGGTTAAAAGAAAACGTTATTATAGGTAAATTAATTCCTGCAGGAACAGGTATTAAATATTATAGTGATGTTGAATATGATCTTGAGAATCAATTTGTAGATGATGAATCGATAGAGGCGCTTGAAGAAGAATTTATGGAGTAAAAAAACAAGTAAAATGTAGATGAAATATTCTACATTTTTTGTATTTATCTATTTATACGTTAGCTTGAAATTAACTTGAATAATTAATATAAATTATATATAATTAAGGTATAGAAAATAAGCGGAGGTTCTAATGAATAATAAAATTTTTAAATTAATATCCAAAGGCTTCACTTTAGTAGAGTTACTAGCAGTAATAGT
>DBNY01000059.1:19265-20065 GCA_002299475.1 Caryophanales bacterium UBA660 | reverse complement strand
AATAACGCCCTTGTGCTATAATCTCTTCATTCTGTTAAGAATAATTATATTTAGGGGGTTTAATTATGAATATTAAAAAGGGGTTTATTATTGAATATCAAAATGAAAACGAATTCAAAAAATTAGAGAGATCGGTTCGTAAGTACAACATGATTGCTTATAAAAAGTTAATGTTTGAATATTATCCTGAATTAAGAGAGGGTAAAATTCTTGGTGAACTTGTGTCGATTTCTAAACAAGATAATACTAAAAGTTATGAGTTAAAATTACCGACCGATGATTTATTTTCAAAAGTTCATGGTGATTTAAGACTGCACTATACAGTATACGAAAATGTTAAAGTGATATTGATAACTAATATAACGCCAAAGGAAATATTGGATGAAGGGCATAAATCAGAATTGACAACTTATAAAGGTGTTATGATTTCTAAGAAAAATGCTGAAAAAGATATGTTTAAAGTGAATTTGTTGAATATAATCCAAAATTAAAACTACGCAACTTAGTTGGTAGTTTTTCTTTGCAAATATTTAGAAAATTTCGGACAATTTTTTATAATAATATTGTCAATATGATTTTAATATGATATTATATAAAAGCATGTGGACCCTTAGCTCAGTTGGTTAGAGCATCCGGCTCATAACCGGGCGGTCGTAGGTTCGAGTCCTACAGGGTCCACCATTAAATAAATTTGAGATTGCAGTGATGCAATTTTTATATACTACGTATTGCATCTTTATATAGTGTGGTGTATAATGACAATGTGAATTGCGAGTATGGCGGAATTGGCAGACGCACTA
>DBNY01000059.1:18153-18942 GCA_002299475.1 Caryophanales bacterium UBA660 | reverse complement strand
CGCACTAGACTTAGGATCTAGCGGATTTTCCATGGAGGTTCAAGTCCTCTTACTCGCACCATTTAATTTTTGTAAATAAAGTAAATGAGAACTAGCTAGTTTATATTGCTAGTTTTTTGTATAAAGGAGATAAATATTATGTATTTTGTTAATTTGATTAAAGAAATATGCAATAAAAATAATAATAAAAAAATAGCGATGTTTGTTGATATGGATGGAGTGTTGGCTGATTTAGATATTAGAGCCGCTAATGATATTAGAAATAAAGTGGGAGGCGTGTTTTTGAATAAAAGACCACTATTTTATATTATTAATATGTTAGAAGAGTTAGGAAATGTTTCTAATCTAGATTTGTTTATTTTAAGTGCCTGTTATAATGTTGCACAAGCAAATGAAAAAAGAAGGTGGTTAGATAAAAATGCCTCTTATTTTAAAGAAAATAATCGTTATTTTGTAATAAAAGAAATTGATAACTATAAAGATGAAGAAAAAAATTACATGAAAGGTAGATACATAAAAAAAATAATGGCTGAACAAAATTACGATTACGCATTTTATATTGATGACAATTATCATATGTTAAAAGGTGCTGAAAATATTTTAGGCGATTGTGTAAGATGTTTTCATATAAGTTCATTGTTAGATTAATACCTAATTATCGGTTGACATTTTGCATTTTAAAGATATTTAATATTTTATATATTAATGCTATAATCAAAATATTATTAGAAAGGATTCAATCGAGGAACTTATTTTCTTAGATTGATTATATATATTATGTTTATTAAA
>DBNY01000059.1:0-17820 GCA_002299475.1 Caryophanales bacterium UBA660 | reverse complement strand
TAAGATATAAATATAAATTATATTCAATATGGTGATGGCAAAGATATTATCCTTTTACATGGATGGGGTCAAAATGTTGAAATGATGGATCCTATTGGTCAAGGATTAAAAAGCAATTTTAGAATTACAATTATTGATTTGCCTGGATTTGGTAAAAGTGAGGAACCTATCTATGGCTGGAATATATATGATTATTGCGATATGTTGCATATTTTTATAAAACAGTTAAATATAGCCAAACCTATAATAATAGGCCATTCCTTTGGTGGCAGAATAGCAATTATTTATTCTGCACATCAAGAAGTAGACAAATTAGTTTTATTAGCCGCCCCTTTTAAAAAGAGCGACAACTCTAAAACAATTAAAACAAGATTATTAAAATGTGCTTCTAAATTACCATTATTAAATAGGGTAAAAGATGTTGCTAAAAAATATATAGGGTCAAATGATTATAGGAATGCATCTACTATTATGAGAGAAGTGCTTAAAAATACAGTAAATGAAGATTTGACTAAGTATGCAAAAATGATAAAAAGTCCCACCTTGTTAATATGGGGAAGTGCAGATTTGCAAGTGCCAATTAATGATGCCATTGAATTAGAAAAACTAATTGAAGACTGTGGGCTTGTTGTTTATGATGAGCTTGGTCATTATGCTTATTTAGAGAATATTAATCAAACTATGCTTATTTTAAATAAATTTTTGGACTTAGAAAGAGGTTTATAATATGAGTTATTTTGTGGTATTTTCTTTTTGTTGGCTTCTTTTTACTATCATTAAATATAAAAAAGTATTACATATGTTTCAGCAAAATGGATATAATGTTGGTAATCGATATTTAAAGTGGGTATTTAATAATTATAAGAAAATATATAGTGAAATTGATGTATTGTTTGTTACATTAGTTTTTGGGTTTATATTTTTAAATAATAATATTGCTATTATTATCGGTGGTATTTTTTATTTAATGTTTAGTTTTATTCATTATAAAAGCATTATAAAAGAGCAAACTAAAAAACCATTAGTAATTACCTCTAGACTAAAAAGATTGATTTTTACTTTATTTATATTACATTTAATTCCAATTATATTCATATATAAAGGGTTTAATTATGATAATATGATTTACTATTACATTAGTCTATCTTTAATTGCCTATATGTCATATTTGTTAGTTTATTTAGCGAATTTAATTAATTATCCCATAATTGAAAAATATTATTTTTATTACTTTATGAAAAAAGCTAAGAATAAACTTAAAAGCATGAAACATTTAAAAATAATTGGTGTATCTGGAAGTTATGGTAAAACTAGTACTAAAAATATATTAGCGGATATTTTAAATGTTAATTATAATGCGCTAGCTTCTCCTAAAAATTTGAATACACCAAATGGATTAATGATTACAATTAATAATTATTTAGATAAATTTACTGATATTTTTATTGCTGAAATGGGTGCATATAAAGTTGGAGAAGTAAAAGATTTGTGTGATTTAGTTAGTCCTCAATATGGTATTTTAACTAAGATAGGCTTATCGCATCTAGAATCATATGGGACACAGGAGAATCTGCAAAAGGGTGATTTTGAGCTTATTGAAGCATTGCCTAGTAACGGTATAGGAATTCTTAATGCTGACGATGAGTTGCAAGTAAATTATAAATTAAAAAATAAGTGTAAACTAATATGGATAGGTATTGATAATAAGAATGTTGATGTTTATGCATCTGATATAATAGTTTCTAAGAATGGAATTGTTTTTAATGTTAATTTTAAGGATGATAAGAAAACATATCCATTTGAAACTAAGTTATTAGGATATTTTAATGTATATAATATTTTGGCATCCATTGCATTAGGAAAAGAGTTAGGACTTAATATCAATCAATTACAAAATGGGGTTAAGAGAGTTAAGGCAATAGAGCATCGCTTGCAACTAAAAAAATATAAAGATATCAATATAATAGATGATGCATATAATTCAAACCCTGTTGGTGCTAAAATGGCGTTAGATGTATTGTCTATAATGCCTGGCAAAAAAATAATTGTAACGCCAGGAATGATTGAGCTTGGCGATCAACAATATGCATTAAATAAAATATTTGGGGAACAAATAGCAGATGTTTGCGATGCGGTTATATTGGTTGGCGAAAAGCAGACAGCGCCAATTCAAGAAGGACTAAATGTTAAAAAATATGATAAATCTAAATTGCATATTATTAATGATGTTAAACTAGCTTTTAAGATTATTGAGCGTATAAAAAGTGAAGAAACATATGTATTGTTAGAAAATGATTTACCTGATATATTTAACGAATAGGAGTGTAGTTATGAAGATTAAAGTTGGAGTTATTTTTGGGGGCGAATCAGTAGAGAATGAGGTTAGTATTATTTCAGCTATTCAGGCAATGAAGGCTATGAATGAGGAAAAATATGAAATAGTACCAATTTATATTTCTAAGGAAAGAGAATGGTATACAGGAGATGCTTTAAAGGATATTGATAATTATAAGGATTTAGAGAATTTAAAAAAGCATGTAATAAACGTTGTTCTATATGCTAAAAATAATATTTATGTATTACAAAGTAAAGGTTTATTTAAAAGAATTATTAATACCATTGATATTGCTTTTCCAATTGTTCATGGTACTAATGTTGAGGATGGTACTTTGCAGGGCTATCTTGGATTAATTGGTATTCCTTATGTAGGTAGTAATATATATGCTTCTGTTGTTGGGCAAGATAAAGTATTTATGAAACAAATATTTGAAAGTTGTAATTTGCCAATAACTAAATATGTTTGGTTTTTTGATAGTGAATATCAAAATAGTTTTGAGAGTGTGGCTAAGAAGATTGATGAATTAGAGCTTCCTTTTATTGTTAAACCTGCTACTTTAGGTAGTAGTATAGGTATTAGTAGGGTAAATAAGAAGGAGAATTTAAATAGTGCGATTGAAGAAGCGCTTCAATATGATAATAAGGTAATAGTTGAAGAGGTAGTTCCTAATTTAATAGAGGTAAACTGTAGTGTGCTTGGGAATTACGAATATCAGGAAACTAGTGAAATAGAAGAAATAATGAGTACGGATGAGTTTTTAAGTTATCGAGATAAATATATTGGCAATGCTAAAAAGTCGCATACTAAAGGAATGCTCGCAACTAATAGAGTGATTCCTGCTAGAATAGATATAAAAATGAGCGAAGAAGTTAGAAGTTTGGCAAAACAAGTTTTTTTGATATTAAATACATCTGGTGTATGCCGTATTGATTTTTTAGTAGATAGCAAAAAGAAAAAGGTTTATGTTAATGAAATTAATACAATACCCGGGTCATTATCGTTTTATCTATGGGATGCTGTTGGGAAAAAATATTCTGATTTAATTGATAATTTAATTGCGCTAGCAATTAAAAGATATAAAAAACATAGTAAATTAACCTTTTCTTTTGAAAACAACCTATTAAGTAATTATAGTGGTGTCAAAGGGATGAAGGGATTTAAAAATAAAATTAGATGAAATAAGTAAAATCGGTTGTTAAACTGATTTTTATTTTTTTATTTCTTTGTAATATTTATGGTCAACAGAAACCTAGTAATAATTTTTATTAGTTTAAAGAATTATTGGAATTTATAATTAACAAACTTAAAAAATGTATTAAATTGAGATAATTAATAATAATAACAAGATTATTATATGGTTTTCTAAAATTTCTTTATTAAATTTTTTTAACAAAAGATTATAATTATTTGATAAGACGCCCATAGAAAAGACTTCCTAATATTTGGTTTATAATTATTTTTTAACGTGATGGTCTTTCTTTTTGTTTATAATCTCAAAACTATTTTACACGATCTTGTTTTTATTTTTATTGAAAATGAAATTTAAATATTATAGAATATATGTGTATGGATGATTAGCTCAGTTGGTTAGAGTACTACCTTGACATGGTAGGGGTCGTAGGTTCGAATCCTATATCATCCACCATATTAATTTATATGATAGGTGGTATTTATGACAAATATTAAAGATGTTAATTATATGTTGTTGATTCAAAGGGCCGAAGAAGCATTGAAAAATGCGTATAGTGTTTATTCAAAATATAAAGTGGGAGCCTCAGTATTAACAAAAAATGGTAATATTTATGATGGTTGTAATATTGAAAATGCATCATATTCTCTTACACTTTGTGCCGAAAGAACTGCTATATTTAAATCAGTATCAGAGGGCGAAAAGGAAATAGTAGCAATTGCTATTATAACTGAAACAGATGACTTTGCTAAGCCATGTGGTGCATGTAGGCAGGTAATGGTGGAATTTATGAAGGATGATGCTTTAGTGATATTAGCTAATAAAAATAGAGAATATATAGTTAAAACAATTAAAGAAATTTTGCCTGATTCTTTTAAATTATGATGATATTTTTTAAAAAAATGCAGTTTTATTAAATAATTTTACTTAATTGGTTTACATTATTTGTATAATAACAATATTTTATGTGTAAAATTATGGCAAAATAGTTTTTTATTCAAAAATATATATGTTATTATTGGTTTACAGAAAGAAGGAGGAAAAATATGAATAATAAGTTATACAACGTTATGTCTATTGTTGCAGTTTGTGCAGCAGTGTTAGGTCTTACTGTAGCGTTTGCGGCCCTAAATACAACATTAATTATTTCGGGTACTGCAATGTTAAAGCAAGCATCATGGAATATTGGTTTTCAAACGCCAATTAATGTGCTTAATTCAGCAGGAGCGAGATTTATACCTGGAAATGCACCTACAGTAATTGGAACAACTCTTACATTTTCTGGCGAATTAGATGAACCAGGAGATTTCCTAGAGTTTACTGTGCCTACTAGAAATAATGGTACTATTGATGCTATTTTATCAACAGTTACAACAAGTGTTACTGGAATTGATAATAGTTTATTGAATTTAACTGTTGTCGATGATTTAGCGGCGCCACTTACTAATGGTTCAATGACTCTTAATGGTGGACAAACTAAAAATATTAGAGTTAGATTAGCTTATAGAACTGATATTCTACCGCACCAACTTCCAGTTGCAAATAGAAGTTTAAACGTTGAAGTTACATTACTTTGGGTGCAAAACTAATCTAATATGAAAATAAGTCATAAAAAAATATTAGTATTAGAGGCGATTATGTTTATCGCCTTATTATTTGGAAATATAAATAATATTATGAACAATAACATTATTTATACTACTTATTTGATTGTGATTGGTGCATTATCATATTATTTTATTGGTTTTGAGAAAGAAGAAAAAATAAATAGATTAGATGTTACAAGAGTTGTTTTTGTCTACACTATTATATATTTGATGACTATATATATATTTGGTTTTTTCATTGGATTTGTAAGAAATCCTTATAGTATAGAAATAGCAAAAATAATATATAATATAATTTTTCCTTTAGCAGCTATTATTCTTGAGGAATTAATTAGATATAATATAATAAAAAAGGCCGGAAACAAAAAGAGCTTAATTTATTTTATAACAATAATTTTAATATCTATAACTATTAGTAGAAATTATCATTTATATCCACTTAATGATGGAATGGCTATATTTAATTTCTTAAGTCTTTTAGTTATACCTACTTTAACTAGAAATATATTAGCTAGTTATATAGCATATAAGGGATTTTATAAAATAAACATTTTATTCAGAGTAATTCTTGAATTAAATCCGTTTATTTTACCAATATATCCTAATATTGGCGTTTATTTAGAATCTATTTTTGCCATTATAATTCCCCTTTTAATATATTTTGGGGTAGACAGGCTTTATAATAAAGGATTAGGTAATTTACAAAAAATAGGGCTGACACAAAAGTTGCTAATGGTGCCATCATTATTGTTACTTTTATCTATTGTTTTGCTCATATCAGGAACAACTAATTATTTTGCAATGGCCGTTGGAAGTGGATCAATGGAACCTTCGATTAAAGTGGCTGACGCAGTAATTGTAAAAAAGACAATGGAATTTGAAATAGGGGATGTGCTTTTGCATGTGCATGAGGGGAGAATAGTTCTTCATCGGATTGTAAGAAAAGAAAAAGTTTTTGATGAGTTTTGTTATTATACAAAAGGTGATGCTAATCCTGCTGAAGATACTTATTTAATCTGTGGAGAAAATATATTAGGTAAAGTAATATATCGTATTCCTTTTATTGGATGGCCAGCTGTAATGCTTGAAAAAACTTTTGATTAAGAGGTGATATTGTGAATAAGACCCCTAAAAAAGGCAACTTAAATATTCAATTTGGCGCCTTTTTGGGCTTGGTATTTATAATTTTCATTATCTTTGTTATTATTTTAATATCCTTTCAAAAGATTTTAAGATTAAATACAACTAATGTTATGCATTATTATACACAGAGTAATTTAAGTTTTGAAGTGTGCCTAAAAGATAATGCCTTTTTTGAAGAAGAATGTTTAAGTCATGATAGAGAATATATTACAATGATTATAGACAATATCAATATTAATTTTGATTATATTTTTAGTGCGTCGAATAAATTTGATTATAAATATAGTTATGAAATTATTACTGAATTAGTTGCAACAGAAAAATTAAAATCGAAAAAGAAAATTTTTGAGCGAATTGAAAATGTAATAGATAAAAAAGAAATTACTATGGATGATTCAAGTAACTATGTTATTAGGGAAAAAGTAAGTATTAATTATGATAAATATAATGATGTAATGAAAGAATTAAAAAAAGAATATGCCATCATGTTTGATGCTAAACTGGTAGTTAAATTAAATGTGTACACAGAAGGAAAAAAAGATAATATTAAAACAGAACTTAAGAATTTTGATAGTATTGTTTTTGAAATACCTTTATCTGAACAAACAATAAATCTGGCTTCTGGCTACAATAATTTAAGAAAAGAACATATTTTAGATGATAGCCAGGTAAATGAAGAAGAAAAAAAGAATTTAATTAGGACTATAACATTATTGTTTGGTGTTGAAGTTATCTTAATATCTTTAGCTTATATAATGTTAAGAAAAAGAATGTATAAAAAAAATAAATTTAAAATAGAAGTGACCAAGATTATGAAAGAATATGACAGATATATCACGACTATTGAAACGTTTCCAAATTTAGGTGATAAATCAATTATCAATGTTTCTTCATTTAAAGAATTACTTGATGCAAGAGAGTGGTTAAACAAGCCGATTTTATATAGTGAGGCTAATAACAAGGGTTGGTTTTTAATAATTGCTGATCCTGATGTATATATGTATACATTAGAGAAATAGGGAAGGAAATGCATATGAATGAGAAAAAGAGATATTTTAAAATTAATTTTTTAATAACTAGTATTTCTTTTTTTCTATGCACTTTTTTAACTATATCTTATGCTGCTTTAACTACTAATTTAAATATTCAAGGGGAAGTTGTAATGAAGTCGCCTGAAAATATTCGTTTAGCAAATATCCAAATGACTAATTCTACAAATGGGGCTCTTGAAAATTATAATCCGCTTGTTTATCTTGAAGAATTTGTAACTTCCGTTAACATGCCTAATCTAACTTCTACTGCAACTTATACAGTAACTTTAAAAAATAGTTCTACTAAAAATTATAAGATAACTAATATATCTCCTATTACATTTAGTAATAGTGATATGGAATATGTAATAGAGGGTTTAGCCGTTGGTGATATTATAGATAGTGGTACTGTTAGTAGAACATTTACTATAACTTATAGATATAAAAGTGATGTTACTGTATTGCCTGCTAATATTGATTTGAATGCCATGATAGGTTTAAGTTGGCAAGAAGCATACTTTGCTATTTATAATTCATTTGGAGGTTCAAGTTGCGCTAGTAAAAGGGTGGCTAATACTTTTGAATATGGCACATTATGTGTTCCTACAAGGGCTAATTATAGATTTGCAGGGTGGTTTACTCAAGAAAAAGGTAATGGTCAAAATATAGTTAGTTCTACAATTGTATCACTGACTTCAGATATAACTCTTATTGCTAGATGGATATATGAACAAGATGTTTTAGTTGGAAATTTTCCTAGATTAACTAGTGGAATGATACCAGTAGTTTATAATGAGGTATCAAGGGAGTGGTTAAAGGCTGATTTACATGAAGCATGGTATGACTACAATGTTGCTCAGTGGCCTAATATTGTTACTGTAAGAGCAACTAATAGAAATACATTATTAAATGCTCCAGCAGGGACAATTATACCAATGTCTGATATAAATACTATGTTTGTATGGATACCTCGATATAGTTATTCTATTAGGACAACCTTTGGTGAAGGTGGTACTAGTGCTAGTAATCCAGGACATATTATGATAAAATTTATTGATAGAACTGTTGAAGAGCTGGGAGATGCCTTTTATGCCTCAACGCCATTAGCGGGAGACTGGCGAACACATCCGGCATTTTGGTGGGATCAAAACAATGATGATATAAAACAAACTACTGAGTTTTTAAATGGTATATGGGTAAGTAAGTTTGAAGTTTCGCCATCAAGTGCATGTACTGCTGGGACTACTGTGAATGCAGGTTGTGATATATTAACGATTGATCCATTTATTTTACCAAATGCGCTTGCTTGGCGCGGTGTAAGACTTTCAACAGCTTGGACAGTGGTAAATACAAATATGAATGGTGCTACAGGTAATACCAAATATGGATTTCCTAATGCTACTGGGTTTAATGCTCATATGATGAAAAATACACAATGGGGAGCAATTGCTTACTTGACACAAAGTCTTTATGGAAAATATGGAAATCCAAATTTTGCAACAGTTCCATTAAAAGAAGTTTATATTAATAATAGTAGTAGTTATTTTACCGGAAGAAGTGGGGGAAGACCTGGATATACTTCTGGTTATACGGTGGCTCAGGGATGTTTTGAATATCACGGTCTTATAAGGACAAACAATGTTGCTTGTAATCCGACTGGTAACTTCTCTGGTACGGCAGGTCAATTTTTAACTGGTGCTAATTTATTCTTAGCATATGGAGCTTCAAGTACTGGTAATATAACGGGTGTATATGATATGAGTGGTGGATCTAATGAGTTTATGATGACGAACTATTATGGGCCTACTTCGCCATTTAATCATAGTGGTGCTAATTCAACAACTAATACTGGTTTTAATGGTATTTTTGGTGGCGGTGGTTCTTTAACTACAGGAAGAGCGTGGCCAGAATTTAGATTTTATGATAGATATACAACGACGACTTTAAGTACATCTTGTGGCGGTTCTATCTGCTTTGGGCATGCTTTTTCTTCGGAAATGGCAAGTTGGTGGGGAGATACTAATACAACGGCACTTACTACAAGTTTAGTTAGTTATATCAGAGGTGGGGTATTTAGTGGGGCGGGAGCCTCTGGGATATTTAGATCGGCTAATTCATCTGGAAATCAAACTACAGCAATTGGGTTTAGAGTGGCTTTGACAATCCTTGCTGAATAAGTTTGTAATTAAATATAGGCAATTAATGTTTAAATGCTTAAGAGCACGTAAAAGTGCTTTCAAATGTCTCGTTAGCTCAGTTGGTAGAGCAACTGACTCTTAATCAGTGGGTCGCAGGTTTCAACCCTACATGGGAAACCAATAAATACAAGGGATTGCAAGCAATTGTAGTTTTTTTATTTCGCTTAAAAACCTAAAAAATCGCCATTAATAAAGACTGAGAATCAAAGTGGTGGTATAATATAAATAAACATTTTGATAAAGAATAGGAGTTGAGTAATATTAGAAAAATAAATTATAAATTAATAGTTATCTTATTACTACTTCTATTTTTAGTTTTCATTTATTTCAACGATATAAGTTTTTTTTGGATAGAAAAACTAAAAGATGGTAGTGTTGAAGACTTAGTTATTATAATTAGAAAATTTGGTATATGGGCACCGATTTTGAGCATCGCACTAATGATATTACAGGCCTTTATTGCGCCAATACCAGCGTTCTTAATAGCAGGAGCTAATGGGGTTGTTTTTGGCATCTTCTTTGGAACTATAATTTCTTGGATAGGTGCAATGGTTGGAGCGACCGGAACATTTTATCTTGCCAGGTTTTTAGGAGCCAACTTTGTTGAAAAAATGGAAAAAAACAATTCTCTTTTGAAAAAGGTTGATGAAATAAGTAAGCAAAATGGAATGAAAATTATTTTTATAGGAAGATTACTACCTTTTATTTCATTTGATTTTTTGAGTTATGCAGCTGGATTATCATCATTATCATTTAAAAAATTTTTAATCGCAACTGGTATTGGGATGATACCTGGAACTATTGCATACGTAATACTAGGAAATCAAATAGTAAAGTATACAAAAGAAGTGAATAGCATTCTAATATTAATTGCATTATTATTCGTTCTTTTTTGGATTACCCATACCTTGTTTAAAAAAGCTCTTAAATTTAATAAAAAATAAAAATCCAAAAATCTAAATAAATTGATGATATGCGCTACACAACTAAAGATTGATAACAGGTTAGAGAATACGTGGAGGTTTTAACTTAATGAATGCAGATAAATTAAGTAAAATATCAGATTTTCAGAAAAAAATCATCGATGAAATACGCCGCTATTTCATCGCCATTTTTTAGAATAAACCAAAACAATAAAATGTCATTGAGGCCGATAAATACAAAGGATTACAAGTGATTGCAATCTTTTTAAATGAATTAAAAAGTCGGTTTTTTAGCGGACTATCATTAAAAAAAGTCGTGATTCTTACATTAAAATAAAACTAACTATTGCTATTATATTCATAGGAATTTATAACAAAATATGATAAAATCTACGTAGAAGCATAGGAGGTATAAAATATGAAGAAGTTAAAACCTTTTGTTAAATGGGTAGGTGGTAAAAGACAAATTCTTGATATGATAAAAGAACATATGCCAAGAACTTATAACACTTATTTTGAACCTTTTATCGGTGGCGGGGCACTATTCCTCGACCTTGCTCCTAAAGATGCAGTCATTAATGATTATAATGGCGAACTAATTAATGTATATAACGTTTTGAAGAATGATAGTGGATATAATAAAATGTGTGCTTTATTGGATGAATATGAAAAGAAGAATAGTGAAGAATTTTATTATGAATTAAGAAGTGTTGATAGAAATAAAAAACAATTCAATGAAATGAAAGATTATGAAAGAGCTTCAAGAACAATATTTTTAAATAAGACTTGTTTTAATGGATTATATAGAGTCAATAGTAAAAATGAATTTAACGTACCATATAACAAAACTAAAAAGGTTAATACCTATGATATTGATAATATAGCCAACATTCATAACTATTTAGTGAATAATAATATAACTATAATGAATGTTGATTTTGAGGAAGCAGTTAGGAATGCTAAAAAAGGTGACTTTGTATATTTTGACCCACCATATGATACTTTAAATGATTCTTTTACAAGTTACACTGATGCTGATTTTACTAAAGGAGACCAAAAAAGATTGTTTGAATGTTATAAAAAATTGGATAAAAAAGGTGTTAAGGTAATGCTTTCTAATCATAATACACCATTTATAAATGAACTTTATAAAAATTACAATATTACAGTTATATATGCTAAAAGAAGTGTGAATTCAAATGGTAGAAAAAGAGGAAATGTTGAAGAAACAATCATCACAAATTATTGATATTTTCAATAAAAAAGTTAGAATATATTATAATCAAAAAGATTTTTTCTTATTACTCGGAGATTCATTTAAATTGCTTAAGAATTTTAAAGAAAAATCTGTTGATATGATATTTGCTGACCCTCCATATTTTTTGTCTGGTAATGGTATAAGTTGCAGTGGTGGTAAAATGGTTAGTGTAAAGAAAGCAATATGGGATGAAAAGATAGATGTAGTTACCAAACATAAATTTAATAAGAAATGGATTGCTGAATGTAAAAGAATTCTTAAAGATAGTGGTACAATTTGGATAAGCGGAACAATGCATAACATATATTCAATAGGACAAGCACTTGAAGAAAATGGGTTTAAAATAATAAATAATATCACTTGGAAAAAATTAAACCCTCCACCCAATATAAGTTGCAGAGCATTTACACATTCTACAGAAACAGTACTATGGGCTAAAAAAGATTTAAGGAAAGCAAAATACAAATTTAATTATGACGTAATGAAAAAGATAAATAATGGGAAGCAAATGAAAGATGTTTGGGAAACTTCTTTGGTTAAACCATCAGAGAAGAAATATGGCAAACACCCGACACAAAAGACATTAAAGTTGCTAGAATACATTATATTAGCATCTACTGATGAAAATGACTTGATACTAGACCCTTTTAACGGAAGTGGAACAACTGGAATAGCGGCGCGTAAATTAAAAAGAAAATATATTGGTATTGATAAAGAACAAGACTACTTAAATTTAACTATAAGGAGATATGAAAATGAAAAGAAATTTTGACGATATAGTAAATAGTTTAAAGGATTCTATTGCAACATATGATTATTTCGTTGATTTTGAAAAAGTATATAGACATATAGATGAGGTTAAAGTCGAATTAAATATTTTAAATTCATTAATAGGAGAAGATAACATAGAAGAAGCATTTTCAAAACTATTAATCGAATATCCAAAGGTTTTAGGTGTGATACCAATTTTACTTGCTATTAGAAAAGGGGAAATTAGTATTATAGATGGTGAAATAATAATATATAGTTTTAAAAATATAAACAGAGATATAAAGGATTATGTAAAATTACTAAAAGAAAGTGGCCTGGAAGAATTAATTAGGACTAAAAAAATAAAAAATTTGGTTGACTATGTTATTGGTGTTGAAGTTGGACTTGATACTAATGCAAGAAAAAATAGAACGGGTACTTTGATGGAGGCGATAGTTGAAAGTTATATTAAAAAAATACCTAATGTTGAATACATAAAACAAGCAACTAAAATACATATAAAAGAAAGATTTAACATTAATGTTTTAGAAAATTTAGTTTTGGATGAAAAAAATGGTGAAACCAATAAGAGGTTTGATTTTGCAGTTAAAAGCAAGAGTGGAAAAGTATTGCTAATTGAAACAAATTTTTATAGTGGTGGTGGTTCAAAATTAAATGAAACAGCTAGAAGTTATGCAAAACTAGCAAATGATATGAAAAATATTAATGAAGTAGAGTTTGTTTGGATTACCGATGGGATAGGCTGGAAATCTACTAAAAACAACTTGAGAGAAGCATATCAAGTTATTAACCATCTCTACACTATAGAAGATTTAAATAGTGGGGTTTTAGAAAAAATTTAGTTTAGCAAGAAGATGCTCATTTATTTTATTTATTAATTTCATTAAATAGGCAAATCATACGCAAAAATATATGTTATTTAATTTACGATGCTTAATAATGGTAGGGATAAATTATAACCTCAAATTCTCCCCATAAAACACCAACAAATCCAAATAATTACAATATAATTTACTAAAATTGCTATAATTATTTAGACTATATATATTAGGGATGTGATTATCATGTATGATGTTATCGTCATTGGAGCAGGCCCAAGTGGCATGATGGCTAGCATTATTGCCGCTAGTAAAGGTAATAATGTTTTATTAATTGAGAAAAACAATAGAGTTGGTAAAAAATTAGAGTTAACAGGAGGAACAAGATGTAACCTTACTAATCTTAAAGAAATTAATCATTTTATAAAGGAAATACCAGTAAATAATAAAATGTTACTTAGTGCTTTGACTAAATTCGGCCCAAATGATATATATAGTTACTTTGAAAAATTAGGTGTGTCTTTAAAGGTCGAAGATAATAATCGCGTGTTTCCAATTAGTAATAATGCAAAAACAATAATTGATGTTTTATATAAAGAATTAAACAAGTATAAGGTTGCTATTCATTTAAATGAATATGTAGAAAAAATAGAAATAAAAGAAAACTATAAATTAGTAGCTACTAATAAAAATATATACAAAACAAAAAAAGTAATTATAGCAACTGGAGGATTTACTTATCCCCAAACCGGCTCTACTGGTGATGGGTATAAATTTGCTAGTTTATTGGGTCACGAAATAGTTGATGTATATCCAGCAGAAACATATGTTATATCAAAAGAAGCATTACCATTAGCCGGAATCGATTTAGAAAATGTTGTTATAAAATTTAATAATAAGGAGATAGATGGTGCTATTTTATTTACTCATAAAGGATTAAGCGGACCAAGTATATTTAAAATTAGTGGTGAAGTTTATCAACAGTTAAAAAATAATAAATATGTAACAATTGTAATCGATTTAATACCTAATTATAATATTGATCAATTATTAATTGAATTGGGGAAGTATAATCAAAAAAAAGAAATTGGCAACTTTATTAAACAGTTTTTACCTAAGAGGCTGGTAGATTATATAATTAATACTCATGAATTAAATGATATTATTGGCAATATATCTAGAATTAAACGTATAGAATTATTAAATATTTTTAAAAACTTTAATGTTATTATCAAAGGAACCGGTTCTATTGAAGAAAGTTTTGTTACAGGTGGAGGTATTAATGTTAAATCTATTAATCCTAAAACAATGGAATCTATTGTTGTAAAAGGCATATATTTTGTTGGGGAGATATTAGATATTCATGGTAATATTGGTGGTTATAATATTACTATTGCATTAAGTACTGGTTATGTGGCAGGAGATTCAATATAATTTTAGTATAATTGATTAATCTTAAATATAACATTTTCTAAAATTAATTTTATTAATAACTTATGACTTTTTATAAGTTATAAGTTATTAATGTTGTCTTCAATCATGCGCGTTATTATGATTGTAAAAATAGTGGAGTGATTTATGGAGGATTGTATGAATAATATTATTGAAGTATCTAATTTAGTAAAAGAATATAATAATAAAAAAGTAATAGATAATCTTAGTTTTAATATCAAGGAAGGGGCACTATTCTCGTTTTTAGGCTCTAATGGTGCTGGAAAAACTACTACCATAAGTATTATTACTACCTTGCTTAAAAGAGATGGTGGTGAGGTTTTAATTGATGGTATTAATTTAGATTTAGATAACGATTTAATTAGAAAGAAAATAGGAATTGTATTTCAAGGTTCTTACTTAGACGATTTGCTTACGGTAGAGGAAAATTTATTTACTAGGGGATCGTTTTATTATGATATTGAAGAATTAAAAATTCAGGTTAGTAAAGTTATTAAAATATTAAAATTAAATGAATATGTTAATCAAAAATATGGCACTTTATCTGGTGGAGAAAAAAGACGCGTTGATATAGCGCGCGCTTTATTACATGAACCTAAAATATTATTTTTAGATGAACCAACTACAGGGTTAGATCCTGCTAATAGAGAATTGGTCTGGGAGATTATCAAAAAACTCCGAACCGAAAAGAAAATAACAGTTTTTTTAACTACTCATTATATGGAGGAAGCAAATGAATCAGATGTTGTGGGTATTATTGAAAAGGGGAAACTAATTGCTTTTGATACTCCATATAATTTAAAAACTAAATATGCCTTTGATACCATTAAGATTAAATTAAAAGAAGTAAAAGATAAAAAATATATTAAAGAAAAATATGAATTAAATAACGATATTTTAACAATTAAAGTGAATAGTAGTATTGAAGGGCTTAATATTGTTAATAAATATGTTGATTATGTTGATAGTGTTGAAATATTAAAAGGTAATATGGATGATGTTTTCTTAAACGCTACTGGTTCTAGGATAAAGGCTGGTGTTTAAGATGAACGCATTAAAATATTTAATAATTCGTAATATAAAATTATATTTAAGAAATAAAACAAATGTTTTCTTTTCATTCCTATCGATGATTATTATAATTGCATTATATGCTTTGTTTTTGGCTGATGCTCAAATAGAGTCATTGTCGTCACAATTCAGTGGTTCTAGAAATATTGCTGAATGGTTAATCAACTCATGGATTATGGGTGGAATAATCACCGTTAATGCCGTTAATATTACACTAGTATTATTAGTAACTATGGTTGAAGATGAAAGTAATAATCGTATTAAAGACTTTTTAGTAGCACCTTTAAAGAAATATCAAATAATTGGTGGTTATTTAGGATCTGCAATTATTGTAGGAACAATAATGAGTATTTTATCAGCATTTATAGCTGGACTATATATAGTTATTAATGGAGGAGAAATACTATCATTAATTAATATAATTAAAGTAATAATAGGGATTATATTCACAGTAGTATCAGTCTCAAGTATGGCATTGTTTTTCTTATTATTTGTAAAATCAGAAAAAACAGCTGCTACTATCCTAAGTGTAGTAGGAACATTAATTGGTTTTATAGCAGGAGTATATGTTCCAATTGGCTTAATGCCAGATTTTATTCAAAACATAATGAAATTACTACCAATAACTTATAGCGCCACTATGTTAAAACAAATATTTGTAGAAGCGCCGTCTAAGTTAATGTTTGAAAATCCAGAGGAATTATTAGAATTTAATAAAATGTTTGGAAACGTCATTTATATTGGTGACAAAGAAGTAACATATCCAATGTATTTAATAATATTAACAGCAACGACTATTTTATTTTTTATTCTAGCACTTATAAAAATAAAAAAAGATAATAAATAGACATAAATAGACATAATATGAAGTGTGTTTAGATTATTGTTAATACTAGTGATAAAAATGTATAATTAAAAGAACAAGAGCAGTAAAAATACATAAAATACTTGGAATAATTATAAACTATTTAAGATGTTTATAGAAAGTATGAAACTTAAATATTTCCTTTAATAATGATGAAATGTGTCTATAGAAATGGTATCAAAAGATAATATGTTAGGAAATATAAAAACTTTGGAATTTTATGTATTAATTGCAATGTAAAAATATAAACTAAAGAAGTGTTTAATCAGCTATCTGTGATATAAACTGCTCATTTTTCTTGCCAAAATTATTTTTTTTTTTACTAAATTATTGATAAAAAAGGAAAAATGTGGTTTAATTATGTTATCAATATAAATAATGTGTAAGAAGTCAAAATATTTCTGAATAAGGAGGTGTTGGCGTGATAATTGCTGTCTAAATGGTAATTATCAAGATGATTGATATTGATACATATTTATATAATTTAAGGAGGAAAGAGAATATGAAATTTTTAGGAAAAATAGCTACATTTGTGTTAATATTTGTAATGTTAATTTGTTTCATGCCTATGAGTATTTTTGCGGCTGATGCTAATAAAACTATACTTACAAGAACTATAAATGCAAGCTATACTGATGGCTCTTCGAGACAAACTCTAAGTCATTCTAGCATCCTTTATACTTTAGTAAGTTGGAATAATTATATTTCAACGTTGGAAAGCGCTAAAATTATAGAAGATAATGATATGGCTACTCAAGTGGAAGTTGATAATATTACAACGGCCATCACAACAACTCAAACAAATTTAGTGTTAAGATCAAATTTAACACTATATAATGCAGCGTTAGCGGCGGTAAATGAAATAAATTATACAACAACAACATGGACAACATACCAAGCAGTGGTAGCAGCAAACGTTGTAACAAGCGAAGATTTACAGACAGCAGTAGATACAGCAACAGCGAATATTACAGCAGCACAAACAAATTTAGTGTTAAGATCAAATTTAACACTATATAATGCAGCGTTAGCGGCGGTAAATGAAATAAATTATACAACGACAACATGGGCAACATACCAATTAGTGGTAGCAGCAAATGTTGTAACTTTTGATAATACCCAAGCTGAAGTAAATACAGCAACAGCAAATATTACA
>DBNY01000017.1 GCA_002299475.1 Caryophanales bacterium UBA660 | reverse complement strand
CTCTTTGCCTTTCAAAAGCTTGAACTCTTGACTGATTTATTAGGGTTAATACATTTGGTACTGCTATTGCTAGTATTACTCCTAATATTACTATTACTGCTAATAATTCTATTAATGTGAACCCTATTGTTGTTATTTTAATACTTTTTTTACTATTATTCATATACAATCACTCCTAGTTTAATAATAACATTTTTTATTTTCACACGTCAATAATTAAACATTTTTTAAAATTATTAATTATATTTTATCTTTTCTTCCAAAAAAACCAAAAACTCTTTACACTAACTATTAATTACTTGGCACATCTATAATCAATACTTTATTTATATTTGTATAGAAAAGTTAAGAATAATAATGTTAATTATGGCGCGGCAAAACAGATAATGAAATACTAATGCACTTTAGAAGCAATAAGAAGAATAACAAAAATATTAGCATTAATAAACCTATAGGTTTCGATAAAGATGGTAATGAAATATCATTTATTGATGTTATAAAAACACCTACTCCTGATTTTAATGAAGAAATACATATTAAAAATAATGTTAATTTATTAAAAACAAGAATCATCCGTTTTGATCCTTGTTTTACTTTTCACCTTTATCATTATACATACTTAATTTTTTACATAA
Organism: Caryophanales bacterium UBA660; assembly: GCA_002299475.1. GTDB lineage: Bacteria > Bacillota_I > Bacilli_A > RF39 > UBA660 > UBA660. Next base: position 28,138 of record DBNY01000017.1, on the reverse strand, counting down.
TTTCATATATAACTCTTCATGAATAGATTCTTTAGTTCTTATACTATTATTATCTATACAATTAATAAGCGTCCAATCATACATATCAGACATACTAGCTAATTGCAAGTATGCATTTTCAGCATTTTTTAAATGCTCTTCCGATGCCTCATGTTGATCAGCACTTTCCACTCTTTTTTCTCTTAATTTCAGAGCATAATCATATGGCATATAAAGCAAAAACATTATATCTGGAATAGGCAGTTCTAATAAACTATGTTCTAACTGATATAACCATCTATACATTTGAATTCTTTCTTCGTCATTAGAAATTTTGCCACCTTGATGCCCCATATTAGAAGAAACATATCTATCTAAAATTACTAAATAACCCTCATCCAATAAATTATTTATTTTATGAATATTATATCTTCTATCAGCAGCAAAATAAAGCGAAGCAACCTTAGGGTCTATATTAATCGCTCCTTCTTCAAACCAACTTTCACAAATATAAGATTTTCCTAAATAAGGTCCTCCTATTATTTTTCCAGTTGGAGAATCATAATTAGGAAAACTAAACATAGCACATTTAACCCCGTCTTTTTCTAATCTTTCTAATAACAATTTAGTTTGCGTTCCTTTTCCCGAACAATCAGTTCCTTCAATAACTACTAATCTACCTCTCATACATCCACCTACTTATAATATAAAATTTATTAATATGTCATTTGATATATACATTTTTTCAATTGGTATATAAATATTAGCACCATCATCAATTAAATCCCCTTGTTTAATTAGTTTATCTACATTAAATACTTCACTAACGTTTTTACTATACTTCGCCTTAAAACTCTTCTTATTAATACCACTTAACTTTCTTAATCCAAGAATCATTTCATTTTCCATTTGTTCCTTAAGGCTTAAATCCAATTTCTTATATAAATAATTACCTTTACAATATTTATTAATACTTCTTGTATTTTCATATCTAATACTATCAATATACCCATGAGCACCAAGACCAAATCCATAATAATTATTATTATTCCAATAATTCAAATTATGTTTAGATTGTTGATTTGATTTGGCAAAATTACTGATTTCATAATGATTAAAACCATTATAAGTTAAAACATTACGTATATACTTATACATTTCATATTCTAAATCAGAATCAATACTTTTAAAGTTTTCAATATATAACTTAGTATTTTCTTCTAATATTAAAGAATATGTCGATATGTGTGTAATATCTAATTTTAATATTTGCTCTAAATCACTCTTCAAATCCAATATAGTTTGGTCAAAAAACCCATACATTAGATCAATATTAATGTTATTAATACCTATTTTATTAGAATTGTTTATTAAATTCACCACTTGATTGTTATTATGGTTTCTATTCAATAGTTGTATATATTTTTCATTAAATGTTTGAATACCAATACTTAACCTATTTACTTTATTTTCCTTAAATAATATTAATTTTTCCATATCAGTATTTTCTATATTACATTCAACAGTAAACTCAATATCATTATCCAATTTTAATAACTTTATAATATTAAACAATGTTTTTAATTGATTAATACTTAAAGAAGTAGGAGTTCCCCCTCCAATATATAATGTATTTATAATTTCTTTATTATAATTTAATCTAATTTCTTTTTCTAATGCTTCTAAATATTTATCTACTAAATCTTTATTATACTAAATTTTACAAAAATCACAATAACTACAAATATTAGAACAAAATGGAATATGAATATATACTGATTTCACAATATCACCATTTTTAACCTATTCATCCATACTTAAAACACTCAAAAAAGCTTCCTGCGGTATTTCTACACTGCCTATTCTTTTCATCCTTTTCTTACCTTCTTTTTGCTTCTCAAGTAATTTTTTCTTCCTTGAAACATCGCCGCCATAACATTTAGCCAATACATTTTTTCTTAAAGCACTAATATCAGCTCTTGCTATTGCCTTTGTGCCTAATACAGCTTGAATAGGCACTTCAAATTGTTGTCTTGGAATAATTCCTTTTAATTTTTCAACTACAATTTTACCTCTTTTATACGCAAAATCCTTATGAACAATAATAGTTAGCGCATCCACTATTTCACCATTTAATAAAATATCCATCTTTACTAATTCATTAGGTTTATACCCAATTAATTCATAATCAAAAGAAGCATATCCTTTAGTATATGATTTTAACTTATCAAAGAAATCATACACTATTTCAGATAGTGGTATTTCATAATGAATATTTACTCTATTATTAAAATATTCCATATTAATATAATTCCCACGTTTCTCTTGACACAGTTCCATCACAGAACCAACATACTCACTAGGTGCTAATATATTTGTTTTTATGTATGGTTCTAATACACTACTTATTTTCTGCCTTTCTGGAAGTTTTGATGGACTATCAATAAATATTTTTTCATTATTATTTAAAACCACTTCATATATAACACTAGGACTAGTAGCAATTATATCAATCTTAAATTCTCTTTCTATTCTTTCTTGAATAATATCCATATGTAAAAGACCTAAAAAACCACATCTAAAGCCAAATCCAAGGGCTTTAGATGTTTCAGGTTCAAATTGCAGTGAAGAATCATTTAATTTTAATTTTTCTAATGCATCTCTTAAAATAACATACTTAGATGTTTCAATAGGGTATAGACCACAAAATACCATTGGTTTCATTGTTTTATAACCCGGTAATGCTAATTTAGCAGGCTGTTCAAAACACGTAATAGTATCACCTACTTTAATATCAGCAATACTCTTTATGCTCGCTGTTAAAAACCCAACTTCACCAGAAATAAGTTCTTCTTTTTTTAATTGCTTAGGGGTATTAATTCCCACTTCATCAATCTCATAAACAGCATTAGTGGCCATCATTTTAATTTTATTCCCTACTTTAAGTTTTCCATTAACAACCCTTATTAAAGTAATAACTCCTCTATAAGAATCAAATATACTATCAAATATCAGCGCTTGCAATGGACTATTTACATTTCCTTTAGGAGATGGAATTTTTGTTATAATAGCTTCTATTAATTCTTTAACTCCCTCACCTGTTTTAGCGCTTGTAAGTAAAATTTCATCTTCACTAAATCCCAATAAATCAATTAATTCCTTCTTAACCTTTGGAACATCAGCATTTGGCAAATCAATTTTATTAATAATAGGTATAATAGTTAAATTATTTTCCAATGCCAAATAAACATTAGCCAAAGTTTGAGCCTCTATTCCTTGAGCTGCATCTACCACTAATAAAGCGCCTTCACATGCCGCCAAACTCCTTGATACCTCATAAGTAAAATCAACATGACCAGGAGTATCAATTAAATGCAATATATAATCATCATTATTATAATTATATTTTAATTGAACTGCATTTAACTTAATAGTGATCCCACGTTCACGTTCTAAATCCATACTATCTAATAGCTGATCTCTTTTTTCTCTTTCACTAACTGCATTAGTCAATTCTAAGATTCTATCTGCTAAAGTACTTTTACCATGATCTATATGGGCAATAATTGAAAAATTTCTAATATTTTCTTGTTTCATAACATTCACCACAACAATTATATCAATTACTGTCAATTTAAACAATAAGAGATTGAATCTATTTTCTTATTTGTGTATCTTTTTTTAGCAAACCAACTACTTTTTAAACTATCATTTATGATTAATGGCTGTTTTAGTTGCTCCATAATTGCATTAGCATTCTATGCTAAATACACATTACTTAATTTTAATTTCATTAAATACTTCATCATCACCTTTATCACAACTGTTAAAAAATAAAAAATGTTGAACCCTCAACATTCTTATAACATTATTAACCGCCCAATTAAAAAGTAAAAACCAAGAGAAACCATAACTTATTTTTACAATTAAATATCTTTATTTAATAATTAATAAAAAGTTTTTCAAATACAGTAAAAAAATTATCTAATACTAAATTAAACCCTTTATCAATTGTTTTAGATACTCTTAACCCTGATGAAGACAATCTATTATTATAATTTTTACTAACACTTTCAAGATAATTATCAATATCTATTTTTTTGCCATCTTTTATGTCCTGCTCAAATTGCTTTATCTTTTCTTCTGTTAGCACCATTTTCTTATGTTGCTGAAATTCATAATAGCCAGCACTTTGGGATACATATAATGCTAAAAAGGCAATAAAGAGCGTAATCATAATTATTTTAAAATATTTATAAGTCATATTATTCACCCTGAATATATTTATATATTATTTGAGCCATGATTTCTGTCGTATTTGCTACCTCATCAATAGTATTACCAATTCCACCAATTTCTAATAAAATCATATTAGGTGAAACATCCTGATTATACAGCCCATTTACTCCTTTACCCTTCTTAGTTAGAATGCCTCTACTTAATTTAGGATATTTTTCATTTATCATTGCATTTAAATCTTGTGCTAATTTCAAGTTATATTTATATTTAGGATTTTCAAGACCTACAACAAACATTACTCTTGCGTATAATTTATCATCTATTGTAACCGTAGTAATATCTCTTCTAGGAGAATCTCTATGAATATCGATAAAGAATTCTAATGTTTCATACTTATTTATTGCATCTAACAATGGGATTCTAGATGCCTTATACGAATCAGCATGCGTCCATGAATTTATTCTTAAAAATTCAGTTAAATTAGTCTCATCTACAATTGTTGGAAGACCTAACTTATTTAAATGTTCTCTCATAATATATGAAGCCATCATTACATTAGGCCTTATATTATGAGGTTCCATATTCTTCATACTATAGTTTTCTAATTGATGAGAATTAAATATATAAACTCTAGGGTTCACTATTTCCTTTGGATTAGGATCAACAATATAAGGATTAGATTTTTCTAATTCATTCATATTACTATAATCATCTTCATAAGCAATGCTACTTATAATATCACTATTAACATAACTAACATCAACCAAAGACATTAATCCATTATCTAATAATGTAGTTGGGTTATTTATAGAAATATTTGAAACCATATTAAACATTTTATTAATTATATTATTTATTTTAGGAGTATGTATTAAATTATACTTTGTATCTGGTGATATTGTATTTAATACTGCTTTATTTAATGTTATATTATTACTAAATAAAAAATGAATTATAATATTAAAAGTAATATATAAAATAATTATAAAAACGAAATATCTTACTTGCATAATATTAATTATTTGTTTTAATAATCTTTTACCCATAGTTATTCACCCTTATAAAAATTTATGCCTTTTTACAAGAATGTAGACCTGTTATATTTTTTTATGTAGCGCCTGATTAATACCATCTGATAACATCTCAGCTAATTTTAAAACAACAAAATCTATTTCTTTAGGCGTAACCATGAGATTATATCCAATAGGCGTTAGCACTTCATAAATCAACGCCTTAGTTTGTTCCTCTGTTAAATTGCCAACTATACCCATTAAATTATGTTTTTCCTCTTTATTTAACGCTTCTAGTTTGTCTGTCTTTTTTAAATAATTCTCTGTTCCAGGAGTTATTAACCTATTTAGTGGTCTGTCTATATTTTGCTTTTGATAAGATACATGTTTAAATAAAAAATTGATTGTCTCACTTACAATAGTAACAGCATCTACTACTGTAGGTATACCAATAGCTATAACCGGAATTCCAATGGTTTCTTTGCTTATTTCTTCGCGCTTATTTCCCACGCCACTACCAGGATTTATACCAGTATTAGTCATTTGAATAGTTTTATTGACCCTAAAAACAGATTGAGCAGCTAAGGCATCAATTATTAACAAAAATTCCGGCTTTATTTGTTCGCTAACCCCTTTTATAATTTTACTAGTCTCAATTCCAGTGCTACCCATTACTCCAGGAGAAAAAGCACTAACTTCTCTAAAACCTTTCTCAACATTAACATCTAAATCAAATAAGTGTTTTGTTACTAATACATTTTCAATAACATTAGGACCTAAAGCATCCGGCGTTGATTTATCATTGCCAAGACCAACTATCATACATGTAGCATTATCATTAATTTTCAAATAATTAAGTAGTGCTTTTAATTCGTTTTTAAAAACACTAGTTACTTTTTCTCTATTATTATAATCAGTAATATCGTCATATTCAATTGTAATATATCTACCTTCTTTTTTATTTAATATTTTTTCATGTTTACTATCAATATCAACAGTAGTAACTAATATATCACCATACTTTTTTTTAACAGAATTAATATTTATATTCTTTTCTTTAGAAGTCTCAATTGTTTCTATTAATAAATCAGTTCTCATTTGATACTTTTGCAAATCAATTTCATGTGTCATTATATCACCCTCTTATATTTATTTTCCCCAAAAATATTTTTTTATTGCATTTTCCTTTTTTATTTGCTAAAATTACTTTGTTATATGTATAAACTGGAGGTGAAATAATGCCAAATATCAAAAGTGCCAAAAAACGTGTAAAAACATCTATTAAAGCTAAGGAAGCAAATACTATTCATAGAACAGGAATGAAAACAGCAATTAAAAAAGTTGAAAAACTTAGTAGCGACAGCATTAACGAAGCAAAAAAAATATTGGATAATGCTATTAAAAAAATAGATAAAGCTCTTACTAAAGGATTAATACACGGCAATAAGGCAGCAAGAGCAAAATCGCGCTTAACAAAAAAAGTAAACCAAATGAAGTAGTTATGTATTACTTCTTTTTTTATGTTAAAATAATACTAAGGTGATGTCATGAAAAAATTTTTAGCATTCTTATTAGTAATTGGTAGTTTATATTATTTAATAATGAATTATAGTGATGAAATAATCGATTACGGGCTTCAATTAATTATATTTAATGAGAAAGTAGTAGTACCAGAACATAATGTCTATAGAAAAGAGACTAATTACCATTTTGTCCAAAATACTACTAATTTTGAACCATCCAATAGGCAAGATCTAATAAATATCTATTTTACAACAATTAATTCTGGTTGGGATGAATTTACATTTTACTGTAGAAGAAACTACCCTAGTTGTATAGAAGATGTAAAAGAAATCGCCAATGATAAAACATTATTATCTCATATTAATAATTTTGTTCATCCATATAATAGTTTTAGTGAGATTAAAACTAAATATGACAATTATGGCACCGTAAAAATAAGCACTACTAAGACTTATAATGATGATAAAATCGCTCTTATTGATAATAGAATAAATGAAATATATAATCAAATAATTAATGATACTATGACCATCGAACAAAAAATTAGAACCATTCACGATTATATAATTAACAACACTAAATATGATTCTGAAAGATTTAAAAACAATATTGAAAAATATGATTCTGATACTAGTTATGGCGTATTATTTCAAGGATATGGGTTTTGTAGTGGATATACTGATACCATGGCAATCTTTCTAAATAAATTAGGAGTAAATAACTATAAAATTGCAAGCGAACGCCATATATGGAATTTCGTTAATCTAGGAGATAAATGGTATCATCTTGATGTATCATGGAATGATCCAGTATCTGATACGGGAAAAGATATATTAGACCATACTTTCTTTTTAATAGATACTCAAAAACTAGAAAGCTTGAGTGTTGAAGAACACATATACGACAAAGAAGTTTATTACGAAGCAAAATAAAACACTTACTTTAAAAGTGTTTTTTTAATGTAATTAATTACTTTATTAACGGTATTATTAAAATTATCAATATCTACATCAAACCAAACAATATTCATTTTGTTATTAAACCATGTATATTGTCTTTTGGCATATCTTCTTGAATTTTTCTTAATCAAATCAATACAATCTTCATATGAAATTAATCCATCAAAATATTGGTATAATTCTTTATATCCAATACCAGTATTAACAACTTTGCTTCGAATATTTTTATTATATAAATGGCTAACCTCACCTATTAAACCATCAACAACCATATTAGCTACCCTATTATTAATTCTTTCATATAACATTTCACGTGGCATTGTTAAACCAATGAAAACAGCGTCATATAATAGTTTATCACCTTTATCATTATTATCGTTATTATGCTTATTTAATAATCTAATCATTCTATGACGATTATTAATATGAACATCCGTACTAAATTTGTTTTTCGTTACCAATTTATATAATTCTTCATTGGAATAGTTATCATAATTATTTTTCTCATTTTCTTTATTAAATACATAATCATATAACAAAGCTTTAATATATAATCCAGTACCACCAACGATTATAGGAACTTTATTATTACTAATAATTTTTTCAATAATTTCTCTTCCATCTCGTTGATAATCAAAGACAGAATAATTATCATCAACTTCTTTAATATCAAACAAATGATGTATAATACCTTCTTTTTCTTCTTCCTTTATTTTAGCCGTCCCAATATTTAACTCTTTATAAATTTGCATGCTATCACCATTTATAATTTCACCATTAAACTCTTTTGCTAGTTTAATTGATAATTTTGTTTTACCAACACCTGTAGGACCTACAATCACAATAATTTTAATCATATATCTCACCTTTTTTCATTATACAAAATAAAAAGTTTATAGTAAATATAAACTTCTTAAAAAAGTAAACGCTTGTTGTTATCATATATTATAGTACATTTTAATTTTTCTGGCTCCAATTTCATTTTCTTTATTTTTTCTAGTTCAAATGTTGTTTTATTATCTTCAGATGTCACAATCTTCGACGAATCATTGCCATCAATCTGCGTTTTAGAATAATCAACGTTTCGTACAGAAACTTCTTGATTCATAAATTCCGACATTTTCAACAAAAATTCCCTCATCAACTGTTGCAACTCAATATTTTGTCTTGTTAAATATGCGTTTTGTTCTACTACTTGTTTATTAACTGTAACCAATTGTTCTATTGTTGATTTAATATTAGATAAATCTTTGCTTCTATTAAACTTCTCTAGTTCAATTGCAACCCCCTTAATTATATCTAATTCGCGACTAGTAAGTAGTCCTTGTGTTCCAAACATAATCTTTCCCCCTTTTCTTAAAAGTATCACTATTATACACAAAATAAAAATATTGTCAAATTTTACCACAACTTAACCAATTCTTTTAAACATCTTTGCCAATTCATAATCAGAATAAAATACAATTACCGGCCTACCATGCGGACACGTAAATGGATTGTTACATTTGCGCAAAGCGTTAATCAATTGCTCCATTTCTTCAATAGTACTTTTTTTATTTGCTTTTATAGCCAATTTACAACTTAAGTTAATTGCAACATTTTCATTAAATTTTTCTATATTAAAAGATTCCTTGTTTATGATAATTTCTATAATCTTTCTTATCGCTAAATCTTCATAGTTTTTTGGCAACCACATTGGATGCTCCCTAATTATTATAGTATTTACTCCAATTTGCTCAATATCAAAATTTAGATTTCGCAAAATATGCAAATTCTCATTTAATATAATAAATTCATCACTAGAAAACTCCATAATAATAGGTATTAACAGGCTAATATTATTCTTAATAGGATTGCCTAATACTCCAAGATATTTTTCGTAATTAATTCTTTCTTCGCCGGCATGTTGGTCTATTAAATACATGCCTAACTCGTTTTGACATACAATATATGTTCCATGTATCAAGCCTATAGGATATAACTCCGGCACGCCTGTTTTAATAACAGGATTTAATATTTTTTCAGGCTCATCATTTAATTTATATTCTTCAATGCGCTCATTAATAAAATCATTTTTTGCTATATTATTAATTTCTCTTTCTAACTCAAATTTGTATTCTTCAAACTTAATCTCTTCTTTTTTATTAGCAACTACATTAGGAATTAAATTACTATTGCTTAATTCTTTCTTAATCAGTTCTTCTAACAATTCTTTTAATTTATCCATTTTACTAAATTTTATATCCATTTTAGTAGGATGAATATTAACATCAACCAAACTAGGATCAACATTTATATTTAAAATAACAATTGGATATCTATCTATTTGTTTATAAGTATGATATGAATCATTAATTAATTTATTTAACTCTAGGTTTCTAACAATTCTTCCATTTACAATTGTAATTATACTATTTCTAGTTGATTTAGTAATTTCAGGATATGAAATATATCCACTAATTAGATAATCATTATTAGCACCTTTTATTTCAATCATTTTCTTCGTTATTTCAATACCATATATATTATTTATAACTTTTAATAAATTATTGCTACCATCAGTATTAAACAATATTTTGCTATTATTATATAAACTAAATTTTATATTAGGATAAGATAAAGCTACCTTGTGAATATAATCGACAATATTTGCAAGTTCTAAATGCAAACTCCTCAAATGTTTTAATCTTGCTGGCGTGTTATAAAATAAATTCTTTACACTAATAACAGTACCTATTCTAGCGTCTGCTCTTTCTTCACTTATTAATTTGCCACCTTTTATATTAACTAAAGTACCAACCTCACCTGTGCTGGTTTTTAATACCACATCACTAACTGATGCAATTGAAGGAAGCGCTTCTCCTCTAAAGCCTAAAGAATTAATTCTAAACAAATCATCCTCATCTAACAATTTACTTGTTGCATGACGTGAAAAAGCTAGTAAAGCATCTTCCTTTTCCATGCCAAGGCCATCATCAGTAATTTTAATTTCACGAACTCCAGCATCGATTAATTCTATCTTTATTTCTTTACTCATTGCGTCAATACTATTTTCAACTAACTCTTTTACAACCGAAACACACTTCTCTACTACTTCGCCTGCTGCTATCTTATTAGCTAAAAATTCATTCATTATTTTAATTTTTCCCATAATATGCACCACCATTAAAATTATAACATTTAAAAAATAATTACACAAAGTAATTATTTCAAAGTAGTTATTTCAAAGTAATTATTTATAAATCATTTTTTGCTCTACCAAATAAATAATTATAATTTATTTCACTTTCAGTTAAAATTCTATTATATATTAATACATCATGTATAATACCATTCTTAAATCTAGTTGGAAAAGGATCTGTTCGACAAGTACTTCCATCCCCATTTCTCGCTCCTATAAATATTGGCAAATTAAACGTTGTGCCACGTACTGCCGAATCACCATACACCGTTTGTAATACACCATTCAAATATACTCTAACTCCTAACTGCCCCCATCTTTTCGCCCATACAATATTATATGATACGCCATTAGTTAAAATAGGATCTGTAAAATGAACCACACTAGTTAAATCTAAATCACTATAATACGTAAAATATAAACGATTAGATTCAAAAAATATTTCAAAATGGGCTGGATTATTACAAGGCTCTGTTCTTGATAAAATGGTCTGCCTTGTAGAATAGTTAGTATTTGTAATCCACATACTATATGTAAAAGTTCCATTTGATAAGGTATTAAAAATTGTGTTAGACGGTATCCTAAGGTAATCATTTACACCATCAAAAACATAACCCTTTCTTAAACTATCATAACCACTTGTTGTAGTCATGGCCATGTTTATTAATTCAGCAGTTCTACCACTAATATTATCCACCCAATGATTTCTGCCGTTTAATAATTGAGGCGCTGATGTACTTGGTAAATATAATATTAAATTTTCTTCTGTATATTCTCTATAATTAGCAGTTTCGTGTCTATTACCACACTTCAAATAAGGTTCATAAGTAAAAACATCCGTACCTGTTTTAGTTACCGTTACATAACCAATGCACACTTCATTCTCATTACCAGGAGTAGTTATTTGTTCAATATATCCTTCTGTTACTAATCTTTCTAGAAATACAAATACTGGTTGGTTATTCACCGTTGGTAATTTAGATAAATTTTCAATAAAATAATTTTCTCCAGCTCTAGCCATTAGTTCAACGTCAGTATTAAAAGCCTTCACTTTTGAATCGTCAATTATTCTGTTTACAATTGGTAATGTAATACTAATAATTACACCTAATATTACTATTACTGCTAATAACTCAATTAAAGTAAACCCTCTATTTTTCATCAAAGCACCTACCCTAATATTATTATAACATTCATATTTTGTTTTGCAAGAAATTATATAAATTACACGCAATTTTATAAGGTGTAATTGTAGATAATTCATCGATTGAAGCATTTTTCATATTATTTAATGAACCATATTTTTTAAGTAGTGTTTTAACTCTTTTTTTACCAATTCCATTAATCAAGTTAAGTTCGCTAAATAAGGCGCCTTTACTTCGAATATTTCTATGATAAGAAAGAGAAAAACGGTGCGCTTCCTCTTGAATAATGCTCAATAATTGAAACAACGAACTTTTTTTATCAATATTAACAACTTCTAATGGTTCATTTGCTATTAGCCCATTAGTATCATGATTATTATCCTTTTTTAGACCAACTACCGGGATATTCAATTTTAAATTAACAATTACTTCTTTAGCAACATTTACTTGATTAATTCCACCATCAACTATAATTAAATCTGGCTTTACTAGGTTGTCATTCAATACTTTAAAATATCTTCTATATATAACTTCCCTCATAGCACTCAAATCATCAACAACCGTTAATGTATCTAATTTATATTTCCGATATTCATTCTTTTCAGGTTTTCCATCAATAAAAACCACCATTCCACTAACATAAAAAGTACCAAACAAATTAGAATTATCAAACATTTCAATTCTCTTAATCGACTCAATATTTAATATATTGGCTAATTCCATTAATGCTTTATTAACTTTATCGTCATTATTTTTAATTGTTTCCCATCTCTGCTCAAAATTAATCATAGCATTTTTTGATGACATATCTAAAATGTTCTTGTATTTACCTTTTTTGGGAACCATAACTTTTATTTTAAGTGCTAATTCAAGTAGTTTACTATCAACTATACTTGGAACAATTATCTTTAATGGTTTTATATTATTTTTAAAATAAAAATTAATAATGTATTCAATCAATTCTTCTTCAATTGTATCAACTGACTGAAAAATATTTGCAGTTCTACCAACTAACTTGCCACTACGAACAAAAAATACTTGTGTAGATAAATATGTTTTATCATAGTAGTAACCAAACACATCCAGATTATCACCAGTTTTTAAATCTATAATTTGATCCTTAAGTGTAATTTCAATATAATTAAGCAATTCCTTTAATTCTAATGCTTTTTCATATTGCATTTTTTCACATGATTCATTCATTTCTATCTTTATCTTTGAAGTAATTAAAGTATGATCTCCCTTCAAAAATCTAATTATTTCATTCTTCATATTATTAATTTCTTTATTTTCAATATTTTTAATACAATACCCTAAGCACTGATTTAAGTGATAATACAGACATTCACTCTTTCTAAATGTACTACATTTGCGTAAGGGATATATGCGATTTAATAAATTCAATGTTTTTCTAGCGGCATTTACATTAGGATAAGGACCAAATAAATTGTCATTTTTTTTCTTTCGATAATTAATATTTCTTACTATTACTAACTTAGGATATTTATCATTAGTTAATTCAATATATGGGTAACTTTTATCATCTTTTAACATTATATTATATTTTGGTCGGTATTTTTTTATTAAATTAATTTCTAATAATAATGCTTCTAATTCGTTAGATGTAACAATATATTCAATATTATTAATTTCATTTATCATTAATAATGTTTTACCACTATGGTTCCCATAAAAATAAGAATTCAATCTGTTTTTTATATTTAATGCTTTGCCAACATATATAATACTATTATTTTTATCCTTCATTAGATAACACCCAGATTTTGAAGGAAATAAATTTAATTTATTTTTTAACATCATCATCACCAATATAATTATATCATATATAATAAAAGTCAAATAAAAACCTCTAATAATTAATTATTAAAGGCTTAGTGCTTATTTATATTCATTTATCCATTTCATTAACATATCTTTACTTTGAAAACCTTGTTTAATACCTATCTTTTTGCCATTTTTAAATAATAACAATGTTGGAATAGTCATAATACTATATTCAGTGGCAATATCTTCATTATTGTCAATATTTACCTTAACTATTGTAATATCACTTACTTCATTACCTAAATTATCTATAATAGGGCCTAACATTCTGCAAGGACCACACCAATCAGCATAAAAATCAACTAGTACTAATTCATTTTTAATAATTTCGTTTAAATTCTCATTTCTTAAATTAATCAAACTCATATTACATCTCCTCATCTATATTTTTTCAATATTCCTTCTACATTATTTATTTTCAACTTGCTACTAATAACTAACTTTTCAACTGATTCTACAGTTATTATATTATGCTTCAATAATATATCTAATGCTTCCTTATTAAATTCATCATTCGATTTAGCGTCCTTATATTTCCCCTTAATTGAATATATTTCCTCAAATGTATTAATAGTATTCTCTAGTTTTTCAGATAATATTGGTGTTTTATCTAACATGAAAGGAATAAATTTTGATTCTCTAATAATATAAATATTAAAAATAGGTAAACTAATAAAATATAGTATTAAAAATGCTACAATATAACCCTCTATTAAACCAACTATAAATCCTAACAATTTAGATGGAATTCCTAATATAATAGTAAAATTTAATATTTTTTCAATAATACTTGAAAAAAAAGTAAATATCTTTAGGATTAAAAACAGAACTGCTAATACTAAAAAGAAAGCTATTAATTCATATAATAATATATTTAATACAGTAACGCCTCTAAATATACCAAAAAAATTGAAAAATGGCAATTTTTCATACATATATATAGCAACTGAGTTCTTTAATACAAAAGATAATACTAGTATTAATATTAAACCTATAAACATTGTAGTTTGTTTAATAAATCCTCTTTTAAAGCCGATAACGCCCCAGAACAAAATAAATAATATTATAATAATATCAACAATATTCATTATTATTCTTCCTTCCATATTACTATTATATTATAACTTATTATCTAAAATAATGCAAAACATGATAGAATATTTTTAGGAGTGGTTTACAATGAATGTCGTAATAAAAGTTAGTAGTGCTACTAAAGAAAAAATGATTGAATATTTCAAAGATAAAATTAATGAAAAAAAGCCCCCATATGCGGTTTTCCAAGCCAAAGAAGAAGATACCATTGTAACTTTATATGAATCAGGGAAAGTCATGTTCCAAGGAGTATCGGCTGATGTTGATGCTAATATGTGGAAAGAAATGGACCTGCAAACTAATGAAAAAGAAAATGATTACTACTATACTAATGCTATTGGTTCTGATGAAGTAGGAACCGGCGATTATTATGGACCGATCGTTATTACAAGCACTTATGTTAATAAAAATGATATTTCTTTTTTAGAAGAGTTGGGGTTAAAGGATTCTAAACAAATGAATGATAATCAAATTTTAAAAATAGTACCAACCATTATAAAGCATATTAAGTATTCAAGTGTTATTTTAACCAATAAAGAATACAATGAAAAATATAGTAAAGATGTTAATATGAATAAAATAAAAGCAATTTTACATAATAAAGTGTTAAGCAATATGTTAAGTAATAATGTACAATACGACTATATAATAGTTGATCAATTTGTTGATTCTAAAAATTATTATAAATATTTAGTTAATATTCCTAATATAGTTAGAAATATAACTTTCTTAACTAAAGCGGAAAATAAAAATTTAAGCGTAGCCTGTGCTTCTGTAATAAGTAGATATATTTTTTTAAAAGAATTAGATAAATTAAGTGAAAAACTAAATATTATATTACCTAAGGGAGCAAATAATCAAGTTGATGAAGTAGGTAAAAAAATAGTTCAACAATATAATATAGAAAAATTAAAAGATGTAGCTAAGTTTAATTTTAAAAATACTGCCAAAATATTAAAAGATAACTAAATTGTTATCTTTTTACATCTTCAATAAAAATAATTCTAAGCCCATTTCTTTATCAATATCACCAGTTTTGATAGCAATATCTAGCTCTGCTAATTCATTTAAATAATTTAATAATATTTTTTCTTTAAATGTTTTACCTTTTAAATATGCTAGTTTTACCCTATATGGATGAACTTTTAAACTACTAGCAATATCTTTTTCATCATATCCTTTTTCGGCCAAAATTTTTATTTGATAAATTAGCCTAAATTGATTAGCCAATAGTACAATTATTTTTATTGCTTCTTCTCCTTGATTTAATAAATAATCATAAATCATAAATATTTTTTCTTTATCTTTACTTACAACTGCATCAATCAAATCAAATATATTTTCCTCTAAAGTTTTCGGCACTAAATCTAAAACATCTTCATCAAATATTTCTTTTTCATAATATCTATATAACATTAATTTATCAATTTCATTATCCACCCTTATCAAATCATATCCTACTCTACTAATAAATAATTTAATTGTCTCATCGTGAAATTGATAACCACTTTTACTTAATTTGTTTTTAATAAAAGCAAATAAAGTATTATAATCTGTTTTTTTATATTCATACACTGTGGCTTTATTCTTTAACTCCTTAACTATTTTTTTGCGTTCATCTAAGGAATTATTAACAGTTAAAATTAAAATGCTACTAGGGTTGGGCGAATTTATATATTTAATTAATTTTTCTAAATTATGATCAATGTTGATTTTAGAATTGCTACTGGTTAAAAAGAAAGCATTTATACCTATAACTACTTTAACGTTTGAAAACAATGATTGCATTGAAGCATCTTCTAATAAGTCCTCTATACTTGTTTCGCATAGATCATATTTTATAAAATTATTATCTTCATTATTAATAATATATTTATTACTTATTTCTTTAATTTTTTCATCAATTAAATACTTTTCTTCTCCATATATTAAATATACATTTTCCATAGCATCACCACTAAAATTATACCACAAATTAAGAAAAAATGGAGCCTTAAAAAGCTCCATTATCTATATTAACGCTAACCAAATAGCTTAGCGTTCTATATATATTATGATAAACATATCTTAATGACTGTTTTTTTGCGATAAAATTTATATTTTATACTTCCATGAATACTTGTCATATAAATTTTAATATTTCTTTTTTGTAATCTATCTATAACAAGTTTATCAGGATGGTTAAATTTATTGTTATAACCAACCGAAATCAACGCATATTTAGGATTTATTGCATCTAAAAAACTTTCACTAGTACTAGTTATCGACCCATGATGTGCTACTTTAAGTATATATAAATCATTTATATTATATTCATTAATAATTTTATTTTCCACTTTTGCAGATATATCACCTGTTAACAATAAGGATTTATTATTAAAGTTAGTATATATTACTAAACTACTATCATTTAAATCTTCAGTTGAGGATAAAAAAGGATTTAAGAAGTAAAATTTATATCCGCTAATATTAAGAATATCTTTATTTTGATAAAAGTAATGATTTACTTTCTTATCGCTTAAATAATCAATAAATTCTTTTTCTATCTTAGAATTATTGGCTTTATTAAATATCACATTTTTAACTTTAAAATTATCTACTAAATTAATTCCTTCTCCCATGTGATCAAAATGGCCATGTGTCACTATCAAATAATCAATTTCTCTAATTCCAAGTGATTTAAAATATGGAATTAAGGTGTTCTTAGCAATTGAGTATCTTCGATTGCGCCTCTTCCATGAATCCATATTTACGATATATCTTCCGCCAGTGTCAATCAAAATATTTCCTTTATTATAGGGTAATCTAATTAACAATGCTTCCCCTTGCCTAACATCAATCATAGTAAAATCTACATAATTATTAAAGTTTGAACTATAATAATGAATTATAACTAATAAGATTAAATAACTTACACTAAATATTTTATTTTTATTATACATATAAAATACATATGTAATTACTAAATAATATATAGAAATTGTAATTAAATTAGGCTTACTGAAAATAACAACACCAATGCTTATATCACTAATTACAAGCGATACATATTCCATTAACTCAATTAATAATGATAATATACTATCCAAAGGTGGAAAACAAAAAGTAATTAATGACAAAGGAAATAAAACTAACGTAATAAACGGAACATATATCATATTAATTAAAATACTTAATATGTTAATTTCATAAAAATGATACATTAGTATTGGCATGCTAACTATAAATGATATACATGAAATTAGAAATAATTTTATAGTATAAGGTTTATATTTATTAATTAAAGATTGAAATAAAATTAGGTAAAAACTGATAATAAATGAAAATTGAAATCCAATATCAAAAAGAAAATAAGGATTAATTAATAATGTTGTAACTAAAGTAAGATAAAAAAGGTTTATTGATTTAATGTTAAAATAAAAATTTTTATTTATGGAAGAAAGGATAAAAAAGATACTAGCTCTTAAAACAGATGGTGAATAATTAGTTAAAAACATATAAAAAAAGAGAAAAACAAATACTAATAAATACCTTTTATATTCGCAAACATTAATTTTCTTCAATACATATATTAATATCAAGGTTAACAAACTAATATGCATACCTGATATAGCAAATAAATGTGTTATACCAATAATTTGATAATTATCTAACACTTGAGCACTAATATTTTTAGTATTACCTATTATAAAAGCTTTAAGATATTCTTTAGAATATTCAAAGTTATTTATATAATCAATTATGTTTTGTTTTAACATAATAAAGATATTAGTATTACTTTTTATTTTCTTTATATCAATAATGTCAAATAAATAGAAAATATCTTTATTATATAAATATTTTCTATAATTAAATAAGTTAAAAACGGTATTTTCCTTCGGTAATTTCATTGCTCCAATTACTTCAATAAAATCACCTAATTTATAATTTTTAATAAATTCCTCTTTATCTGTTTCCTTATCAAAATAATAAGTGCCTATTACTGTTTCTTTTTCTCTTAAATAAATAGTTAGTTTATTTCCATCTATATTATAATTTTTAATAAAACCCCTTAATTTTGTTTCGTTTCCACTATATCGGCTGTTTTTTGAGATATTAACATTAATTAAACTATACAATAATATGAATATCACTAAAATAATATAAAAAGTATCATATAGTAATATCGTTCTTAATTTTAGCAAAAGTAGCTTCCCCAATACCTTTAACATTTTTTAATTCATCTATTGATTTAAACCCATTATTTTTTTCTCTATAACTAATTATATCATTAGCTCTTGTTTCACCTATTCCAGATAACTTCATCAATTCTTCAACACTAGCATTATTTATATTAACAATTAAAGATGTATTATTATCTTGGTTATTATCATTACTAGGCGTGTTATCTATATTATCTGTTATATTATCATCATTAACTAAACAATCAACAATAGCATCATTAATATCATTATTTTGCATTTTTTCAATAACCATTTTATCTTCTGCAATTTTATTCTTATATTCTAAAATTTCATTCTTAGTATATATAACAATTACCATTTCATCTTTAATCTTTTTACTCATATTAATATAAAAAGTATCTGCTAAATTAGTCAATCCCCCTGCTTTATTTATAACATCAATTATTCTACTGTTTTCTACTATGCTATAGACACCTGGTTTTTTAACTGCGCCCTTTATGTCTACCATCAAATAATTTATTTTTTCTTCTATTTTAGGTTCATTAACTACTATCTCTTGAACTTCATCTAATATTTCATTAGTTTCTTTAAAAACAATATTACTAGACACAATAGGAACATATAAATAATATCTATAATATAAATAACTGGCTATAGCTATTAATATAATGCTTATTATTAATATAAATGCTATCTTATATTTATTAATCATCAACATAAAAAAACCTCCTTATAGAGATTATTTTATATTTTAATTATATTTCCTTTTTATTCAAAGTTTTTTTATTACTTTCAATGTGAACTCTTTGAACTAATCCTAATGCTACAAATAAATTAAGCGAATATGAGCCGCCATAACTAAAGAAAGGCAAAGGAACACCAGTAAGTGGCAACATTCCTAATAAACCAGTTAAATTAATTATAATGTGTAAGAATATATATATTAAGACACCATATGCAATAATAGATTCCATCAAATTAGTACTTTTCCTTGCTATTGCTAATATTCTATATAAAACAACTGAAAATAAAAACATAATAAATAAAGTAATAAGCAAGCCTAATTCTTCTAAAACAATAGCAAAGATAAAATCAGTATGCACATCAGGTAAATACAAATATTTTTGGGTACTATTACCTAAACCAACGCCAAACAATCCACCATTATTTATAGCAATATACCCATTACATACATGATAACCACTAGTTTCAAACCTACTACATGGTCTTATAAAATTAAGCCTATCCATTTGCGTACCTGAAAAGAAAGTTTTGCCAGATATTAGCATAACGACAAGGCCAACTAATATCATGCCTATTATAATTTTTATTACACTCATTTTAATCAACGAGTTAATAGGAGTTAAAATAAAAATTAAAAAGACTATTAATGATATTATAACCGAAGTTCCAAAATCAGGTTGAAACATAACAAAAACAACAATAATAAATCCTATTATGGGCGGTGTCAAGGCAGTAACATAATTATCCAATTTATTAATATTTCTATAATAAAAAGAAGCCATTAATAAAATTAAAATAGTCTTAGCAAACTCACTAGGCTGAATAGAAAATAAATTACCTATTCTAATCCAACTAAAAGAACTATTAATAGCTTGACCATATGCTAGTAAAAAAAATAAAGATAGTAAAAGACCATATATTCCAAACCATACATAAGTATGATATTTTTTTAATGGGATATTAATAACAAACATAAAGGCAATAAAACCTGCAATTAAAAATATAGCTTGTCTAATAAAAAAATGGTGCGGACTTGTTCCATAACGCATAAAAGATTCAATAGTTGATGCACTAAATATCATTATAAGACCTACTATAAATAAGAAAATAGTAGTAAAGAATAATGTTGTATCTAATTTTGATAACATACGCCCCATATTTTCACATCCTATATTCATTATAATATCATAATATCACTATATTTTTATATATTTTTAATCAAATTAGGTCTTAACAATGTCAAAAATGCATATGCGTAATAGATTATAATAGGAACAAAAAGGAGGGATTATAATGTACTCTTATGGAGGATATGGATATGGCTTTGGAGGCATGGGTTATGGTGGTTTCTCACCATATGGATATGGCTATCCAGGTTTTGGCTATGGCTCTAGTGCTGCAATTTTCTTAGTTATATTCATTTTATTAGTGATTGTAATATGTTGTTGCCCAAAATTTATAAAATGCTAGATTAAAAGGGAGGTTAGACTTCCTTTTTTTTATTTTTATGATAAAATAAGTATAGTTTTATAGGAGATGTGATTTATGTTAAGAACTAATGATATTTTAGATGAAAAAGATAAAAGATTAAGACAAGTAAGTAATGAAGTTATTTTTCCACTGACTAAGGAAGATAAACTTGCTATTAAAAAAATGATTAAATACTTAAAAAATAGCCAGATAGAAAAATTGGCCATAAAATATAATTTAAGACCAGGCATGGGCTTGGCCGCCTGCCAAATCGGTATAAATAAACGATATTTTGTTGTAGTTCATGAACAAGAAAATAATGCATTTAAAGAATATATTATTATTAATCCTAAAATACTGAGCCATTCTGAAGAATTAATATATTCATCAACTGGCGAGGGTTGTCTAAGTGTAAATAAAGAAGTAGATGGTTTTGTTCCAAGATACGCTAGAGTAACTATTTCAGGTTTCAATGAATTAGGTGCAAAAATAGAAATACGAGCAAGAGAAGAATTAGCAATTGTATTTCAGCATGAAATTGACCATTTAAATGGCGTATTATTTATTGACAAAATTGATTTACATAATCCATTTAAATATCAAGATACAATCCGCCCTATATAATAAATATAAGAATATAAAATCAATCCCAATTCAATTTGATAATGAATTGGGATTTTATATTAATTATTTATAATGCACCTTACTTATTTACATCAACATATTTATTAGCATCCTCTAATTTTACACCAACTAATTTACTTACTCCAGATTCTTGCATAGTTATCCCATATAAAACATTAGCATATTCCATTGTTTTCTTCTTATGGGTAATTATAATAAATTGAGTTTTATCATTATAATTTTCCAAATATTCACCAAATGTTTTAACATTAACATCATCTAAAGCCGCTTCTACTTCATCAAATAAACAAAATGGAACTGGCCTTACATTAAGTACTGCAAATAACAATGCTATAGCAGTTAATGATTTCTCACCACCTGATAATAAAGATAAATGTTGTAATTGCTTACCAGGAGGAGATGCAATTATATCAATTCCTGTCTGTAGTATATTAGATGGATCATTTAGTTTCAATTCAGCATGTCCACCACCAAATAACCTTTTAAAAACTATTTTAAATTCGTCTTGAATTAATTTGAAGGTTTCAATAAAGTTCTTTTCCATAACCTTATCCATTTCCTTAATAATATCAAGCAATACATTCAAAGCATTCTTTAAATCATCTCTTTGACTATTTAAAAAAGTATATCTTTTATTTACTCTTTCATATTCATCAATCGCACCTAAATTTATAACACCAAAACTCTTAATTTTTGCTTTAAATGTATTAACTCTAATTCTAGCGTCATCAGTATCTAATTCTAATTTATAATTTCCCTTTGCCATATCATACGTCAACGAATAATCCGTTGTCAAAAAATTAAGTAGCGTATCAAGTTTAACATCCATTCTATTAACTTTTATTTCTAAATTTTTTAATTCTTCTTGTTTCTTATTATATAAACTATTATTCTTACGTATTGCTGCATCAAATTCTTCACATCTACCGAATATTACTATCCTTTTATTATTTAATTTATCAATCACTTTAATTAGTTCTTCTTTTTCTTTAATTGTCTCATAATAATTAGTAATTACTTTTGTTTCTTCCTTATCAATAGAATTACCAACAATATTTTCTAAATCACTTAATTCATTATTTATAAGTTCTAATTGATTTTGATTCTGCTTTAAACTCTTTAATTTATTATTATTACTTTCCTCAACAACTACTTTTTGCTTCTGCAAATTATATATCTTAACTTCTATTTCTTTTAATTCATAATCAATTTCATTTATCTTATTTTCCAAACTTTTACACTCATTAATTATCAATGTATTATCTCTAAGCATTGATTCTAATTCATATTTTTCTTTAATCATACCATAACTTTTTTTAAAAGTTCCACCTGTAATAGAACCCCCAACATGAACTATCTCTCCATCTAATGTAACTATTTTATATCGATAATTAATCGCTTTACTAATCTCATTAGCGCCATTAATATCATTAACTAATAAAACATTACCTAATTGATTTAACACTATATTGCGATACTTAGGATTACATTTAATATAATTAAAAGCACAACCAATATATGCTGAATATTTAGAGGCTTTAAATAAAGTATCTTCATCTATTCCTTTTGGCATTATTATATTAATTGGAAAAAAAGTCGCCTTACCCAAACTATTATTCTTCAAATAATTAATTGCATCTTTGGCAATATCCTCATTATCTACTACGATATACTGCATACTGCTACCTAAACTAGTTTCAATAGCTAATGCATACTTTTCCTCTACTTCAATCAATTTACCAATAATTCCATGTATTCCATTTAACTTAGGATTATTAACAACATTCCTAACAGCCAAATTCATAGTGGTATTATTTTCAATAGAATTTTTTAACAAATCTATTTTGTGATTTAACTCTCTTTCCTTCCTTAACTTACTGTCAAGTTGATTTATAACAGATGATTTCTCTTTTTTCAAACTATTTAGTTTAATTTCAAAATTACTGATATCTCTATCAATATTACTAATAAATTCAACATTACTATTAATATCACTTTTAACACTAAAAACACTATTATCTAATATAAATTTATCTTCTTTTAATTGAATAATATTATTATGTAATTTAATATCCTCTTTATCATATTTCTTTCGTTCACTAATCATTTGTTTTTGAGTATTTAATTTTTCAGCCTTACTACTTAACTCTATTAATTGTTGTTGTAAACCATATATTTCATTATCAACCTTTTGCAATTCAGTCTTTTCATTTCCTAATTCTAATTCCTCATTATTCACCCTAATACTTAAATTTACTATTTCTTCAGATAATTTTTCTATTTGTTTCTTAATATCTTGATATTCAAAATTAATATTATCAATATCGTGGACAATAAGAGCAATTTCTATATTTTCTAGTTCTTCTTTAATATTTAGATATTCCTTAGCCATTATGCTTTGTTCATATAATGGTCCAATTTGTGGTTCTAATTCACCAATTATATCATTTACTCTATTTAAATTTTCATTAGTTCTTTCTATTTTTTTAATAGCATCTTCTTTTCTTCTCTTATATTTTAATACACTAGCTACCTCTTCAAAAACAATTCTTCTTTCCTCTGGTTTATTACTAATTATTCTTTGAATTTCCCCTTGCGAAATAATATTAAAAGAACCCCTGCCCATTCCGCTATCAACAAACAAATTAACAATATCTTTTAAACGACAGTTCTGTCCATTTAAAAAATATTCATTCTCTCCCGTAATATACAATCTCCTTTTAACAGATACTTCAGTATAATCTAATGCTAAATGTTTATCACTATTATCAAATATTAACTCTACCGATGTAACATTTAAAGGTGTTCTACTTTTACTACCTGAAAATATTACATCAACCATTGCATCTCCACGAAGTGATTTAACAGATTGTTCACCTAATACAAAACGAACCGCATCAACAATATTACTTTTGCCAGAACCATTAGGTCCAACTACACAAGTGATTCCTTTATTAAAATCAATATTAATTTTATCAGCAAATGATTTAAATCCAGATAATTTTATCTCTTTCAAGTGCATAATATCACGTATAATCAGTCAAAAATATATCTTCTTGATTGATCCCTTTCTAATTTATTTATAACTTTAATTAAGATGATTTTATATGTTCGATTAAATATTATTCTATCACTTATAAAACAACGCATTCCTAAATTTTAACTATAAAAATTATACTACAATTTATTATTAATAACAATGAAAGTAGCCATATACTAAGAATTATTACTAGCAATTAATCACAAGACAAATAAACACGTATTTTAACATGAAATTTAAAAAATTTATTTTAATAAAGTATTAACTCTTTTCTAATGTAATCACTTTCTCTTACTCAAAATCTATTTTCATTACATTATTACTAATATCTTGATTTAGTAATTTATTACCTAATTGAATAAAATTATCATTAATATCACTTAAATAAACAGTTAACTTATAATCACTACTAATAATTTGATAATTATTATAAATATATTTAGCAATTTCAATACCAGAGTTTATTAAAACTATATCATCACCCATTACCTTAGTAATAGAATTAGTAAGCAGTGGATAATGAGTACAACCTAATATAACAGCATCAACCTTACTTTTATATCCACTTAAATAATATTTGACTACTTCATAAGCAATAATTCCGTCAGTTATTCTTTCCTCAACTAATGGCACAAACAAAGGACAAGCATTTTCATAAATATTAATTTTATCATTATATTTCAATATTGTTTTCTGCCACATATTTGACTTTATAGTAGCATTAGTAGCTATAACCAATATATTACTATACTTATTAGCAATTTCCTTAGCCGTAGGCTCTATTACTCCTATAATAGGTATATTATAACTTGTTTTCAATTCATCTATGGCAACAGAACTTGCCGTGCCACAAGCTACAATTATTATATCAACATCTTGCTTTATCAAAAATTCAGTTATTTGTTTAGCAAATAAAATAATATTTTCATTTGATTTATTACCATAAGGCAATCGCTTAGAATCACCAACATATATATATTCATTATTAGGCATCAAATGTAAAAACTCTTTTAATACCGTAAGACCCCCTACCCCAGAATCAAACATTCCAATTTTCATAGGTCCTCCATAACATCATTTTAATTTAGCCAGTTTCTCCATTGCATTCTTAGCAGCTTCTTGTTCGGCTTCCTTTTTACTACCAGCAGTACCTGTACCATAAATAATATTATCCACCTTAACTACTATCGTAAATGATTTGCTATGTGATGGTCCTTTTTCTTTTATCATTTCATACTCAACTGATTTTTGATGGGTTTGAACTGCTTCTTGCAATATTGATTTATAATCATTTAAAAAACTCATCGTCCCACTTTCAATATATGGTATTACTATTTCATATATTACTTTACGTGCTACCCCATATCCTTGATCAATATAAATAGCACCTATAAAAGCTTCAAATATATCAGCAAGAATTGGTTTTCTATATTTACCACCACTTATTTTCTCACCATGGCCTAATTTTATATGATTACTAAATCCCCACTTAGTAGCATATTCATACAAAGCATTTTGACATACATAAGAAGCCCTAAGCTTCGTCATCTTGCCTTCTTCATGTTTAGTATTACTGTATAAATAATCACTAATAACTAAGTTGACCACTGCATCTCCTAAAAATTCCAATCGTTCATAATTTTCAAAAGAAGTATTCTCATTTACATATGACGAATGAGAAAAGGCAATTTCATACAATTTTATATTTTTAGTTTTAATATTTAATCTATTTAATATTTCCATAATATTAAACACCACCTCTCATAATTATATCAAACAAATATAGTTAATAGATATTTAAATTTACAAATTACATAAAATATCGTATACTTTAAATGGGTGACATATGCAAAAAATATTAATAAAATTAATTAAACTATACCAAATAATACCTGGCCCATGGCACAATAATTGCAGACATATTCCAACTTGCTCTAATTATGCCCTTGATGCTATAAACAACCACGGTACTATTAATGGTATTTATTTAACAATTAAAAGATTATTAAAATGTAATCCCTGGGGCTCTTATGGATATGACCCAGTACCAGAAAGGATAAGAAAATGAAAAAATTTGTTTTATTATTAATATTAATACTATTTTCGACCAACTCAATTGGTTGTATTAAAACTGATAGAATGGATGGAATTGATATATATACTAGTGTATACCCTATAGAATATATTGTTAATATGCTTTATGGTAATCATGCCACTATAACAAGTATATATCCTGATGGAATTAATGTTAATGAATATCGCTTAACTGAAAAACAAATAAGTGATTATAGTAAAAGTGATTTATTTATATTTAACGGTCTTAGTCACGAAAAAGAATATGCTGTAAGTATGATTAACCAAAATAGAAGAATTAAAATTATTGATGCGGCCATTGGAATGGAATATACAAGTTCAGTAGAAGAATTATGGCTTAATCCTTCTAATCTATTAATGCTATCACAAAATATTAAAAATGGCTTTAACGAATATATATCTAATCATTATTTAGAAAGAGAAATTAATGACAATTATGAGCAATTAAAATTAGTTATATCAGAATTAGATGCTGAAATAAAATTAACTATTGAAAATGCTCCACATAAAAAAATTGTAGTATCAAATGATTTGTTCAAATATTTAGAAAAATATGGGTTGACGGTTATATCGTTAGAAGAAAATAATAATCTTACTGATAAAACAATTGTTGATGTTAAAAATTTAATAGCTAATAACCAAATAAAATATATATATGTAAAAGAAAATGAAGAAATTAATGATACTATTAAAAATATAGCAAACACTACTAATGTAACTATTCTTGAATTTAATACTATAAGTAGCATATCAGAAGAGGAACGAAAAAATAAAGAAGATTATGTATCTTTAACTAAAAAAAATATTGAACTCCTCAAACAGGAATTATATAAGTAAGAAATTAATTTTTAATTTCTTTTTTTATTTTCCATTAATATTAAGATTATATTGCAGATATAATGCTAAATGCCTAGAATAATTTTCCAAAAAGAAAAGCCCTTACAAAAGTAAGGGTTTGTTTTCTTAATGGCGGAGCAGGAGAGATTT
>DBNY01000030.1 GCA_002299475.1 Caryophanales bacterium UBA660 | reverse complement strand
ATATTACCACATTTTATTTAAATTGTCAAATAGTACAAAGCTATGCCTAACAGCACCAAACCACCAAATAAAGTAGAATATTTGCCAAATCTTTCACTTATTTTATTTCCTATTACTAGTCCTAAATATGTAAACATGGCACTCAATAAAGAAAAAATTATGGCACTTCTTATAATACTGACATGAACTAGAGTTAAACCAACACCACTAAAAAAACTATCAATACTAACTGCTAATCCGAATGACAGCATACCCCTATGATTCATATTAATAGTCTTTCTTTCATCATAAATGGAAGAAATCATTTCAAACGAAAGCAACAAAAATAAAACAAAAACAATATAGTTGTGAGGTATTAATAAATTATTATCAATTATATTTCCAATTAGACCACCTATTATTGGCATGAAAAAATGATATAAACCGACGGTAATTGATAATATAATAATTTGTTTTTTTGATAAAGCTATCGTTCCATATAATAGCGCTAAAGAAAAAGCATCTAAGCTTAAACTTATACCAATTAGTATGATTGTTATTAATGAGTCCATAATTAAAACTCCTTTTTAAAATATTATTAGGAGTTTTGTATTTTAATGCTCTTCTTTGCTTTTATCTTCTGAAAAATTCATCTATTATTTCCTTTACAAAAAACTTATATTCGACATCTGTTGCTTCTTCTGCTTCAATTAAACAAAGAGGCGGAAATAACACACACCACCAATTATTTCCCTTTCCCTCACCTAAAGTAACCAATAATGATTCATAATAACCTTCCTCTTGGACAATTCCCTTATATTCCTTCTTTGGAAAATAATGAATGCCATATTCTAATATATATCTCATACTATTTTTTTCTTCTGCCAAAACTTTTTTAATAGTATCATTAAATTTTACTAAATATTTTTCAATAATTACTCTTGCTTCATTAATAGTTTTTACATCTTTTAAAACAAGATAAACTTCTTTTTGCAATTCATCTCTTACTCTAAATTTAAGATGTTGATCATGGAATGAGTTGCTATTAGCGATGACTCTTAATCTTATTGCTTCATCTGGAATTATATTTTTATGGGCTTCGATATTGTTATTTATTAAAAGGCCAACAACTATGATTAGAGTTATTATTAATTTATACATATATAAAAATACCATCCTTTCTACTATATATAGGATAGTATTTAATTTTTTTATTCAATATTATTAAAAATAAATAGCATTCTTGTTCTACCAGACATGTCCTTTTTAAATTCATATCGTGATGAATTAAAGTACTTTATTATGATTTTTTCTATTCCTTCCTTTATTTCTTCACTTATTTCTAAACAGATTAATGACCTTTTTTTTAAAACTTTCTTTGCGCCCTTTAATATTTTTTTATAATATTTTAATCCATCAATTCCACCATATAATGCCATTATTGGTTCATTATCTATAACGACTTTTTCTATTTCTTGTTCTTTTTTTAAATACGGCGGATTACTAATTATTACATCAAACTTTTTATTTTCAAGCGGTTTTAACATATCCCCACTTAAAAAAGTAATGTCAGCATTTAATGCGGAAGCATTTTTTTGAGCAACAGTAATAGCCTTATCTGAAATATCAGTAGCATATACAACTAATTCGGGCATTTCCTTTTTTAAAGTAATAGCTATGGCACCACTTCCAGTCCCAATATCTACTATTGATATTTTATTGTTAAAAATACTTTTAATATATTTAAGCGTGTAATAAACTAATTCTTCAGTTTCAAATCTAGGAATTAAAACATCATTATTAACTTGTAAATCATAACCGTAAAAATTAGCATTACTAATTACATACTGAATAGGTTCTCCTTTAATTATTTTAGTTAATTTTTTATTATACTCTTCTATCATGTCTATAGTTATAATTTGATTATTACAATTGAATAAACACTTATATAAATTATCAGCTAATTGTTCATTTAAATTAGATTGGCGTAATTTTAATTTAGAACTTAATATTAGTTCATTTTTATCCATGTTATTTGCCTTCTAATTGCCTTTTTTGATTTTCAATTATTAAGGCTTCTATAATATATTTTAGTTCCCCCTCCATGACTCTATCTAATTGCATTGAAGTATAATTAATTCTATGATCTGTTACTCTGTTTTGCGGATAATTATAAGTTCTTATTTTTTCTGAACGGTCTCCTGTTCCGATTTTCAATTTACGTTCTTCCCCTAAGGATTCTTCTTGCTTTCTCAATGTTTCATCATATATTTTTGTTTTCAATATACTAAGAGCTTTTGCTCTATTTTTAATTTGACTTCTTTCACTTTGACAAGCAACAATTATTCCTGTTGGAAGATGTGTAATTCTAACCGCACTATCCGTTGTATTAACACTTTGACCACCAGCGCCACTACTACGATAAACATCTACTTTTAAATCCAACTCTTTTACTTCAACATCTATATCTTCAGCTTCTGGCATCACTAAAACGGTTGCAGTAGAAGTATGAATGCGTCCTTGAGCTTCAGTTTTAGGAACTCTTTGTACTCTGTGAGCTCCACTTTCATATTTCAAATTAGCATAAACGTTATCGCCTTTAACTAAAAACCCTATTTGCGAATATCCGCCAGAAGCTCCTTCAACCGTTTCTAACAATTCTGCTTTCCAGCCTTTTTTCTCTGCATACTTACTATACATACGAAATAAATCACCTGCAAAAATATTGGCTTCATCTCCTCCAGCGGCTCCCCTAATTTCAACAATAATATTTTTACCATCATTAGGATCTTTAGGAATTAATAACAATTCTATTTTTCCCTCTAATTCTATTTTTACTTGTTCTAGATGCTCCAGCTCTTTTTTAGCAACGTCTCCTAATTCTACATCGCTAACCATTTCCTCAAAATCTTTTATATCATTTAATAATTTTAAATAATTATTATATTCTTCAACTATTTTTGATATGTCTGCTTGCTCTTTTAATAAAGTTTTCATTTTATTAATATTATTTAATATCTCTGGTTCTATGAGAAACTTGTTTATTTCTTCATATCTTTTTTTTATTGCCTCTAATCTCTCTATCATATCGTTGCAACCTCCATCGTAATTATAACATAAAAAACAACTCATGATATACTCACAAAAATGAGAATTGTACTTTTTCTCACAAGTTATAATAAACAATAAAATATCTTTAAAACATTTATGATTTATTACCCTTATCATTTATGTTTTAAAGATACATATCTATATTTCAAAGTCTTCTTCAATAATGCTTAACTCTTCTAATACATCTCCACTGGTATCATTCAACTCTTCGTCTTCGTCTAATTCTATTTCTACTTCCTCTTCATCTATTTCTATTTCTTCTTCACTAATTAATTCTTCTTCATCTATTTCTATTTCTTCGTCTTCATCCATAATAGTTATGAAGTTCTCTGAAGACTGATTAATTTTCAAATCCCATCTACCATCTTTTAATATAGTAAAACGTTTATCGGTGGTTAGGGCTGTATAGTAATCTCCGATTTTCCCTGAATATGTACTTTCTGGCAACCCTAATAATTCCATTATTTCTGAAAATAATTCTTTGGTGGTTTTAGGGTTTGTATTTTCTTTCAGTATATAATAAGTTATATCAGTATATGATAATTGTTCTAATTCTTCTTTGTTCATTTTTCTTATATTCATTTTAATCCTCCTACATTCTAGATGGCATTTCAACCCCTAGAAGTCTCATTCCCTCTTTTAATACAATAGACGTTACTAGTGATACTTTCAATTTAAACTGCATTTCTTCTTCATTATCACTAATAATTTTTTCATGACCATAAAATTTATTATAATCTTGAGCTAAATCTATTACATACTTAGCCAATAAAGATGGGTCATAGTTATTCTTAGTTTGTAGCAAAACCTCGTCAAACATTAACAGTTTCATTATTATATTCCATATATACTCACTAATATTAACATTATTAATATTACTTTCAATATTTTCAATATTTTCCATCAGCGAATTTATTCTTACAAACGTATATTGAATATACGGCGAGGTTTCTCCTTCAAATCTTAAAATTTCATCAAAATTAAATTCTACATCTGATGTTCTATAATTTTTTAAATCATTAAATATTACCGCCCCTACTCCTACTTTTCTACTTACTTCATCCTTGTTATCTAATTTAGGATTTTTATCAGTAATATATTTATTCGCAAGAGTAATCGCTTCTTCTAATATTTCATTTAATCTAATACTTTTACCTCTTCTAGTAGACATTTTTTTGCCATCTTGCAATATTAAACCAAAACTTATATGATTTATTTTATCAAACCATTCATACCCCATTAGTTTAACAACTTTTTTAAGTTGATTAAAATGTAGGGTTTGTTCATTGCCAACTACATATAAAATTTCATCAAAATTATACTTATTAGCTCTATGAAATACGGCCGCTAAATCTCTTGTCATATATAAACTAGTTCCGTCATTTTTCATTATTAAAACGGGCGACGCTGTATCTTCTAATTTTATAATTTTTGCACCCTCGTCTTCTTCTAATAATCCCTTTTTCTCTAGTTCTTTTATAACCGGTTCTATTTGGTCGATAATTGATGCCTCTCCTTCATATGTATCAAAATCAGTTATACCAAGTAGATTATAAGTTTCCATAAATGAATTTAAAGATATATCTCTTATCCACTGCCATAAATTCAAAACTTCAGGGTCCTTCTCTTCTAATTTCTTAAAATATTTACGACCTTCTTCTTCAATAATTGGGTTGCGTTCTACTTCATCATGAAATTTTACATATAATTTTCTTAATTCTTCTATTGGGTTTTTTTCAATTTGATCTAAATCTCCCCAAGTTTTGTAGGCGTAAATTATTTTTCCAAATTGAGTGCCGTAATCGCCTAGATAATTAATACCAATTGTTTTATATCCTAATTTATCTAAAATTTTTCTAATTGAATTTCCAATTACGGTGCTTCTTAAATGTCCGACACCAAAAGGTTTCGCAATATTAGGATGCGAATAATCTAACACAACTGTTTTATCTTTACCAATAGATAAACTGCCATAGTTTGCCTTATCGGCAATTATTTTGGTTATTACTTCCTCCGTAATTTTTGATTTATTTAAAAAGATATTAACATAAGCACCTATAACCTCTATTTTTTCAATGTAATCAGATTTAATATGCATTGCTATATCTTTAGCAATCTCATTAGGATCTTTCTTTAAATATTTTGCATAACTAAAACAAGGTATTGCAAAATCTCCCATTAATCTTTCCTTTGGTCTTTCTAATACAACTACATCTTTTATATTTAGTCTATTAAAAATATCTTGAATAATATTTTGAATTTCATTTTTAACTTCCAATATCATATTATTCCTCCTCGTAATAGAACTAAACTTATATAAATAAAATATTTCCACTTATTATTTTAATAACCTTAATATAACCTTCTAATTTAATAACTATTACTATATTTTGATTTATTACTAATCATCATCTTTACAAAATGAAATGATATCATGTTTAAAATTGCATTGTCCATATATATTATTAAATTTTTATATTTTGTTTCATTATTTTATACTAAAATCTATTCCTATTATATAATTATTTCCTAAAAATCTACCAGACATTATAACATAAGATTATAAAAAAAACACTTTTTTCCATATATATTTTTTTATTTTTTAATCATACTATTTCTAGAAGATTGTGGAGTGATTTGATGAAAATAATGAAAATGGGATTGAGAGTAATCTTTTTTATTTTTTTTAGTTTTGTGATTTTAAATATTCTTGCTTATTTATATGCTAAAGCAACACCAAAATTAGAGATTAAAAATGCCAATCGTTTTATATTATATGACAGAAACAATGAAGTGTTTTTCAAAGGAGTCGGCACAACCGATTGGATTAGTTTAGATAATATATCACCACATCTTATTAATGCTACACTAGCAGTTGAGGATAAAAACTTTTTTGTTCACAGTGGATTTGATTATTTGCGAATCATTAAGGCTTTTTACACTAATTTAAGAGCTGGCTCTATAGTTCAAGGCGCTTCAACCATATCACAGCAATATATTAAAAATCTATTTTTAGACTTTGAACAAACTTGGACAAGGAAGATGGAAGAGTTATGGCTTACTTATGCTTTGGAGGCACACTATAGTAAAAGAGAAATTTTAGAGGGATACTTAAACACCATTAATTATGGACACGGTATATTTGGTATTGAAAATGCTTCCCAATTCTATTTTAATAAGCCTTCTAAAAATTTAACGTTAGCTGAAGCATCCCTTCTTGCTGGCATTCCTAAACATCCTTCAAGATTTTCTCCATTTATTGATGAAAGCAAAATAAAAGAAAGACAAAATTTAATATTGAGAATGATGGTTAGAAATAACCATATCACTAAAAAAGAAAAAGAAGAAGCTTTAGCCGAAGAACTTATTTATGTAGGTAAAAAAGATCAATTGGATTTAACAACAATTATGTACTATCAAGATGCTGTCATGAGGGAATTAAGGGATATAGGAACTATACCGCTCTCTTTTTTAAAAACAGGTGGTTTAAAAATATATACTAATTTAGATTTAGAGGCTCAAATTAGCATTGAAGAAAGCATTAAAAATAATCTAGCCAATAATCAAGATATTCAGGTAGCAGGCGTTATGATGGAGCCAGATAGTGGTAAAATTATAGCGCTAGTCGGCGGTCGTAATTATAGTGCATCTCCATTTAATAGAGCAGTTCAATCCGCAAGACAAATAGGGTCAGTGATGAAACCGCTTTTATATTATGCAGCATTAGAAAATGGTTTTACTTCTTCTACTACTTTTATAAGTGAACCAACAATATTTGCCTTTGGCGATGATAAAACTTATTCCCCATCTAATTATGGCAATAATTATCCTAATAAGCCTATTAGTATGGCACTAGCACTAGCTTATTCAGACAATATCTATGCGGTTAAAACTCATCTTTTTTTAGGTCAAGAAACATTAGTAGATATTGCTAGAAGGATGGGAATCGAAACTACTTTGCCACCAATACCATCGCTTCCTCTTGGCACTATTGAAATTAATATGATTGATTTGCTCGACGGATATGCGACATTAGCAAATAGTGGCTATACTATAGAACCTCACCTTATAAATAAAGTAAAGGACTCCAAAGGTAATATTCTATATGAACATCAAAATGAAAAAGAATTAGTTTTAGACAAAAGTTTAACCTTTATTATTAGTGAATTAATGGCTAATTGTTATTCATATGAATTAATTGATTATTCATATCCAACATGTGTTGGTATGGCTCCTCGAATAACAAAAAAATATGCAATAAAAACCGGGTCAACCGATAATGACTTATGGACAGTTGGATATAATAAGGATGTTGTTTTTGGCATTTGGGTTGGATATGATAAAAATAGAGAGTTAGAAAAGGGAGAATTTAGATACGCAAGAAATATTTGGGTTGATGCTATTGAAAAATATCTAAAGGACAAACCAAATAATTGGTATGAAATGCCCGATAATGTAATTGGAATTTTAGTAAATCCCATAAATGGTGAATTAGCTACTAATGATACTAATAAGAGAAAAATATTTTATTATGTTAAAGGTACCCAACCAACATATGATAGTGAATTAGATTCAATACTACCTCAAAATTAAAAAAGATGTATCAAACATCTTTACAGTGGCAATTCATAATTATATTCGTTAGTATCTACTTTTATAATTCTAATTGTTGAAGTTAGTGGTATTTGTTCTTTAGTTCTAGGATTAATAAAGGGGGCATCTATTAATTTAGTTCTTACCAAATCTTGTAATGTTATTACTTTAGAATCACCAATATTATCTAAACCTTGATCATCTATTTGTTCAACGTACGCTTTTGCAGCATGCTCTAATATACTAACTGTCTGTTCATAACTTTTCTCATTTAATTTTCTCGCCAAAGTAGTAATAGTAGGTAGCACTACCAATAATATTAATGCCATTATAGCAATAGCAACCAACAATTCTACTAAAGTTAATCCTTTTTTACTCATATAAATATCTCCTAATTATCATTATTAATAATATATCCAAAATCACCATTACTAAGCATATGACTATTAGCATCATCTAAATCAATGTGCATTTCAAGTTGATAATTATCATTGCACTTAATGTAAACATTATCCATAGTCCCACCCTTGATTGTATTAACATATACTTTTACTATTTGATCTGGTATTAACTTGAATTCCTCTAAGTCTTTTTTATTCATATGTATATGTCTTGTTGCTATTATACAGCAATCTTTTTCGACAAATCCTTTAGGTCCGATAATTGTTACTACTGAGGAATCCTCCAAATCCCCCGAGTTCCTAACTGGTGGATTTATACCTAGTTTATAACTATCTGTTTTAGAAATTTCAACCTGCGTATAATTTCTTAGTGGTCCTAATATTCTAACTTCTTTTATTTCGTCTTTAATAGTTTTTAAAGAGACGGTTTCTAAGGAGGCAAATTCTCCTGTTTGATTTAGTTCTTTATATACTGTTAATTTGTAATTACACCCAAATAAAATATCTAAATCTTCTTTACTTAAATGCACGTGTCTTGCTGATATTCCAATTTTAATTTTCATTTTTATCACTCACTATCTCATTAAAATTATAGCATACTATTTTAAAATATATACAACTCTTAACCAATATGATATTAAAAACCAGAACCTACTATGAGGACTGGGCGGAAGCCTGTGCCACTGCTAACGGCGCCCGTTGCGCGAGAAAAAGCAAACACACCAGCGTTTACACCATTAGCGTGGCTCGCCCCTCGCCAAAACCATGGGCTACCATTATTACCACTTGGAATAAAAGTTATGTCATTAAACCAACCAAATGAACCGTCAGTGTTGCTGCTTGTCTCCCATACAGAGTCACCCTTTATATTTTCTGTTAAATTATAATTATTAGTTTCATTATCTGGCGAACCCATAGTATATATGTCTCTATATCTGGGGTCGGCATTTATTATTTGTAAACCTTGCCCTATCAAATTGCCATGGCCATTATTTACATGCGCTGCGGTGTATTCGGATGAAGAACCACTCATATCATATACGCCAGTTATATTGCCATTTGTTGATGCTTGTACCCCGTTTGCTGTATGGTGTTGTTCGCACGCTGTGGTTCCAGGTGCTGATACACTTGTTCCAGCACATCCTGTTATATAATTAGTGTTTGGATTTATCCATACTTCTATTGCATCTTTTCCTCTATTTGATTTTGATAAGTATGCTACTGCTCCCCATTCTACATTTTTCATCAGATGAGTATCTATACCAGCACCACTTGTTCCCCATCCATACACAGCGTTTGTTTCCATATTGCGAGAAACTTGAAATGCATTGCCTGGGTTTATACATCGCCACGATGATACGTTAGGTACTATTCTTACTGTTTTAGTTGTTACATTATCTCCTGGCGTCGGACATGACCAGTCTGCTGTAAAGCCGTTAGCCACTCCTTCAACTGCTGTTGGTTCAAACTTTGCTACCCATATGCCAGATACTTTTTGGTTGCCAAAGTTAAATCCAGGATGTTCAATAAAGTTTGTCTGACTACTTCCACTATATGTTGC
>DBNY01000016.1 GCA_002299475.1 Caryophanales bacterium UBA660 | reverse complement strand
TCCCATGTAACTGTCCCTAAATTTTGGAGCATAAATTTTCTTGCTGCATCTACCATTATTTCTTTTTGTCTTTCATATGCGTCTATTCTTGCTTGATTAATTAGATTTAGTACATTAGGTACTGCTATTGCTATTATTATACCTAATACTACTATTACTGCTAGCAACTCTACCAAAGTTATTCCCGATACTAATTTAAGATATTTTTTGACCATATAAACCCTCCGCTTATTTTCTATACCTTAATTATATATAATTTATATTAATTATTCAAGTTAATCTTGAGTGAATTATTTATCCTCAATATATAGAATAAATACAATTAAAAAATATGGCCTTATTCAACAAATCGGCCATATTTTAATAATTTTTTCATACCTTAGGCATTGCCTATATAAATCTTTATTTAATTTTTTTATCTACTTAAGAGTTATTCTAGCTCCTAATTTTGTTAACTTTTCTACTATCTGCTCGTATCCCCTTAAAATGTGTTCACTATTATTAATTATGGTTTTTCCCTCTGCAATTAATCCTGCAATTATCAAACAAGCCCCAGCTCTTAAATCAGTGGCCACTACTTCCTCGCCATGTAATTTGGTGCACCCTTTAATAAAAGCTTTATCATTGTCAATGGTAATATTAGCACCCATCTTATTTAAAAATTCAATGTTGTTGAATCTACTTTCAAATATTGTTTCATGAACTATACTTTCGCCATTACATTGTGTTAATAGTGCTGTTGCTGGTTGTTGCAAATCAGTAGGAAATCCGGGATAAATAAGCGTTTTTATATTTGTAGCTTTTAATTTGTCTGTTTTATTAATAATAAAATAATCATTTCCAATTTCAATATTTACGCCCATTTCTAACAATTTAGAAGTTAGCGCTTCTAAATGTTCAGGAATAATATTCTCTATTTTCATATTATTGCCAAGTAATGCTCCCATTATAGTATATGTTCCTGCTTCAATACGGTCGGGAATTACTTCATGAAAACACCCTTTTAAATAATCTACACCGTTAATTTTTATTTCACTAGTACCGGCCCCAGAAATGCGTGCACCCATACTATTTAAAAAGGTAGCAATATTTACTATTTCAGGTTCTTTAGCAGCATTATCTATTACAGTAGTTCCTTTTGCTCTTACTGCTGCTAATATAATATTAATAGTGGCTCCAACTGAAGCAATATCTAAGTAAATAGTATTTCCTATTAATTCATCAGCTTCAATAGTGTATTTGTTGCCATCTTCTTTGATTTTTGCGCCTAACATTTCAAAACCTTTTAAATGTAAATTAATTGGCCTTGGTCCTAAAGAACAACCTCCTGGAAAAAACATTTCAACTTTCTTATATTTACCAAGTAATGCTCCCATAAAATAATATGAAGCCCTTAATTTTTTAGATTCTCCTTCGGGTATCTCTTTATTGCAAATTGTTGTTGGATCTATATATACTATTTCGTTTTCTCTCTTAACATCTGCTCCTAAGAACTTTAATATATCACCTAAAGCATCAATATCAGAAATGTTTGGAACGTTAGCGATAGTAATTATATCATCAGCCAATATAGCCGCGGGGATGAGTGCTACCGCACTATTTTTTGCTCCACTTATTCTTATATTTCCTGTAAGTGTATTTCCACCAATAATTTCTAATTGTTGCATAAAACAACCTCCAATATTTAAATTATATTCTTCTCTATATTTATAAGCGGGTATTAACTTTTGGTGATAATAAAATAGGTATTCACACTTTTTATTACCTTTTATTAGTTATAAATATATTACTTTTTTTAATAATTATATCTTTAATAGCGGGAATTCCTGCTCCTATTATTTTTCTTGGATCATATACTTCGTTATTATTTATTATATATTCTTTAACTTTTTTGCTCCACTCCACTTGCAATTCGGTATTTATATTAATTTTATTAATACCATTTTCAATTGTCTTTATTAGTTGTTCATCGCTTATGCCAGAACCTCCATGTAAAACTAGCGGAATCTTTATCTTTTCATTTAATTCTTTTAATAAATCTATATTTAACTGTGGTTCTAAATCTTTAACGCCATGTTTGTTTCCGATAGCTGGCGCTAGTAAATCTATATTAGTTTCGTTAACATACCTTATTGCATCAAGTACATTAGTATATGTAATATTACTTTTAATTCCATCCTCACTACCACCTATATGCCCTATTTCGCCTTCAACCATTACATCTTTATGCTTTGCATAATCAACCACCTTAGATGTTATTTCAATATTAGTATCAATATCATAACTAGATGCGTCAATCATAACAGATGTAAAGCCACTATCTATCGCTTTAATACATGATTCGATACTACTACCATGATCTAAATGAAGAATTATTGGAATATTAATTTTTAAATCTTTAATTAATCCTTCTACCAATCCTACAACAGTATTATATCCGCCCATATATTTTATGCTGCTTTCACTAACGCCTAAAATAACTGGGTAATCTAATATACTAAAGGTTTCCATTATTGCCTTAACCCATTCTAAATTATTAATATTAAATTGTGGGATGCAGCGCCCTTTTTGTTTAGCATCCATTAATATTTGTTTACCAGAACTTAACATAAAAATCCTCCACTAAACTTCTTAAGCAGTATATACCTATATTATTATTAAATATAGATAAAGTCAAACAAAAACACTGACTTTTTAAATTTCAGTGTTAAGTAAAATTATACTTTATGCATTACTTTTATATAGACTTTTCTTTGTTCAGTCGCATTATTTTTAGCAAACTCTATTGTTTCTTCTTTTACATCATTAGGTAATAGGTTGCTTTGTTTTGGTACAATCGATCTAAATATAATATTTAAAGCACCATTAAGTTCGGCATTAACATTCTTAGAAAGTAAATTAATATCCTTATATTCTGGAGCATAAGCCACAGACATTCCTCCTATATTAAGTATTACTGCTCTGGCTTCATTAGAAATTTCATTATAAGTAATACCATTGCCTACTACATTACCATTCATTAATTTAATAACATCCTCAATAGAAGTATAAACTAATTTTCTAATTTCTTCTTTTGGTTGATTTGTATATATTGCATCAAATATTGATTGAATTTTACCATTAAAATGTTTTACTGCTTCAATATCATTTTTTTCACTAAAATATAACTCCATTTTTATTGGTATTCTTTTCTCTGATATTTCATTATCGTTTATATATTTAGCGCGCGTTGCAATGAAATTAGTTCTACTAATATTTATAATTGGTTGAATAAAATCTTTATTTACATCAAACGTATTAGGAACTGGCAGTTTAGAAATAAATAAGATTATATTTCTTTGTATTGTTATTTCCTGTTCTGTTGGATTAGTTGAAAATTGCAAAGCAATTTTCTTAGCTCTTTGATCTAAAATAGATATATTATTATTTATTGTTTTTTCTGG
This sequence comes from Caryophanales bacterium UBA660, assembly GCA_002299475.1. Lineage (GTDB taxonomy): Bacteria > Bacillota_I > Bacilli_A > RF39 > UBA660 > UBA660. The sequence goes on along the minus strand of DBNY01000016.1, from coordinate 591 downwards.
AATATTTGTTTTTGGAGCAGGCGGCGGAGTTATATTGCCTTTTGGTTCTTTCGGTATCTCCGTTTGCAAGGCAGGCGGCGGAGTTACATCTTTATCACTTGTTTTTCTAATCATTGAGTTAAATTTGCCACCAACTATTAGAGCCCCAATCAAAATAACAGCTGCTAATTTACGATTAATAGTAAGATTTTTAATTGATTTAACTTGTTCTTTATTCTTATATTCAACATCACTGTTAATTATACTGTTCTTAAATTGACCTTTCCAAAATTTTTGACATATTTCATAAGTGCTACCATCTTTAGTTGCTATAATTACTGTTGAGTTGTTCGGCAATTCAACTTCACTATAAGTAGCAACACCTTTTTCAAGCATATTATTTTCTAATTCATTAATATATTCATTTAACTGTTTTCCTTGTGTCTCTTCACTAATGTTATAAATTTTAGTTCTTAGATTATTTTCAGAAATTTCAATTACCAAATATAAATCACTAGAAATTTCCCTAATTTTTATTTCTACCCTATTATTTTTCATATATAATCCCCCTCTTAAAAAGATGAGAAGTATATTACCACATTTTATTTAAAT
>DBNY01000012.1 GCA_002299475.1 Caryophanales bacterium UBA660 | reverse complement strand
GCAACATATAGTGGAAGTAGCCAGACTAACTTTATTGAACACTCTGGATTTAACTTTGGCAACCAAAAAGTATCAGGGATATGGGTAGCAAAGTTTGAAGCAACAGCAGCAGAAGGAGTGGCTAATGGATTTACAGCTGACTGGTCATGTCCAACTGCCGGAGACAATGTTACAACTAAAACAGTAAGAATAGTGCCAAATGTCGCATCATGGAGATGTATAAACCCCGGCAATGCATTTCAAGTTTCTCGTAATATGGAAACAAATGTCGTATATGGCTGGGGGACAAGCGGCGCCGGTATAGATACCCATCTGATGAAAAATGTAGAATGGGGAGCAGTAGCGTATTTATCAAAATCAAATAGAGGGAAAGATGCAGTTGAGGTATGGATAAACCCAAATAGCAATTATATAACGGGATGTGCTGGAACGAGTGCATCGGCAACTCAAACCACAGCATGTGAACTACACCATACAACAAATGGGGTACAAGCATCAACAAATGGCAATATAACGGGTGTATATGATATGAGTGGCAGTGCTTGGGAATATATAGCGGCTTATGTCGACAACGGGCATGCTAATTTATTAGTACAAGGTGCACAAATAATAAATGCGGATGCAAGATATCGAGATTTATATACTATGGGTACGCCAGATAATGAAACTAACAATTACAATTTGACAGAGAACAGAAAAGGTGACGCTGTATGGGAGACTAGTAATGTTAGTGGTTCATTTGCTTGGTTTGGCGATAATGCTAATATGCCCCTCACTAGCGCACCCTGGTTCCTTCGCGGAGGCCGTTTCGATTTCGGGTCTAGTGCCGGTGCGTTCACTTTCCACCTTTGGGGCACCATGTTTAACGGCGTTGGGTTTCGTCCTGTTCTCATAGTAGGTTCTGGTTTATAACAATATATCAATTAAATATATATAATAAAATGATGATGCAATATAATGTATTATCATTTTTAAAATTTCAATCAAAAGTATGTCGTCATTATGTAATATTGTAAAATAAAAGTAAGTAAATAATTAAGTTTATTTCATTGTTATATATTTAAGTGATATACTAAAGATGTAGTAAGAATGGGAGGAATTATTATGCCAACACCGCATATTGAAGCAAAGGAAGGGACAATTGCTGAGGTAGTATTAATGCCAGGAGATCCATTGAGAGCAAAATTTATTGCTGAAAAATATTTAGAGAATGTTGAATTAATTAATATAGTTCGCAATATGAATGGTTATACTGGATATTATAAGAATAAAAGAGTAACTGTAATGGGCTCAGGGATGGGCATACCAAGTATTGGTATATATGCTTATGAGTTATATAAGTTTTATGATGTGAAAAAAATTATTCGTATAGGCTCATGTGGTGGATATGTGCCGAGTTTAAATATATATGATATTATTTTAGTGGATAATAGTTATAGTGAATCAAGTTTTGCTTATGCACTTAGTGGTTGTATAGAAAATGTTATTGGTGCATCAAAAACGTTAAATAGGCAAATAGAAGAAACATCAAAAAAGTTAGGAATAAATCTTTATAGAGGAACAATATTAACGACCGATGCTTTCTATAGTGAGGTCTCTCCATTAACAAGAGTGCCTAATGGAATTGATCCTATTGCTGTTGAGATGGAAGCATTTGGGTTATTTCATGTAGCTAATATTTTAAATAAAGAGGCATCATGTTTAGTGACAGTTACTGATTCTTTTGTAACTAAGGAAGAAATATCATCTACTGCAAGAGAAAAATCATTAATTAAAATGATAGAATTAGCATTAGAATCAATATAATAAAATAATGAATGGGAGGAATTATTATGCCAACACCGCATATTGAAGCAAAGGAAGGGACAATTGCTGAAGTAGTATTAATGCCAGGAGATCCATTGAGAGCAAAATTTATTGCTGAAAAATATTTAGAGAATGTTGAATTAATTAATATAGTTCGCAATATGAATGGGTATACTGGATATTATAAGAATAAAAGAGTAACTGTAATGGGTTCTGGAATAGGTATACCAAGCATTGGTATATATGCTTATGAATTATATAAGTTTTATGATGTAAAAAAAATTATTCGTATAGGTTCATGTGGTGGATATGCACCAAGTTTAAATATATATGATATTATTTTAGTGGATAATAGTTATAGTGAATCAAGTTTTGCTTATGCACTTAGTGGTAGTAAAGAAAATGTTATTGGTGCATCAAAAACATTAAATAGGCAAATAGAAGAAACATCAAAAAAGTTAGGAACAAATCTTTATAGAGGAACAATATTAACAAGTGATGCTTTTTATAATGAAGAAAATCAGCTTAAAAATGCTCCTAAGGAATTAAACTGTATAGCTGCTGAAATGGAAGCATTTGGGTTATTTCATGTAGCTAATGTTTTAAATAAGGAAGCATCATGCTTAGTAACAGTTGTTAAGTCTTTTGTAACTAATGAATCAGCTTCTTCAATTGAAAGAGAAAAATCATTAGTTCAAATGATAGAATTAGCATTAGAATCAATATAACATGATAATTTGTTTTATATAACATATAATAATAAGTAATTGGGGTGAACTTATGCAATATAAAAAACATACAATTGGGCCATATAATTTACATCTTATTAAAACTGATAAGTTTAAAACAGTAAATATTAAAATCAGTTTTAGAAGACCTATTGTTAAAGAGGAAATTACTATTAGGAATTTCCTTTGTGATTTATTACTTTATTCAACGGAAAAATATCCAAATAATCGTCTTCTTTCAATTGAGGCGGAAAACTTATATGGATTAACAATAATTAATGAAAACCTAAGACATGGTAACTATAGTTTTATTTCTTTCTATTTAAGTATGTTAAATGAAAAATATACAGAAAATAATATGCTAGAAAAATCATTAGAGTTATTAACAGAACTTATTTTTAAGCCATGTGTTAATAATGGGAAATTTGATAGTAAAGCATTTAAAATTATTAAGAATAGTATTGATTCAGAGATAAAATCCATAAAGGATAATATGACTAAATATAGTTTAATTAGAATGTTAGAAGAAATGGATTCTAAATCACCTATATCGTATAGAGGATATGGTTATTTGGAGGATTTAGATAAATTAGATGAAATCAAATTGTATAAATATTATGAAACAGTTTTAAAAAGTGATTTAGTTGATATATTTGTGTTAGGTGATATTGATTTTATTGACATTAAAAAATTAATTACTAGTAAGATTCCTATTAATACTATTAAAAGAAATAACATCCCTATTTTTATTGAACCAAGAAAAATTAGGAAAAGGATAAAAAAAGCAGGCGAAAAGGAAGATATTAATCAATCTAAATTGTCAATTGGTTGCACGGTAGATAAGATGACTACTAATGAACGAAAATATGTTCTTAGTTTATATAGTATTATTTTAGGGGGGCCTACTAGTTCTAAATTGTTTAGTTCGGTAAGAGAAAAACATTCGATGGCATATTACATTAATTCGCAAGCTAAATCGATTGATAGTTGTCTTTTAATTTATGCTGGTATTGATAAAGAAAAATTTGATAAAACATTAAAATTAATAAAAATTGAAATGGACAATATAAAAAGAGGCTTATTTACTATTGATGAAATGGAAAACGCTAAACATATAGCCATAAGTGCTATTAAATCGGCGGAAGATTCTGCATTTAATATTATATCTTCATATTTATCTAAGGAACTAATTAATGGTGATGATGTAGAAGTAAAGATAAAGAAAATATTATTAATTACTAAAGATGAAATTATAAAGTTGGCAAAAAAAGTAAAAATTGATACGGTATTTCTATTAGAGGGGGAGAAAATAAATGGAGAAGATGAAATTTAGTGTAATAGAGGAAATATTATATTACGAAAAACTAGATAATGGGTTAGAAGTATATATGGTGCCTAAAAGGAATAAAAATAATTTTTATGTTACTTATACAACTAAATATGGTTCGATTCATAATGAGTTTATTCCAATTAAACAAGAAAAATATAAAAAATTTCCTCATGGTATTGCTCATTTTTTAGAACATAAGATGTTTGAGCAAGAGTCTGGAATTGATCCATTTACTTTTTTTTCTAGGAGTGGAACTGAGGCGAATGCTGGAACAAGTTATTATTATACTACTTATTTATTTGAAGGTTCTAAAAATTTAAAGGAAAATTTGGAATATTTGTTAGATTATGTAGCATCTCCTTATTTTACAGATGAAAATGTTGCTAAAGAGAAGGGCATTATAGAGCAAGAAATAAAAATGTATGATGATAGCCCTTATTGGGTATTAAGAGATGGATTAAGGGCGAATATGTTATCATTACATCCTTTAAAGGAACCTATTGCAGGTACTATAAATAGTATTAATGCTATTACAAAACAAGATTTATATGAATGTTATAATTCATTTTATCATCCTTCTAATATGATATTAATTATTACTGGCAATTTTGATGAAGAAGAAGTAATTAAAATAATTAAAGATAATCAAGAGCGTAAAGCAATAGAAAAAGTTGCTCCAATAAAAATTAAAAAATATGATGAGCCATTTAAGGTGGCGAAAGAATATGAAGAAAAAGAAATGATAGTTGAAATTGCTAAAGTAGCACTTGGTATAAAGATACCGATTGAACAATTAAAAAAATTTGAACCTAAGAAAAGAAATTTATATTTAGGAATAATTGGTTATGTATTGTTTGGAAGAACATCTCTATTTTATGAACGAATGAGAGAATTAGAATTGTTAACAATGCCTTTGAATGTTAGTGAAATTCAAATTGATAATTATATATTAGCAATGTTTACAGCGGAGACTAGCAAGCCTGATGAATTAATTGAAGAATTGAAATTACAAATTAAAAATATTGAAATAAACAAAAATGATTTTAATAGAATAAAAAAAATATTTATCAGCACATTTATTGCGTTATTTGATAATATAGTAATTATAAATGATAAATTATTAGATAATATTGTTAATTATAATAAAATATATTTTGATGAAATAGATATAATTAAATCACTTAGTTTAGAAGAATTAAATGAGTTAATTGAATTGTTGGATTTATCTAATATATCTACTTATCTTATTAAGTCTAAAAAGGGAAATGCTTAGGTGCATTTTCTTTTTTTGTGGTTTTTCATTATCATAAAATGTTATAATATAATTAAATTAAGGAGAGTTGCAGATGTTAAGGGTTAAAAATGTAACAAAGTATTATGGTGATTTTAAGGCAGTAGATAATTTAAGTTTTTCAGTCGAAGAAGGCTGTGTTTTTGGCTTGTTAGGTGTTAATGGAGCGGGCAAAACTACAACATTTAGAATGATTATGGGTTTGTTAGAAGTGAATGCCGGGAATATAACATTATATAATAAAAAAATAGATTATCAAGTTACTGATAATATTGGATTTATGACGGAGGAAAGAAGTTTACTTACTAAGCTGACAGTAAAGGAACAAGCGATATTTTATGGTATTTTAAAAGGCATGAGTGAGGAAAAAATATTATTAATGTTAGATTATTGGTTAAAAAGGTTTAATATCTTAGAATATAAAAATAGAAAAATAAAGGAATTATCTAAGGGAAACCAACAGAAAATTCAATTTATTACTGCCATTATAAATGATCCCAAATTGCTTATATTAGATGAACCTTTTTCAGGGTTAGATCCTATCAATATTGAATTGTTTATTGATGTAATCAAAGAGTTAAAGAGTAGGGGAGCAATTATTATTTTTTCAACTCATCGTATGGATCATGTTGAATTGTTCTGTGAAAAACTAGTAATAATGGTAAGAGGTAAGTCCATACTAGAAGGATATTTAAAAGATATTAAAAAAGCTTATCGTAAAATGAATATTATTATAAATGGGAATGTTAATAAAGAAGAATTATTAAAAATAAGTGGTGTAATTAGTGTAGAAATAGTTGTTGATGATATAGTAGTTAAAATACAAGATGAGAGCATTATAGATAATGTATTTAAATATATTTCTAAATGCAGTGATATTCAAAAATTTATTGTTGAAGAAGCCACATTAAATGAAATATTTATTGCTAAGGTTGGTGAGAGTTATGAAAAATAAATTAGTATTTTTAACTAAATATAGTTTATATAAAAAAATAAAAACAAAATGGTTTGCTATTGTTAATATTATATTAATGCTTGCTATTGTAAGTCTTGCTAATATTGATATAATTGTTACTTATTTTGGTGGTGATTTTAACAAAGAAACCGTAATAAAAGTTATTGATAAAACAGATGTATCCTATGATTTATTTGAAGTAGAGATGAATAATTATAAAAAACAATTTAATAATATTGCTAGGTACTCATTTAAAGAATATGATGTTATTTATGAAGAAAAAATAATTAGTGAATTAAAAAATAGCAATGATATTTTGATTATTATTGAAGAAGAGGAACTTAATTATGTTAAATTTAAAATGATATCTAATAAGTTTAACGATCAAATTTTATATCAGATATTAGTTGCTACCTTAAATAATATAAAGCGTTCTATTGCTTTTAATTTAACTGATATTCCAATTAGTGAATTAAATAGAATATATAGTCCTGCTAATATTGAAAAAGTCGCTTTAAGTGATGATGTTGATAGAAATATGGATGTTATTATGGGAACAATATTTCCTACTTTAATATTGCCATTTTTTATGTTGGTAATTATTGTAGTTCAAATGGTCGGATTAGAAATTAATGAGGAAAAAAGTACAAAAAGTATGGAAGTAATTATATCTAATGTTCCTGCTCAAATTCATTTTTTTTCTAAAATTATCGCGTCTAATGTTTTTATATTTATACAAGGAATTTTATTAGTATTATATGGCTTTATAGGCTTTTTAACAAGAATTATAGCAGGCCATGAGTTTTCATTGACTGGCAATTTTGGTATAGAATTAGATGAGTTTTGGAAACAGTTAGTTACTGATGGCGTAATAGATCAATTAATATATGTAATACCAATAGTTATTGTTCTATTCTTATTGAGTTTTGTCTTTTATTCATTATTGGCTGGTATTTTTTCATCAATTACTGTCAACATAGAAGATTATCAGCAAATTCAAACCCCTATAATAATTTTATTGCTTGTTGGGTATTATTTATCGATCTTAGCACCAGTTTTTGAGGGGTCGTTCTTAATAAGAATAATGTCTTATATTCCATTTTTTTCCGCATTATTAATTCCATCATTATTAATACTAAATCAAATAACTATTTTTGATGCAATTATATCCATTTTGTTATTATTATGTTCAATATATATATTATTAAAATATGGAATAAAAGTATATAAAATAGGTATCTTAAATTATTCATCAGAAAAACTATGGGGAAGATTTTCACAAGCTATTAAAAATAAAGATAATATATAAGCGGAGCATAAAATGGTGAAGATAAATGGTGATAGAAATATATTGTTAAAAAACAAAAAATTAAAGGAATACTTTGGCATAAATTATTGTGTAGATTTATATCGCGGCTGTAGTGTTGATTTATTGCGCAAAGAATTTTCAATTAAGAAATATAAAGGGATTATAGGCCTTGGATTAAATGAAGATGCCTATATGCCTATAGAAAAGCAATATAGGCTTACAAGGGAAGTCCTTGAACTTATAAAAGAGTTTAATTATTCGGCTTTTATCTTAACCAAAAGTGATTTAATAATAAGGGATTTGGATTTATTGGTTGATATTAATAATAAAAATCATGTTTTTGTTGCATTTGTTATGACTACTTATTCTGATGAGTTATCTAAAATAATTGAACCTCATGTTTCAGTACCTAGTGCGCGATTTAATGCTATTAAAGTTTTGGCCAATGCAGGAATAAGAGTGGGGGTAATTATGGGGCCTGTAATGCCATTTATATTAAATTATGAGGATAATATAAAGAAAACAATTGAAAAAACTAGGGAATTTGGTGGAAGTTTTACTATTCCTGATTTTGAAGGGGCTTTAATGCCTTCTTTTTGTAAGAGAATTAATACAAATTTAGAAAATGTTGAAAATAAACATATTGGAAGAGAAGAGAATAGTTATTTTAACTCTATAGATAATATTGATAATTTAAAGAATGTTTTTTATAGTATGGCAAGAAGTAGCAATTTATCTACTGATATACCTTTTTATAAACATAATGAAAATGATTGCAAGCAATTAAGTATTTTTGATATAATATAAAAAGATTTGCAAGAGTGGCGGAATTTGGTAGACGCGCACGTTTGAGGGACGTGTAGTGTATGCTATAGGGGTTCAAATCCCCTTTCTTGCACCAATTTTGAAATCTAAGATATTAATTTATTTATTATTTTGTTATAATAATTTATGAATTAAGTTGGGTTATAAATTTAAAGAAATTTAATTTAAATTAGTAATCTCATCAAAGTTCTTAAACTAATCTATCAAAATGATAAAATATTAGACAATTGAAAAGAAAAATAGGGGAATATCTAGATAAGAACATTATTGGTCTTATGATAGTTGTCAAGGCAATAATCTTTATGAGGTAGGGATTATGAAAGATTTGAATATGTTTGGTAAAAGGATTATAGTTTTGCAATTATACAAACAGCAGTGGCGATTGGAATAGTTAAAACATTTTATCTACAAGCATAAAATATAGAAAAGGAGTGTTAATATATGGAAAGAACTTATATTATGATAAAGCCTGATGGTTATAAAAGAAAACTAGTTGGTAAAATTATTAGTAAAATTGAGGAAAAGGGTTTGATAATTACCAATATCAAAATGATGATGTTAAATGAAGAAATCTTGAAAGTTCATTATAGTCATTTGATTGATAAGCCATTTTTTATGAATATTGTATCATCTATGACAGCAGGACCGGTAGTTGGAATGGTTGTTGAGGGAGATGATGTGGTTGCTGCTATGCGTCGTTTGATTGGGCCTACAAAGTGGTTTGAAGCATTGCCTGGTACTATTAGAGGTGATTATGCCTTTAGCACTAGTGAAAATATTATTCACGGGTCAGATTCAATCGAAAATGCTGAAATAGAAATTAGTCGTTTTTTCGGTTAAAAATAGTCATTTGAAGTATGCAGTTATAGAATATAATATAATTTGAGGGTGCGTCAGTTCGGTGC
>DBNY01000013.1 GCA_002299475.1 Caryophanales bacterium UBA660 | reverse complement strand
TTTTTAAGAGGATTAAGTAAAATCGCAGCAGATGGGTCAACAGTAGTAAGTACAGCAACATATAGTGGAAGTAACCAGACTAATTTTATTGAACATCCTGGATTTAACTTTGGAAACCAAAAAGTATCAGGCATATGGGTAGCAAAGTTTGAAGCAACAGCAGCAGAAGGGGTGGCTAATGGATTTACGGCAGATAGCACATGCCCAATAGCTGGAGATGATGTAACAACTAAAACAGTAAGAATTGTGCCAAATGCAACATCGTGGCGATGCATAACAATAAGCAATATGTTTACTGTAAGTAGAAACATGGAAACTAACAACATATATGGATGGGGAACAACTGGTGCTGGTATAGATACTCACATGATGAAGAATAGTGAATGGGGAGCTGTGGCGTATTTGTCAAAATCAAATAGAGGAAAAGACGCAATAGAAGTATGGCTAAACCCAAATCAAAACTACACAACAGGATGTGCGGGAACAAGCGCATCAGTAGCGGGGACTACAGCATGTGAGCAACACCATACAACAAACGGATTACAAGCCTCAACAAATGGCAATATAACGGGGATATATGATATGAGTGGTGGCGCATGGGATAGCGTTTCTGCTGGTATACAAATAATAAATGCCGACCCTCGATATAGAGACATATATATTGTGGGTACGCCAGATAATGAAACTAATAATTATAATTTAACAGAAAATATAAAAGGTGATGCTGTATGGGAAACCAGTAGTGTTGCCACAGGTGGTGCATTTGGCTGGTTCAGTGATTGGGCACATATGCCTCGAACCAACGCGCCGTGGTTTATTAGAGGTGGCCATTTCAATCAAGTCTCTAGTGCTGGTGCGTTCGCTTTTAGCGTTAATATGGGTGGTGCATGGGGCACCGTCGGTTTTCGCCCAGTGCTTATAGTTGGAACAGGGTTTTAATAAAATAAAATATTACAAAATATAAAAGAAATTATTGATATTTATTAATGAGTTTAGTGGATATCTTTGATTCCTTTTTTATTTTACAATTTTGTTGAAGCAAAAATCAATCTAATAAATATTTACAACATTTAATATATCAGATTTATTTAATTTTATAAAAGTGTGACATATGATTGATTTCTCTAGAAAAATAAGGTTAATATTCTATAATTTTATTTAAAATGTTCCTTATTTGTGATAAAATAATTTTAGAAATTATCTTTATATTAATTGGGGGATATCTTATGCAAAGATATTTTGTAAATGTTAAGGCTAATAATAATTTTATAATTATTAATGACGATTATCACCATATTGTTAATGTTATGCGAATGAATATTGGCGATCAAATAGAAGTATCATACTATAATAAATTGTATCTATGTAAAATTGATAATATAGAAATCAATAAAATAATATTATCTATTGTTAATGAGTTAAATGAAAATAACGAATTAAATGTTAATTTAGTACTTGCTCAAGCTTTAGTTAAAGAAGAAAAATTTGAGTATATATTACAAAAAGGTACAGAATTAGGTATTAATGCTTTTATACCAATTATAATGGATAGAAGTATTGTAAAATTAGATAATCATAAAATAGATAAGAAAAAAACGCGATGGTCTAGAATATGTAAGGAAGCTAGCGAACAAAGTAAAAGATTGATTATTCCACGTATTAACGATCCAATTACAATAAAAGAATTAATTAAATTAAATTATGACTATAAAATATTATGTAGTACTAATGAAAAAGAAAATAATATAAAAAGAGTATTACAAAATTTAAAGGAAAATGATACAATATTAATAGTAATTGGACCTGAGGGTGGTATTACTGATATAGAAGAACAATTACTTATTGATAATGGTTTTATTAAAGTATCACTAGGGAGTAGGGTTCTTAGAACAGAAACGGCATCATTGTTTGTGGCAAGTATTATTAATTATGAATTGATGAGGTGATTATAAATATGATTATAGATAATTTTAATTCCATTATTTATGATTTAATTATTTTCTATAACAGCCTAAATTTATTTGGTATTATTCTTTTAGCAGTTATTGTAGCAACAATTATATTATTATTTGTATTAATAATAAGTATATTGCGACGAAAATATAAGTTAAAAAATCAAATTAAAGAAAAAGTAAGTAATTCCTTAGTGGTTACTAAAGAGGTAAAACCTATATCAGTTAATCAATTAAAAGAAGATATATTAAATAATAACTTAACTGATATTGTTGAACAAACAGCAAAGCGAAATATTGTTAAACTAGATGATATTACTAAAAAAATAGAACAAGATATGGAAATGAAAAATATAATATTAACGTCTTTTGAAGAAGAGCAGGAAGAAAATTCAATAATTAGCTATGACGAATTATTGGAAAAAACTACTAAATTATCATTAAATACAATTAAGCAACAAATGAATGAAGATAAAAATGTTGAAATATCACCAGTTGTAGAGGAACCAAAAAAAACTATTAATTCGCCATTAATTCTGCCGACACATGATATTAATGAAGATGTAAAAATGTTGAAAAACGACGATAATTTAGAAAAGATACAAAAATTTGACACTAAAAATGTAGTAATTAAAAAAGATATTGAATTTTTAAAAGAATTAAAAGATTTGAAAAGAAATTTAGATTAACCCCTCACTGGGGTTTTGTTTTTAGAGGCGGTGTTTACATGAAGGTAGCATTTTACACTTTAGGATGCAAAGTTAATATGTATGAAACGGAGTATTTGAAAAATGAATTTTATAAAAAAGATTATGAAATTACATCTTTTAATGATCTGGCCGATATATATATTATAAATACTTGTACAGTTACTAATCAAAGTGATGTTAAAAGTAAAAGAGCGATTAAAAGGGCGATTAAAAAAAATATAGATGCTATTGTTGTTGTTATGGGGTGCTATTCTCAATACAAACATGATGAGTTATCAATGATTGATGGTATAGATATTATTATTGGCAATAAAGATAAGTCAAAAATAGTTGATTACATAGAAGAATATATAAAAACTAAAGAAAAAATAACTAAAATATATGATTTGTCAAATCAACAATTTGAATTGATGGAGATGGATAATTTTTTAGATAAAACTAGAGCTTTTGTTAAAATACAAGATGGTTGTAATAATTATTGTTCTTATTGCATTATTCCTTATATAAGAGGTAGAGTTAGGTCTAAATTAAAAGATGATGTTATTAATGAAATAACCAAATTAGTAGCTAATGGCTATGTTGAAATAGTACTTACAGGCATACATACTGGTAGTTATGGGCTTGATTTATTAAATATTTCATTTTCATTGCTGCTAAATGATATTGTTAAAATAAAAGGATTAAAAAGATTAAGAATATCATCTATTGAAATCACTGAATTAAATAATGATATACTTAAGTTAATAAAAAGTAACGAAGTAATAGTTGATCACTTGCATATTCCGCTTCAATCTGGAAGCGATAAAATATTAAAATTAATGAATCGAAAATATGATGTCAATTATTACAAGGAAATAATTAATAAAATTAGAAATATAAGACCAAATATATCTATCACAACAGACATAATAGTAGGATTCCCTGGTGAAACAGATGATGATTTTAATGATACTTATAGATTTATTAATGAAATTAAATTTTCTAAACTTCATGTTTTCCCATACTCAAAAAGGGAAAATACTAAAGCTATAGAACTTGACAATCATGTTGATAATTCTGTTAAGAAAAAAAGGGTAGAAATTTTGATACAATTATCTAAACACTTAGAGAAAGAATATATGAATAATTTTATTAATAAAGAATTGGAAGTTTTAGTTGAAACAAACATTAATAATTATTCAATTGGATATTCATCTAATTATTTATTAGTTAAAGTAAAAGATGAATTAGTACATTTAGGCCAGATAATCAGAGTTAAATGTGTGAAAATAGACTATCCTTGTGTTACAGCACAAATAGATAATATATGATTAATAGTATTAGTTTATATTATTAGTATTCTATTAAGTTTGATATCATCCTAAAATGGAAAAATAAGGGGCGATAAGGTGAAAACAAGTATTAAAGGCAATTTTAGAAAATATATTTTTAAATCCAAAGAAAACTATGTAATTGGTCTTTTTAAGGTAAGGGAAATAAGTGATATTAAACAAGATGAATATGCTAATAAAACTATTACTTTTACTGGTTATTTTGCTGAATTAAATGAAGATGATTATTATCAGTTTAGTGGAACTTTTGTTAATCACCCTCGCTATGGTATCCAGTTTCAAGTAGTTGAATATGAACGAATTAAACCAGAAGATAAAGATACATTACTTGAATTCTTATCCTCTGGTCTATTTAAAGGTATTGGAGAAAAAACTGCAATTAAAATTATTGAGCTATTAGGAAATAATTGTTTAGAATTAATATTAAATGATCATGAAGTTTTATTAAAAGTTGTAGGCATGACCGAAAAAAAAGCAATTAAAATACATAATTCATTAATTCAATACGAAGAAAGTCACAATTCAATTGCATATTTATTTGAACTAGGCTTTACCACGAAAGATGCTTTGATAATATATAACAAGTATAAAAGCGATACTAAAAATATAGTTGATAAAAACATTTATCAATTAATTGAAGATATAGATAATATTAATTTTATGAAAGTGGATGCTTTAAGAAGCAAAATGGGGATCATTGCTAATGATTCAAGAAGAGTAAAAGCATGTATAATATTTATTATTAATTATATATGTAATAATATTGGACATACCTATTTATATGAGGAAGAAATAATTACAAATTCTATAAAATATTTGAATACTGAAATTCATAATGATGAAATTAGGGAATGTATTATAGAATTAGAAAGTGAATATAAAATAATTATTGTTGGCAATAGACATTATCTAAAAACCATTTATGATGCTGAAATGAATATAGCTAAATTTTTAAATTACTTAAGTAATATTAAATGTAATAATAATAAAATTGCATCTCACATTAAAAAATTAGAAACCCATTTTAATTTAATATATAATGATAAACAAAAAACAGCTATTAAGAAGAGCATTGAAAACCATTTGCTAATAATAAATGGCGGACCTGGAACTGGGAAAACAACTATAATTAAGGGAATAGTTGAATTATATAAAAAAATAAACGAATTGAATTATGAAGAATTAATTAACGATGTTGTATTACTTGCACCAACAGGTAGAGGAGCCAAAAGAATAAGTGAGTCCACTTTATTGAAAGCCGTTACTATTCATCGTTTCTTAAAATGGAATAAAGAGACTAATAATTTTGGTATAAACGAATATAATAAAGCTAATGTTAAATTTGTCATTATAGATGAAGCTAGTATGATTGATACTTTTCTATTTGATAATTTAATAAAAGGATTACCAAAAAATGTAAAGTTAATATTAGTCGGGGACTATAATCAACTTCCTAGTATTGGAGCAGGTCAGGTATTAAAAGATTTAATTGAAAGTAAAGCATTAGATGTTACATTATTAGAGGTATTATATCGCCAAAAAGAAAATTCTACTATTATTAATCTGGCATATGATGTTAATAATGGTGAAACAGAATTGGATTATCTAGATAATAAAGATGAGTGTGTGTTTGTTGAGTGTAAACCGTATGACATTAAAAAAAGCGTAAAGCATATATGTCAACATCAATTAAATGAAGGTATAACAAATAAACAAATACAAGTATTAGCGCCAATTTATAAAGGCGAAAATGGGATCGATATTTTAAATAAAGTGCTTCAAGAGGTATTTAATCCTAAATCGCCCGTTAAAAAAGAATTGATAGTCGGAGATGTATTATATCGAGAAGAGGATAAAGTATTGCAATTGGTTAATTTGGTAGATGATAATGTTTTTAACGGTGATATTGGTGTTATAAAAAAGATAGTAACAGATAATAAAAAAGAAATATATATTGATTTTGATGGTAATATTGTTAAGTATAATCTTAGTGATTTAATTAATATAAAACATGGATATGCCATTAGTGTTCATAAATCACAAGGCAGTGAGTTTGATATTGTAATAATGCCAATGACTAATCAATACAATAGAATGTTATATCGTCAGTTGATATATACGGGCGTAACTAGAGCAAAGAAAAATTTGTATCTCATTGGTGAAAAATCGGCACTTATTAAGGGAATATCAAATAATGAAATTAATATTAGAAAAACCTCTTTGAAAGAATTGCTAATTAATACAAAACAAAAATTTGAATTATAAGTTAGTTTGTTAAGTATAAAATATATTTTAGGTTTCATAATATGAATGATATCTTATTATGCAATAGGATATCATTCATATTTTTTAGCTAAGAGGTGATAAAAATGAAAATGAGGAATGGATTACCTTATATGATTATAGGTGGTGCTATGGTTGTAGCATACATAGCTATGAGAAATACAAAGGTAAGAAATATGGTTAATAATGCAGTAAATAACATTAGACGTAAAAACATGAGCGAGCTAGAAGATATGATGTAAATTAAAACCCCGATATTATTCGGGGTTTTAATTTACATTAAATACTAAGAATGATATAATTTTTCTATTGAGGGTGCGTCAGTTCGGTGC
>DBNY01000011.1:7361-7549 GCA_002299475.1 Caryophanales bacterium UBA660 | reverse complement strand
GCTGGGTTCAGAACGTCGTGAGACAGTTCGGTCCCCATCTGTCGTGGGCGTAGGAAAATTGAGGAGACCCGTCCCCAGTACGAGAGGACCGGGATGGACACACCAATGGTGTACCTGTTGTCATGCCAATGGCAGCGCAGGGTAGCTAAGTGTGGAAGGGATAACCGCTGAAAGCATCTAAGCGGGAA
>DBNY01000011.1:0-7059 GCA_002299475.1 Caryophanales bacterium UBA660 | reverse complement strand
GATAACCGCTGAAAGCATCTAAGCGGGAAGCCCCCTCCAAGATGAGTTTTCCCATTTCTTTATGAAAGTAAGATTCCAGATAGACTATCTGGTTGATAGGCTAGAGGTGGAAGCATAGTGATATGTTGAGCTGACTAGTACTAATAAATCGAGGATTTAACCAATTTATTTGGTGAGAGCACATTATCTAGTTTTCAGAGAATTATTCTCTTATATATTTTCTTGGTGATGATTGCGAAGTGGATACACCTGTTCCCATTCCGAACACAGAAGTTAAGCACTTCAGCGCCGAAGATAGCGATAAGCAAAAATAGGTCGTTGCCAAGAATTTTTTTGTTTATATCACAATAAATATTTTATTGTGTTTTTTTTATTTACTTGCTAAAAGGTAAAATAAAAATTAAAAACAAGTTGAATAAACCGTTTTTAATTTGCTATAATAAAGTAGATGTATTACTTGAAAAATTAATTGGTGATACAATGAAAATCTAATTATAATAATATTAATTGAAATAAGTTAATGAATAAGAAAGGGATCAATTAATAGAGATGCATCTCATTTAATTGATTATGCGTGGTGATGTGGAATATAAAATAACAACAAATAGCGAGCAAGAAACAATTGAACTTGCACAAAATATTGAATCTGAGAAATTTTCTAATATGATTATATGCCTTGAGGGAGATCTAGGTAGTGGGAAGACAGTATTTACTAAGGGGATAGCTAATGGTCTTGGAATTGATGAAAATTTAACCTCTCCTACCTTTAGCATTATAAAAGAATATCATGGAGAATATCCGCTATATCATATGGATGTATATAGATTAAAGGGTGATTTATCTGAGTTAGGAATTCAAGAATACTTCTATAAAGGTGGGATAGTTGTAATTGAATGGGCGGATATGGTTGAAAAATATTTGCCAAAAGAAAGACTTAATATAAAAATTAAAATAACTGGTGAAAACACAAGATTATTTATAATTACTCCTGTTGGTAAAAAATATGAAGATTTGTGCGAGGCGGTATTATGAAAATTTTATTAATAGATACATCTTTATCTAATTTAACAATTGCTATAACCGAAGAAAATAAATTATTATGTTCTAAATCAATTAAGTTAAATAAAGATTTTTCTATTTATACTATTTCTTATATTGAAGGGGCATTAAATGCTGTCAATATAAAACCAGCTGATATTGATACAATTATGGTTTTTGTAGGACCTGGTTCTTTTACTGGAACGCGCATTGGTGTTACTATTGCCAAAGTCTTTGCTTGGTGTTTAAATGTTAAAATAATACCAATATCTAGTTTAAAAGCACTAGCATTATCTGTTGATAACTTTGAATATGCTGTGTCAGTAATTGATGCTAAAAGTAATTCATATTATGTTGCTATCTATAATCAGAACTACGAAATCATTTTTAATGAACAATATATAAGTAAAGCAGAACTTATTGATAAAATATACGAATTAAATGGTAAAATTAAGATAGTTAGTGATAATGAATTAAATATTGACGATATAAAGATATTAAACGTTGAATTAGATGTTTTGAAAATAGTACAATATCACACTAATGAAAATGGAGTTAATCCACATGAATTGGCACCTAATTATTTAAAGATGATGGATATCTAAAATAATAGAGATAAGAAGTGATTAAATGATAAAAGAAATAAATATAACTAATATAGATGAATATCATAAAAAAAAGGTTTTGGTCCCTTTAATAAATATCATTAGGATTAAAAATGATTTGAAAAGCAATCCTTTTTCCAAATATATAGTATTTATATTAAATAATGATATTGTTGCCTTTACTAATTATTTAATCATATATGATAAAGTTGAGATTGTTAATATTGTAGTGAATAAGAATTTTAGATGTCAAAATATTGCCTCTATGATGATTAATTATATTCTTAAAGAAGCCGTATATAATAATTGTAACAACATTACGCTTGAGGTAAGAAAAAGCAATAAAGCAGCGATTGCTTTGTATAAAAAATTTGGGTTTCTTGAGGTTGCTATTAGAAAAAATTATTATAATGGCGAAAATGGTCTTTTAATGGAAAAAAAGTTGGTGATTTAATGAAAAATATGTATATATTAGCAATAGAAACAAGCTGTGATGAAACAAGTGCTAGTATAATTAAAAATGGTACTATAGAAATAAGCACTGTTATCCTTTCACAAATGGATATTCATAAAAAATATGGAGGCGTTGTGCCTGAAATAGCTAGTCGCAATCATATTAGAAATATTACATTGGTTTTAGAAGAGTTATTAGAAAAAGCTAATATGAGAATGAGCGATATTGATGCTTTTGGGGTAACATATGGACCAGGGTTAACTGGCTCACTATTAATTGGGCTTGAAACCGCTAAAACTTTATCCTTTATTTATAATAAACCATTAATTCCAGTTCATCATATTATCGGCCACATATATGCTAATAAATTAGAAAAAGAAATTACATTTCCATTAATTTGCTTAGTAGTTAGTGGCGGGCATACTGAATTAATATATATGAAAGAAGAGTATACTTTTAGTTATATTGGAGCAACATTAGATGATGCTGTCGGCGAATCATATGATAAAGTAGCACGTGTATTAGGTCTTGATTATCCAGGAGGTCCTTTAATTGATAAATTAGCACAAAAAGGTAGTGACACATATAAACTTCCTTGCCCGCTTGATGATAATACATATAATTTTAGTTTTAGTGGGTTAAAGAGTGCTGTAATTAATTTGGTTCATAATGAAAAACAGCGTGGAAATAAAATCATTAATGAAGATTTAGCTACTAGTTTCCAAAATAGAGTAATTAATATATTAGTTAAAAAAACAATGAAGGCTGTAAAAGAGTATAATGTTAAGCAGTTGCTTGTATCTGGTGGTGTTGCTGCTAATAAAACATTAAGAGAAAGATTAAGTAATGAATGCTTAAAAGCAAATATTGATTTAGTAATCCCTAGAATAAGTTATTGTACGGATAATGCAGCTATGATTGGGGCGGCTGCTTATTTTGCATATCAAAAGGGTATTGTATCTGATTTAAAACTAAATAGCAGGGCTGTAGATTCTATAACTAGATTAGAAGGTGATATTGATGATAAAAATTAATAACAGGGCATTTACTTTAGTAGAATTACTTGCTGTTATTGCAATTATCGCAGTAATTGCATTAATTACTGTGCCAGTAGCAGATAGATTGATAAATAGAACAGCTGATAAAGTATATACAAATAATGAAAAAGCACTTCAAATAGCGGCAAAAAATTATTATATGGAGAATAATAATCTTCTGCCTAATTCAGTTGGTAGCAAAACCATTGTTTTTCTTAATGAATTGGTAGATACAGGTTATATGAAAAGAATAAAAGATTTATATGATGATACTCAGTATTGTGATGGCTACGTATTAGTTGAGAAAATAGATGAAAAAAGATATACTTATAATCCTTTTTTAGAATGCGTTAGCAACTATCTAACTGACGGTTATTACAATACCCCGCCAGCTATTAATATTTTAGGAGATAATCCCGTTTCTATTCTAAGAGGAACAACTTATACAGATGCCGGTGCAAGAGCAACTGATGTTAGAGACAAAAACATATCGGCTAGCATTGTCACTACAGGTTCAGTTAATACTGGTGTAGTAGGCACGTATACAATAACTTATAGAGTAACAAACACTTCAGCGATAACCACAACTCTAATTAGAACAGTTAATGTTGTGGCTCCTTAATATTTTTTAATATAATATTACAATTTATTCAACAAAAAATAGGAATTACTCTATGTAACGCCTATTTTTTATTGGACAATTTTTTTCTCTATATAGCATATCAAATAATACATTATATACGATATTAGGCCTAATAAAATAATACTAGTAATTATTAAATTCAAGTTAAATACTTGAGAACCATACATTATTAAATAACCAATTCCTTTCTGTGATACCAATAATTCCCCCATAATAACACCAATTAGAGAGAGGCTGACATTAATTTTCAGAGCACTAATAATATTAGGTAGGCTTCCTCTCAATATTGCTTTAAAAAAAATATCAACCTTACTAGCTTGAAAAGATTTTAACAATTTGATTTTAATTTCATCATAATTAGTAAAACTATCATGTAAATTTATAATGGTAATAAAAGTTGATATAAGCAAAGCCATTAATATAATGGAATTAGAATTTGCTCCTACCCAAATAATTATAATGGGGCCAAGTGCAACTTTTGGCAAACTATTTAGAATAGTTAAGTAAGGTTCTACTATTTTAGCTATAAAATTATTCCACCAAAATAATGAGGCTATGATTAAACCTATAATGGTTGCTAATGAAAAACTAATAACAGTCTCATATATAGTTATAAATATATGTTGATATAAATCATTACTATTATGTAAGGATACTAATGTTTTAATAACCATTGAAGGACTTGAAAATAAAAAACTATTGATAAAGTTAAATCTAGCCAATACTTCCCATATAGCAATAAACATTATAAAAATAAATAGTTGAATGATGCTAATTATTTTTTTTTCTCTTCTTATTTTTTTAAGATATAATGCCTGATTCATACTATACATGAATATCTAAATCCTTCCATATTTTTTCATAATAATTAGCAAATTCCTTAGCCTTTCTATTTTCAATAGGAGAACCTCTATTGTTTAAATTAATATTATAGATATTCTTTATCTTAGCTGGTCTTTTAGTTAATACAATGATTTTATCAGCCATACTAATAGCTTCTGCTAAATCATGAGTAACCATAATAACCGTTTTTTTCTCATTTTTAATAATTTTATATACATCGTCACTAACTGCAAGTCTCATTTGGGAATCTAAGTAGCTAAAAGGCTCATCAAGCAATAATATATCTGGATTAATAGCTAAAGTTCTAATAAGTGCAACTCTTTGCCTCATGCCACCAGATAATGAAGAGGGGTAATGATTAATAAAATCACCTAGACCATATTTTTCTAATAAATTTATAGTATTTTTTTTCTTTTCTTTAGTTAATTGTTTGGTAATCTCAAGACCCAACAAAGCATTATTAAGAATTGTTCTCCATGGAAAAAGAGTATCTTGTTGCAACATATAGCCAATAACTGGTTTGTTATTAGAATTATATTCGATACTCCCATCATATTTATTTTCTAAACCACATAATATAGACAATATTGTTGATTTACCACATCCAGATGGTCCTACGATTACAATAAATTCTCCTTTTTTTACAACTAATGAAAAATCCCTAACAGCCTCAATTTCCCCTTCTAAAGTATGATAATTCTTCTTTAGATTTTTAATTGTCATAATATTAGTCATATTATTTAGTTGCTTTTTCAGCAAAATCATTATTTACCAAATCACTAAATGGCACTTTAGTTTCTAGTACTTCCGCCGATATCATTATATTTTGTAAATGGTCAAATGATTCTTCATTTAGTTTTGGTGTAGGACTCCAAGCTTCAATTTCTTTATATCGTCTAATAACATTAATAATATCATTCATAGAAGTGTCAGGAAAATATTCGTATATAATTTTAGCAACATCCTCGGGTGAATTTTCATATACAAATTGTTGGCCTCTATATATTGCTTTAGTAAATCCTTCCATAATTTCTGGATTGGCATTAATAAAACTTTTTCTAGCACTATATGCAGTATAAGGCACTTTGCCACCTAATTCACCAATTGACGCCACGATATATCCAAATCCTTGTCTTTCAACCATTGATGCAGTAGGTTCAAATAAATTAACAAAATCCCCAAGTCCACCAATAAAAGCACCAGACATTGCTGGGAAGGCTATGCTAGTATCAATTGTTAAATCAGTATTGGGATTAATATTATGTTGTTTTAATATCCATTGAAAAGTCATTACAGGCATGCCGCCTCTACGTCCTCCAATGATATGTTTGCTTCTTAAATCATCTAACTTAAAGTTCTCTATTTTTCTTCTTGATACGATAAATGAACCATCTTTTTGTGTTAATTGAGCAAAGGTTTGAATATAATCTTTTTCTCCCCCCTTATAAACATAAATAGTAGCTTCTGCTCCGCTAAGACCAATTTGAACATCATTAGATAATACAGCCGCCATAACTTTGTCAGCACCTGGTGTTAATATTAACTCTATATCTAAGCCTTCTTCTTTAAAATAACCATTCTTAATAGCTACATATTGAGGAGCATAAAAAATAGTACGCGCTACTTCAGCTAATCTAATTTTGGTTAAATTTTCTTCTTGCCTATGAAATATTAAGCTAATAGCAATTAAACTAATAACAAATAACGAAACAAACACAATAAAAAATTTTCTCATATACAACCTCCTTCTATCTAAATTTCATATTATTATATTCTTTAGTTATAATATAGTGATAACAAGATAACCATCTTATGTTATAATTTATTAAGAATGAGGTGCTTTCAGTATGGACATAAACAAGTTAAATAATAAACAAAAAGAAGCAGTAATAAATACTGAAGGCCCACTTTTAATATTGGCGGGCGCTGGCAGTGGCAAAACAAGGGTATTAACTTACAAGGTGGCTTATTTAATAGAAGAAAAAAAGATTGAACCATACAACATTTTAGCTATTACTTTTACGAACAAAGCTGCTAAAGAAATGAAAGATAGAATTAATTTTTTAATTGGTGAAAAATTTTTAAATATCCAAATATCTACTTTTCATTCTTTTGGGTATAAAATTATTAGAGAAAATTATAAATTATTAGATTATAAATCTAATTTTACTATTTTAGATTCTGACGATAGTGTATCCGTAATAAAAAAAGTATTAAAAGAACTAAATTTAGATCCTAAATATTATAATCCTGTTAATATTAAAAATAAAATAAGTAGCGCTAAAAATGAATTCATAGATTGTAATGAATATCAAAAATATGCTAATACCCTATTTGAAAAAACAATAGCAAATATATATACAAAATATAATAATATATTATTTAAAAACAACTCTGTTGATTTTGATGATTTATTAATATTGCCAATTAAATTATTTA
>DBNY01000042.1:12334-12908 GCA_002299475.1 Caryophanales bacterium UBA660 | reverse complement strand
TACGTGCTGGCAACTAAGGACAAGGGTTGCGCTCGTTGCGGGACTTAACCCAACATCTCACGACACGAGCTGACGACAACCATGCACCACCTGTCACCACAGTCCCGAAGGAAAATCTTATTTCTAAGACTGTCTGTGGGATGTCAAGCCCAGGTAAGGTTTTTCGCGTACCTTCGAATTAAACAGCATGCTCCACCGCTTGTGCGGGTGCCCGTCAATTCCTTTAAGTTTCAGCCTTGCGGCCGTACTACTCAGGCGGAGTACTTAATGTGTTAACTTCAGCACCGGATAAATCCGACACTTAGTACTCATCGTTTAGGGCGTGGACTACTAGGGTATCTAATCCTATTTGCTCCCCACGCTTTCGTGTCTCAGCGTCAGTGATAGCCCAGCAAGTCGCCTTCGCCACTGGTGTTCCTTCTAATATCTACGCATTTTACCGCTACACTAGAAATTCCACTTGCCTCTACCATACTCAAGTCTATCAGTTTCCAAGGCATACTGAAGTTGAGCTTCAGTCTTTAACCTCAGACTTAATAAACCGCCTACACACGCTTTACGCCCAATAAATCCG
>DBNY01000042.1:11789-11983 GCA_002299475.1 Caryophanales bacterium UBA660 | reverse complement strand
TGGCACGTAGTTAGCCGGGGCTTTCTTGAATGGTACCGTCACACTAAAGTCATTTCCTACTTTAGTCGTTCTTCCCAAACAACAGAATTTTACAATCTATAAGACCGTCATCATTCACGCGGCATTGCTCGTTCAGGGTTTCCCCCATTGACGAATATTCCTAACTGCTGTCTCCCGTAGGAGTCTGGGCCGTG
>DBNY01000042.1:0-11469 GCA_002299475.1 Caryophanales bacterium UBA660 | reverse complement strand
CCGTAGGAGTCTGGGCCGTGTCTCAGTCCCAGTGTGGCCGATCAACCTCTCAGCTCGGCTATGCATCGTTGCCTTGGTAGGCCATTACCCTACCAACTAGCTAATACACCGCAGGCCCATCTTAAAGCGATGCTTTAAAGCACCCTTTTACTATAGAAAGTTCCCCTCCTATATATCATTTGGTATTAGCAATCGTTTCCAACTGTTATCCCAATCTAAAAGGTAGGTTACCTACGTGTTACTCACCCGTGCGCCACTAGATGAATCTATATCGAGAATTGTGCAAGCACTCCTCTTTCAAAAGACCATCTCGTTCGACTTGCATGTCTTAGGCATGCCGCCAGCGTTCGTCCTGAGCCAGGATCAAACTCTCCAAAAAAAATAAAATCTTTTTTGTATTGAATCGTCCTAGCTACTTAAAATTGACGTTTTGCTCAGTTTTCAAAGATCATTCATTACGTCTATTTCCCTGACGCCTTATCAATATATCAAATTACTAATTGCATGTCAACACATTTTTTATTTTTTTTTGTAAATTGTGACATTTACCGAGTTTAGTTGACACATAACAAGTTTTTTTACATTATTTTCAAATATAAACTAATTTGACAGTTGATGTTTTTATATTCTATCACACTTACTTATTATATGCTAGTCCTTTTTTAAAAATTCCTGTTTTTTTATACTCTGCTTCGTATACTGCGTAATGTTTACTTATTATAGAAGGTTGAAACGGTATTATTTTATTTCTAACCATGTCAATTAGTTTACTAAGTTCATATTGTAAAATTTTATCCATATCATCTGAATAACTCATTTTATTTTTATGATACTTATACTCATGCTGGTCCAAAATTTTAAAGGATCCATCTGGGAATACTCTTAAATCCAAATCATAATCAATATATTTTATAGTATAATCATCAATTACAAATGGAGTTGCTAAATTACAATAGTAATATATTCCGTCTTTCTTCAATTGGCCTACAATATTAAACCAGCAATCTTTGAAGAAGTATATTACAGCACCTTCTTTAGTTCGCCATGTCCTCCCATCAGATTCAGTAACTGTTGTTTTATTATTGGCAAATATATAAGCACTATCTATCTCTTCTAAAAATATAACATCAGACCATGCTCTATGTATTTTCCCATCATGCTTGTAACTATGTATATTGAATTTTTCGCCCTTTTTTAGTTTGTCCACTTTATCACTTCTTTCTATAATATATATTTTATATATAGCACAACTTAAGACTTTTCAGCTTTTTAATAAAAAATGAATATTTTATTAAACTATTAGCAATAATATTAAAGAAATAGAGGAGGAATAAGAAATATTATGAATAATGTACCTGAAATGATTTCTACAAAAGATTTAGATTACATTAGTGATATGCTAAATTGGAATTTAACATTAATCAAGAAAATTAATCATTTTACTAATGAAGTATCACAAGAAGACATTAAAGAAGAATTCATAAACATTAGTAATATGCATCAAAAACATTATAATATGTTATTAAATCTATTAAAATAGGAGGAAACATGAATAATAAAGTTCAAAATCCAAAAACTGAAATTCCAAGTAACCACCAAATAAATGATAAAGATATATTAAACGATATTTTAAGCTCTGAAAAAAACATGTCTAACAATTACTCAGTTGCCCTAAACGAGATGAGTAATGAGCCATTATATCATGATATATTAACTGTTTTTTTGGAAACTAAAACTGCACAACGACGCTTATTTAATTTATTATTTAAGCATGGTTGGTATACACTAGAAAGAGCAGATGTTAATAAAATAAACGAAAAGTATCAAGAATATATTAATATGATATCTGAAATCAAAGAAGGAGGATAAATTTATCCTCCTTTTATTTGCTTAATACTTCTATCGCTTTCTTTAATTGAGCATCATTTTCTGCCGAAGGATTGCTATAATAATTTTCAATTTGTTCAATTTTTATATTTGGTTCAATTCCTACTTCATTTATCCAATTTCCATTTGGAGTTAACCATTTTTGAGTAGTATATTTTATCATGCCGCCAGTTTCTAATTTAAATGTTTGTTGAACAGTTCCTTTCCCAAACGAATTTACACCGATAACAGTCGCACCATATGATTCCATGAGTGCAGCCGCCATTATTTCTGATGCTGATGCACTATATTTATTTATTAATACAACCATTGGGTAAGAACGCGATTCCTCCGTATAAGAATATATTTTTTGAACTCCATTTCTATCTTCTAGTTGATATATTAGTTTGTTCTTTGGCAAAAACATTGAAGTCATTTCAGAAACTCTATTTAAGTACCCTCCTGAATTATCTCTTACATCAATAATCAAAGAATTTATTTTATTTTTTTCCAATTCCAAGACTGCCGCTTTAAATTGATCATATGTATTATTAGAAAAAATATCTATTTTTATATAACCGATTTTTTTATTATTTTCAGTAAACATTTGATGCTTAACCGACGTTATTACTATTTTATTTCTTGTTATTGTAAAGTTTTTTTCTACTTCTCCCCTTAGTATTTTAACATCTACTGTAGTTCCGGCTCTTCCTTTTAGTAAACTAGCAACTTCCGTTGTTGTTAGGCCCTTAACTGATTTTTCATCTACACTGATAATAATATCTTGCGACATAATTCCAATTGTTTGAGCAGGCGAACCGTCAAATGCTTTTAAAATTATGATATTTCCATATTTATCCTGTATTATTTCGGCACCAATTCCTTGATAATCTCCTTGCATTCTATCATCAAATGAAGTAGTTTGTTCATCATTCATATAAGTCGAATGCGGGTCTCCTAAAGTTTCAAGCATAGATCTGATTGCATTAGTAGTGATTTCATCTTTGTCAACATCTACATAATAATTATTGATTATAGAATTATAAGTCTCTATTATCTCCTTTATATTAGGATCATTTACATTTATATCATTACAATTTTGCAAATTATTTGTACTTACGCCAAGAAAAACAGCACTAATCCCCACTGCTACACCAATTGATACCGTTACAATCATTATAATAATTACTTCTAGTAATTTAAACCCTGTTTTTTTACCATTAATATTTTCCATATCTCCACCTCTAGTTTCTATTAATACTTTATCATAATTTTACTCCATTTAGAATTGAAATATACAAATTAATATATTTTTTTGTAAATATAAATTTATTTTTAATGCAATTTATATGATTTGATTAAAATAAAAAGATAGCGTTATTTACACTAATCAATATGATTTAAATCATTCTCTTTATTTTTTCGCCAAATCTTTTCATTAGCTTGCTCTCTAATTCTTTTCTTTTTGAAAGAGCCTCTTCTATTTGTCTATTGCTCATTACTATTGATGTTTTATCTCTTGTTTCAGGATATAGCGACATATTAAGGGAAGCTAATATATCTTTAGTTGGAAATATTTCTTCTGAGCTACACGCTCCATAACTAGGTATAGATTTATACGTATACGTTCTTGGCTCGTTAGCTTCTTCTAATTTCTTCTTTAGTTCTGTTTGACATTTTATTAAAGCATCACACACTCTTTTTAGATCTGATCCTAGTATTCTACCATTATGATACGTTATATCTAATTCTCTTAATCGTTCTTCCCAATATTCTCTATCTTCATAATAAGGATTAAAAGCATTATGGCTAATATAATTAAAAATTGCACAATACGCATATGCTTTGTTTTTTAGTCTAAATACATATTCCTTATAGCATTCACGAACATTCTCTCTTTTGCCTACTGCGACATCAACTATTTGTAAATATTCATCTGGATAACTTTGTCTAAATCTTTCTACATAGTCACCTTTTATATTATCAATGTGTTCACCCTTGCTAATTAGATTTAGGGTTATATTAATCGCTATTTCTGATATCTTATATGAGTTTTTTTTAATATATTCAATTATTTCTTCCACTGATATAACTGATGCTATCTCAAAGAAAGTTTTTAATTCATTAAATGACATGCCAAATTCTGTTTGCCCTAGATTATCAAGAAAGTCAAAAACACTATACATAGTTGAATCTTCAATTGATGATAAACTTGTTTTTTCTAACATATTCGAACCTCATTGCTCCCCTATAAAATAATTGCTTTTTGTATGTTAATTATAGCATATTATCGCTTTACTTACATAAAAAAACTAATCAAATGATTAGTCAATTATATATTGGTGACCCGTACGGGATTCGAACCCGTGTATGCATGCGTGAAAGGCATGTGTGTTAAGCCGCTTCACCAACGGGCCATAAACAAATATGGCGCCCCCACTAGGACTCGAACCTAGGACCCTTTGATTAACAGTCAAATGCTCTAACCAACTGAGCTATGGAGGCACATGCTCTTTAATATTAAATTATAAAGAACAATTTGTCAATACAACAATATTATTATTTACTTAAAATTTAATTGAAAAGTTAAGTTATCCAAATTAAAGGAAAAAGATAATTTAGTGTTTCACTCTATTTGTAGTAGAATATATAACCGATATTCTGCTTGTTTTATTAAGGAGTGAAAAAAATGAAAACAAGTAATATATATAATAAGCATCTAACCTTATCAAAAAGGATACAGATTGAGCAAGGATTAAATGAAGGTAACTCAATTACAGAAATAGGTGAAATTATTAGTAAATCACCTAAGACGGTTTACAAGGAAATTAAAAAACATAGACAATTGGTCAAATGTAATAGATGGAATAATTATAATAAAAACTATAATGTTAATTGTCCAAAGACGAAAATGCTCAGCTTCGTATGTAACAACTGCGAGTCAAGAAAAGGTTGCAGAAAAAATAAATATTTTTATTATGCTGAAGATGCCCACAAAAGTTATTTAAGCTCATTATCTTCATCTAGAATTGGCATTGATCAAACATCTGAAGAATTCAACATTCTCAATAAAACCACTACTGCCGAAATTAAGAATGGTCATTCTTTTTCGATGATAATAAATAATCACAAATGCGAATTTAACGTTGGCAAAAGAACATTATACAATTATGTTGAAAAGGGTTATTTAAATATTATTAATCTTGATTTGCCAAAGAAAGTAACGTATAAAAAACGAGCTAAAAGAAAACCACCTAAAGATACTAAAATAAGGATTGGTAGAACTTATGAAGATTTCTTAAAAGAACTTAACCTTAATCATTATTTTAACATAGTTCAGATGGATACCGTTGAAGGTAAAAAGGGTGAATCTGTATTACTTACATTATTGTTTACCTATGATAATTTCATGATTGCCTTTAAGTTAGATAAAAATGATTCAGATGGTGTTTCAAAAATGTTTGATTATTTAAAAGACTTGTTCGGATATGAGTTGTTTCAAAAGTTATTTCCTATTATTTTAACTGATAACGGTAGTGAGTTTTCTAATCCTGATACAATCGAATATAATGGGCCCAATATACCTAAAGGTTTATCATTTGATAATTATAATCAAGAAGAAATTACTTTAATAATTAACCACATTAACTCTGTTCCTAGAGAAAAACTTAATGGTATGACTCCCTTTGAAATAAGATCACACTATGTTCCTAAGTCTTTCTTTGATAATCTAAGCCTTAAATCAATTAACAAAACAGATGTCATTCTAAATAAAAATTTATTCAAATAAAAAGATACTAAATAATTAGTATCCATCCCCAAATTTTAACGTATACCAAACGTTAAAACTAATTAAATTTTAAAGCAGAATATCTATTTTTATTAGATACCTTAGTCTTGCACATTTTTAGGCAAGCACTTTTCACTGCGCCTTTCTTTAATTAATTTCACCCATATAATATCATATTTTTTACTTTTTATCAAAAAAATGTAGAAGTTTTTCTATATTACTTCTACATTTTCTAGTTGTTTTTGCTTTTCTAAATTAACTTTTCATTGAAGCTTATTTACTTAAATATTCCATAATGAAGCTTAAGCCCTCAACTTGCAATATATTTTGACCATTTTTTATTTTAATCAAAGTAATATCTTGCAATCTTAAATCAACAATATTATTTGCATTTAAATTCTTAATAGTTTCGCTATAAATAGATTTGTTGAATTTTTTTCCCAAATCAACTATATGAATTTTTAAAGCGTTTTCTTTTTGTGAATATTGGTTTGATAAATTATTTATTATCGCCGCATCAGTATCATCAAACTTATAAAAAATAACATAATATTCTTGTTCTGGTCGATTAAAAGTTTCACCAGCTAAAATTTCTTTATATTGAATTGATACATTTGGCGTTTGATTAGGCAATTTATTTCTTTCAAAATTTAACTCCCCCATAAAAAGAGCAGTTATTAAATATACGAATATAAAGAAACCTATGGTATAGGTTAACACTGCTGTAATTTTTTTAAATTCTATATTCTCCATCTTTTTTTGTTTTTTCTTCACGCTAACACTCACAATCTAATGCTATGAACAAACTAGATCCCTTTCTTATAAGTATTCATTAATTAAATATACTTTTTATTGTGATGTAAATTAGATACACTATCATCTAGATAAATTATACCATGGATTATTTTACTTGTGAACTATTGAATGATTAAGAACGTGTAAAATATTAAAAATTAATGAAGTATATACTATCTGCATAATAATTATAATGAAAAATAAAGTATACTGCGATAATGCCAATCTGTAAATATATTATTATGGATATAATCAAGAAATTAAAATATCAAGTTATTATCTAGCTTGATATTTTAATTTATATTATCAAGGAAAAACGATATTCATTTATATCTATTTTCCGACAGGTAACACCCCAATGGATTGGGCGATTTCTAACAATTCACTTCTATCTAACACTGAGGAAACTAAATAATATTCTATACCATGACTAATCCAATTAACCGATGAATCTGATAAAGCACCAATTGTATCATTAATTAGTATCGGGTCTCCAAAAGTTGGTATTATCTGCATTTCTTCTTCTAAACTAACTGTTTCCTCTATTAACATGAATGGTTTTTCGCCAGCAAACGTTAGTATAACTCTTTCGCCATTATCCTTAGCAATTTTATCCTGACTAGCCAAATGGGTATTATTTGGTATGTAAAGCGGATATATAATATCATGGATTGCTGTTACTTCTTTATCTCCGCCAACAGTTTTATTATTTTTAATATTTTCTTCTAGCGTGAAATAATTTTTATCAAATGTGGCCTTCATGTCGATTGAACTAAATTTCATTTTAATCTGTGGATTGTTATTATTGTCTAGCACATGTGCCTCCTTGAAATTCAAATCCTTATCTAAGTAAATAACCTGATTTAGGAGCCTGCGATTATTTGGATAATTAACTCTAGTTCTAAATACATAGTGATTGTCTTTTTCTTCAAATGTTCTTTCACTATCCTCTTTTATATCCCTTAATAATGATTGTAGTAGATATACTTGAGAATTATTGTATGGCCACTCACTTTGGAATTTAAAACTCTTGTTTAATGAGGGCGTTAAAACATACACTCCATCTTTGTTTTTCAAAATAATTTGTTCATGATTATTCGCCGTATTTCTTAAACTAACACGATATTGATTTTGACGCTCAAACGAAACTGTAACATCGTATTTAAAGGTATCATCGTTATTTATTATTTCCATTTGTCCTTCTAAATAATAGCCTTTAGCATTCCCTATTTTTTTATTTAAGTCACGAATAGCATCATTATCGCTATATTTCCCACAGCCAATTAAGAAAAAAACCGACAGTATAGAAAAAAGTAAAAAAATTCTTTTCATAATTTCACCTCCATTTACTTTCAATAAATTATATGGCTATATTTTTTTATTATTCATGAATAAAAAAATAAATTTTGTGTATCATAAGTATTGAAAAGGAGGATAAAAATGGAAACATTACAAAAAACAGCCTTAGCACTTACTATTATAGGGGCTGTTAATTGGGGACTTATAGGGGTTTTTAATTTTGACTTAGTTGCTGCCTTGTTTGGGGGCAGAGATGTCGTCTTATCGAGAATAATATACTCATTAATAGGTCTTGCTGGAATAGTAAACATTGGTTTGTTATTTGTTGATGAGAATGATAGAAAATAAAAAGACATTTTCAATATGCACCTAGGGTAGAAAATAGTAGCAATCACACTTAAACTATATTAAGGTGCTTTTTATGTATACTAAAAACAAAAAGACATATTTTATTATTTATGTCTTTATTTTAATGTTGCATTTATTCTTAATGCTTTTTATTAATTTATAATTCTAATTTTAATCCTTTTTGTCTTGGATAAATAAACAATTCTTGGATCATCTCCATATACCACTACATCAACCTCATGCTGCCCAACACCATAGCCACTTAAATCTACATAAGCATATATGCTATTGATATCAAAATCATTTAACACACTTTCTGCTCCTTTTAAGATCACTGATATTTGAGCATCCTCAGCAGAAGCAGCCTGGGCAGTTAAATTATTCGCAAGATTTTTATGTTCTACTCTAATGCCACTTATTTCTTTGTTAATTTCATCATCTAATGTTAAATTCACTCTTACGTTATTAACGGAAATATAACGGATTCCTGATGGTCTTCTAATAGCTATATTAAAATCTCTATTTTCTCTTAAACCTGTCACATCAATTTCAACAGGGATATAATTAATATTCGCTAGAGTGCTTTCATCGCCATATATTGTTAATCTACTTTTATCTAAACTTATTGTTTCAATTGCTTTGCCAAAAGATACATTGCCAATTGGCACTACTTTTATAGGAACTATTTTATTCGGCGACGCAATAGTTAAAGTTGCATTTATTTTTGATGGTACGATTTCTACATCTAGTTTGTTTCCTGTTACATCGTAAGCAATTAATGGAATATCATTTAATACCGTATTACCAATATTCTTATCTGTCAACTTTTGAATATCAATTAATGCTTTTATGGCAGCAACCTCATTTAATCTATGCTGTGCTCCTTTAACTATTACTTCTGATTTCGTTGTTTCTATTTTTTCAATATACAATTTTGGGTCTAATTTATCCTTATGTAATAAATCAGTAGATAAATCTCTAACTACCGAAACTTTTTGATGTATAACAACAGTAGTAAAAGAAGGATCCAATTTATAATCAATAGAAGTTAATGGTTGTTTGTATCTAATATTTACTCTATGTGTTCCTGGCCTCAAACCAGATAAATCAACCGTTATTTCATGAACTGGTAATTGTTTAGCTAAATAAAGACTTGATCTACTACCAATCAATGTAACGTCAACCGTTTCAGGCAACCCCTCTATAACATATGCTTCTTCATTATATATAGCATTCACTCGCTGGTTATATAGGATTTCAGCAGAACTTTCAATAAATAGATTTGCTTTTGTATCAACTACAAAAAATAATACTAAAGACAATATTAATGATATAAAAATCAATGAATTCTTTTGACTCAAAACATATTCTATTCTTCTTCTATTATCTTTTAATAAATCACTAACATATAAAACGGCCTTAGTAATAGGAATTATTATCTTTTTATCAAACAATATCCATAAACTAATAGTAGGTTTTTTAATAGATTGATAAACCAAATTAATTTTCTTGTTCATAATTTTCTTCCTCTTCTACTGCATGTTCATCTATTAATTCCGCCTTTGGTTTTAATTCATCAATTAACATCATGCGAACATCCTCTATTGATAAATTATAATTTAATTCTCCATTAAGCGCAATTGATAAACGTCCAGTTTCTTCCGATACAACAAGTGCAATAGCATCAGTAAGTTCACTTATTCCTAGTGCTGCTCTATGCCTTGTTCCTAGCCTTCTACTAATTTTAATATCGTTACTAGTAGGCAATACAGAACCCGCACAAGTAATTCTATTTCCTTGTATTATTGTTGCGCCATCATGCAATGGGTTCTTAGGAAAAAAGATAGATATTAATAATTCACTTGAAATATCAGCGTACAATTTTTTAGATTTTTCTATGTATTCTTGCAAACTTACATCTCGTTCGATTACTATTATAGCGCCAATACGCGTTTTTCTTAAGTAATCAATGGCTTGAACTATTTCATATACTAATCGTTCTCTTTCATCCACTGTTAATATTTTATGCCTCCCAAGTAATTGACTTCTTCCCAGCTGTTCAAGTACATTTCTTATTTCTGGTTGAAATATAATAATTAGGGCAAGAGGCCCCCACATAATAATGTATTCTAAAAACAATCCAATAGTTACCAAAGTAAATAAATCACTTATTACTTTTAGGATTATTATAAAAACTATTCCCTTAATTAATAATGTCATTTTAACATTATTTCTAACGCTCTTTAATATATAATAAAAAACCAACCAAACTAAAGAAATATCTATAATTTTTCTAACAATAAGCCATATTGTATCTAATGTCATATAATCACTCCATATCGATTTTATTATAACATGTATTTGCAAAAAAATCATTACCTTGTTTTGTAATGATTTTGATATCTATATATATAAATAAACCATTTAATCATTTCTAATATTAACTATACTCTATACTATGGCGATATAAATGTTATTCTAGCATGCCCATTTCCAGTTCGACCAACCATTGTCCCGCCTGATGGATTTGGCATTGTGCTAGACCCTCCTATAAGTTGAGTATTCGTCATATGGTGTTGAGAAGTTGGGGTATAACCTGCTGGTATATGAGAAGTAGAAGTTAGCACATAACCAGATCCACCACCTCCACCAGCACCATTACAAGTGCCGCCACCTCCGCCGCCAAACCAACCACCTCCACCAGCGCCACCACAACTGTTGCTTGAGGCAGTTATACCACCAACGCCAAAACCTCCAGTACTACCACCTGAAACTCCGCTTCCCCCAAAACTTTGCGTTCCTGGAGCTCCGCCTAGTGTGTTAAGCGCTCCTCCACTACAAACACCTGCAGCACCTCCAATTCCTGTGGCTCCTCCGCCACTACCACCTTGGTTATTGCAACAGCCGCCGCTTCCGCCTCCGCCACCGGCTACAATAATTCTTGAATTTAGACTTGTTGAATTATCCCAGTTACCCCCTGTCAATCTTATATCAGTTGCCCCACCACCAGTTGCCGCCATGTAAGTACCAGAGAAAGTATACGATGCCTGTCCTCCCCCATTCCAACTAGATATCCATCCTGCAGTGGTTGCTGTTCGCCCAAGTTCGCCAACATATATATTCAATGGCTGTCCAACAGTTAATATCACTGTGCCAACAGAATATCCTCCATTACCACCAGGTATTGGATCAATAGGAGCGTTTAATGAATCACATTCGCCCCTTCTCGCACTTCCCCCCTGAGCGCCCCACACTTCTAATCTATAAGAACCAGTTGCTGGAACTGTCCAACTTTGTGCCGAACCTGTAAAAGCAAATGTATATACCGAAGCTATAACATTAACCGTTCTTGTTACTTGTGTTGCTGCATT
>DBNY01000038.1 GCA_002299475.1 Caryophanales bacterium UBA660 | reverse complement strand
AACTCTACTAAAGTGAAGCCTTTAGATATTAATTTAAAAAATTTATTGTTCATGTAGGACCTCCCGTATTTATATATTTTCTATACCTTAATTATATATAATTTATATTAATGATTCAAGTTAATTTTTGCCGCAAACTAAAAAGTACTTTTTATTAGTACTTTTTAATCCATTACTTTTTTCTAAACGGTTTGCTTAAGAATAAAAGAAACCTTGACAAACAACTAGGGACCTTTAGAGCTAGAAAATGCATTCACCATTCCCCCTTTATTAATTATAATCAAATAAAGAGCAAAAAATAACTAAGATTTAGTTATTTTTAATTTATTTATGCTGTTTTGATAATTACTACTATTTAAAATATATGAACCAGATACTAAAATATCAGCTCCTGCTTCAATACATAATGGTGCTATTATATCATTTATACCACCATCTACTTCAATTAATATATTAGGATAATTAGCAATAATTTGCTTTAATTGTTTTATTCGTTCAATGGTAGATAATAAAAATTCTTGCCCACCCATACCAGGATTAACAGCCATTACTAAAATTAAATCAATTTCTTTTAAATAAGGAATTACACTATTAATATCAGTTTCTGGTTTTATTGAAAGACCACACTTGATGCCATATCCTTTAATTTTATTTATTAAACTATATATATCCATGTTTATTTCATAATGAATAGTAATATATTCAACATTTAAAGTGGCGTAATTTTCAATATATGTATTTGGATTATTAACCATCAAGTGAACATCTAATTTTTTAGATGTGTATTTACTTATATTTCTAATTTCACTAAATATAAATGATTTATTAGAAACAAATTTTCCATCCATTATATCAATATGGATATAATCAACATTAGTTTTATCTATTTCCTTTATAACTTTTAATATATTATCCTTATTTGATAATATAGATACTGCAACTTTACTCATATTCACACCTACTTTGAAGTAATAAATTTTATATAATTCTGATATCTTGATAATAATATTTGATTTTTATCAACCATTCTTTTTATTTCACAATTGTTTTCATTTAAGTGTAAACAATTACGATATTCACAATTATCTTTATATTTGTTAAATTCAACAAAATTATCTCTTATATCTTCCTTAGACATTCCAGTAAATTCTAAGGCTGAAAAGCCTGGTGTATCTGCTATTAAACCACCACATAATTCTAACAATTCAGCATGTCTTGTAGTATGTTTGCCTCTTCCTAATGAAGCAGATATAGGTGCTGTTTTTAAATTTAATTTCTTATCTATTTTATTTAATAATGAAGATTTGCCCACTCCGCTTTGCCCTGTAAAAACACTTAATTTATTTTTAAATATTCTTTTTAACCAAAATAAATATCTATTTGTAAATACTTGATACCCAATTTTTTCATAATATTTAATATAATTTCTTATTAGTTTTTTATCATTATCTGCTTTTAATAAATCAAATTTTGTAAAACATATAATAGGTTTTACATTATTATAATCAATTATAGTGAGCATTTTATCTAATAATAAAGAAGAAAACTCTGGCTCTTTTACACTCATTAATATCACTGCTTGATCAACATTACAAATAGAAGGTCTTATTAATTCATTTTTTCTATTTTCTATATTAGTAATAACTTTATCACCTATATCAAATTCAGCAACATCCCCTACTAATGGATTAATATTGTCTTTTCTAAATTTTCCTCTTGCTTTACAAAGCAATATATTTTTTTCATATTTAACATAGTAATTGTCATTAATTATTTTTATAATTATACCCTTCATATCTACCCACTAATAATTTTCATCTGGTATTGGCTCATAATTATTTGGAGGTTCTACTGCAATAACTATTCTTAAAGATGCTCCCTTAGTGATAATGTTACCAGCTTTTCTACTTTGACTAATAACTGTACCTGGTGCTAAATCAAGCGTTTCATTATATTCAATATTTAGTATTAGGCCATATTTAGTTGCAAAGGCTTCAATTTCACTTAAAGTCCATTCTTCAGCAATAAAATCTGGATATCTTTCAATTATATTTGGAATAAATAAAACCACTGTCTCGCCCTTAATTAATTTAGCTCCTTTAGCTGGATTTTGATCAATTATTAAGTCCGCATTATATTCTTCAGGATTATCAACATCTTTTTTCTCAATCAATACATTTAATCCGTGAAGACTTTCTAATATAGTTTTAACTTCTAAATAATTTTTATTAATATAGTTTTCTAATTCAATCATTTTTGTTCCTAATGACTCATACAATACTATTTTAGTTCCTTTTTTAATTAATCTTCCTATTTTAGGTTCTGTTCTTACAATCTTACCAATCGGAATAGTTTCGCTATCAATTTTTTCTGTTTCAACTGCGACTTGAAATCCTAAATTTTTTAATATTCCTTCAGCTTCAACGACGGATTTATTTGATACATCTGGAATTCTAATTTCTGGTATATTAGTAAAATATGGAAATATTAATAATGATAATCCTATTAAAGTAATTAGCCCAATAAATATTCCTGATAGTATAATTACAATTTTATTTCCTTGTTCCATATTTTCCCCCGCTATCTGTTTTACAAGATTTTTTTCTTCATTTTTTACTTTAATCGGCGGCATTACTTTTGTTTCATCTAAATCATGTTCTAAATATTTATATATATGTCTTGTTTCATTAATTTTTTCATCATTTAATGCTGTTTTTAAATCCTCGTGCATCTCGCGAACATCATTATATCTATTTTTAGGATTTTTAGCAGTTGCTTTTAAAATAATGTTTTCGATACTTTGAGGAACATCTACTAATTGTTTCCTTATATTTGGCATTTGATCTTTCATTTGTTTTAGTGCTATTTCAATGGCATTTTCTCCCTTAAATGGCAATTTGCCAGTTAATAACTCATACATAATTATACCCGATGAATATATATCGCTTTTAATAGTAGATGCTCTGCCACTTGCTTGTTCTGGCGGCAGATAATGAACTGAGCCCATAACTGAATTTGTTTGAGTTAATTGTGAACTATTAAGAGCAACAGCAATCCCGAAATCAGTTATTTTTACCAAACCACTTTCTAGGATTAATATATTTTGTGGTTTTATATCTCTATGGATAATATAAGAATTATGTGCATGCAATAGGCCTTCCGTTAATTGCAACATTATATCAATAACTTCTGTTATTGTCAGAAATCCTCTTTTTCTTAGTAATTGCTTTAAAGTCTTACCTTCTATATATTCCATAACTATATAGTATTGGCCATCATCTTCACCAACATCATACATTTCTACTATGTTAGGGTGAGACAAACTACTAGCTGACAATGCTTCTCTTTGGAAACGACGGACAAATTTTTCATCTGATGCTAAGTCTCCTCTTAATATTTTAATAGCTACTTTTCTATCTAATATAGTGTCATGTGCTAGATAGACATTAGCCATACCACCTTCGCCAATATTTTTAATAATCTCATAACGATCATTAATTTTCTGCCCCTTTGTTACCATCATTTCTCACCACTTTTCTTAATTAAATACGCAACTGAAACATTATCAGTCCCTCCACGATTATTACTTTTCTTAATTAATCTAACTACTTTTTCTAAAGGACTCTTATCACTAATTAAAACTCTTGTTATTTGTTCATCAGTTACCATATTTGTTAGTCCATCACTACATAACAAGATAGCTTCAATATCTTTATCAACATCAAAAATATCCATTTCAATTGGATCATTAGCACCGAGTGCCTTCATTAAAACATTTTTTCTTGGATGTTCCTTTGCTTCTTCAAGTGACAATTCTCCTGTAGACACTAACAAGTTAACTAATGTGTGATCCTTAGTAATTTTATGTAATTTATTATTTTTCATTACATATCCTGAACTATCTCCAATATTACCAAATAATAGAAAATCACTAGTCAAAATAGCCACTACTAAAGTAGCCCCCATACCTCTGCTTTCTTCATGAGTTTCCGTATATTTAAAAATTTTATAATTAATTTCGTTAACATTTTGCTTCAACCAATTAACAGCATCTGTTTTAGTACCAATACTATCTGTTGAGGTAAAATTCTTAGCTAAATGCATTATAGCAATAGATGATGCTAACTCTCCATTAGAATGCCCACCCATACCATCTGAAACGGTCATTAAATATTCATTATTATGGTTTTTAACAATTATAACACTATCCTCATTTTGTTCTCTAACCATACCTGCATCTGTTAAATAAAACGTTTCTATCATAAATCCTCCTCATAATATTTTGATCTAAGTTGTCCACAAGCAGCATCAATATCTCTTCCTAGTTCCCTTCTTATGGTTACATTCACTTTGTTCTTTTTCAAAATATCATAAAATTCTAATATTCTTTTTTTATCACTTCTTTTATAATTAATATTACTCGTTTCATTATATGCTATTAAATTAACATAAGAATTAATACCTTTTAATAATTTAGAAAGTTCTAATGCCTCATGTTTACTATCATTAATATTATACAGCATTACATACTCAAAAGTCACTCTTCTATTAGTCTTATCGATATATTCTCTTATAACATTCATTATATCACTAATATTATATACTTTATTAATAGGCATTATTTTACTTCTAATAATATCACTTGGAGCATGAAGACTAATTGCTAGATTAACTTGAAAATCTTCTGCCATAAACTTTTTAATTTTAGGAATTATACCACAAGTAGATAATGTTATATGTCTGAATCCTATATTTAAACCTTTACTATCGTTAATAATTCTAATAAATTTAATAACCGAATCATAATTATCAAAGGGTTCACCAATGCCCATAATTACCACGTGAGATATTCTTGTTTTTATATCTAATTCAATCATCAAAACTTGTAAAATCATTTCATATGGTTCTAAATCTCTTACTTTCTTTAATGTTCCACTCTCACAAAAAAGACACCCCATATTACACCCTACTTGAGTAGAAATACATACACTATTACCATAGCTATGTTTCATTAATACAGCTTCTATTTTGTTTTTGTCATTTAATTCAAATAAATACTTAATAGTATCATTACTTTCTTTTTTATCAACAATAATTAATTTATCTGTGCTCAAATTATTTGATACTTTATTAATTAAATCTTTATTATAAGTAGTTATTTCAAATAAATTATTTACTTTCTTATTATACAAAAAATCATATAATTGTTGCGCTCGGTATTTCTTCTCATTAATACTTAAGAAAAAATCTTCTAATTCCTTTAGTGTGTAATTATAAACATTAATCATATATTCACTTCCTATTACAATCATAATTATAACAAAATTTGCATAAGAAAAATAGGTTTTCCCTATTTCTATTTAGATATATTAATAAAATACTCTGCCAATTAAACTATTTCTATTTTGGAGTCCATTTAAATATGATTTAA
This sequence comes from Caryophanales bacterium UBA660, assembly GCA_002299475.1. Taxonomy (GTDB): domain Bacteria; phylum Bacillota_I; class Bacilli_A; order RF39; family UBA660; genus UBA660. The sequence continues at coordinate 17,009 of DBNY01000038.1, read as the reverse complement.
CATCCATTTTACTTTTACCCTCTATTTGAAGTTCGGTAATAATTATTTCACCATCATTCACCTTTACACCAATGCCATCATCATATAATGCTACTATTTCACCATTAACTTTATCAAAATATGAATTATAACTTACTTTACTCATCCATATTTTAATAATTTTATCTTCTAATCTTGTATAAGCCACTGGCCATGGATTTAAACCCCTAATAGTATTAAATATTTTTCTTTTATCATAATCCCAATTAATTAATTCATCTTCTCTTTTTAAATTCCAAGCATAAGTTGCTTCTTCCTCATTTTGCCTAATAGGATTAATATCACCACTAATTATATTAGGTAGTGTTGCCATTAATAAATCTTTTCCCATTATACTTAATTTATTATGAATAGTCCCTGTTGTATCATCATCTAATATCTTAAGTTCTCTTTGACTTATTATATGGCCTCTATCCATTTTTTCATTCATATACATAATAGTAATGCCCGTAACAAAATGACCGTCTATAATCGCTCTATGAATGGGAGCACCACCTCTTAATTTAGGCAACAGTGAAGCATGAACATTAATGCACTTATATTTGGGAGCATCAAGAATTTCTTTAGGAATTATCTGCCCGTATGCACACGTAATAATGATATCTGGTTTTAATTTTAATATATCTTGATAGTCATTTTTAATATTTACTGGTTGGAAAATTTGAATATTATGTTTTATGGCTACTTGCTTAATAGGAGAGTAAGTTAAATTTTGACCGCGATTACTATTCTTATCTGGTTGAGTAACAACAGCAATTACATCATAATATTTAATTAAAAACTCTAATGTTGGAACGCTAAACAAAGGAGTTCCCATAAATATAATTTTAATATTATTCATATCATCCCTACCTTTTGTATTGATTATATCACAGACAATTAAATTTACAATTGGATAATCTGCTATATTTTTATTGGATCGATATCAATTTCAATAATAATCTTATTATTATGTTCATAATGATTAATTAATTCTTTTAAAACATTCATAATATTGGACTTATCTTTATATTTAATAATACATTGGAAACGATATATATTATTAATTTTATATAAATTTGATGAAGAAGGCCCTAAAATAATAGTATCACTATCAAGTTTATTTCTTAAATGATTACTAATTTTATTGCTAACATCCATTCCCATTTTATAATCTTTACTTAGTATTCTAACTAATATCATAAAATAATAAGGAGAGTATTTTAATGTTCTTCTAATTAACATTTCTTTATTATAAAAATTATAATAATCATGTTCTTTAGCACACTGAATACTATAATGCTCTGGATTATAAGATTGGATAATTACTTCGCCTGCTAAATCTTTTCTGCCTGCTCTTCCAGCAACTTGACTAAGTAATTGAAAAGTTCGCTCAGCACTTCTAAAATCTGGAATATTTAAACTAGTATCACCATTTAATACACCAACTAATGTTACTTTTGGAAAGTCAAGCCCCTTAGCAATCATTTGCGTTCCTAACAATATATTATATTTTTCATCACTAAAATCATTTAAAATTTTCTCATGAGAACCTTTCCTACTAGTGGTATCTATATCCATTCTAATAACTTTGGCAGATGAAAATAATTTTTCTAATTCTTCTTCTATTTTTTCTGTCCCCATTCCAAGTTCTCTTATATCAACGCTACTACAATTTAAACATTTGTCCATTTTGTTGTTGCCATAACCACAGTAATGACAACGCATTATATTAGCTTTTTTATGATAAGTCATTGTTATATCACAATTAGGACATTTATCTGTATAGCCGCAATTACAACAACTAACAATTGAGGAATATCCTCTTTTATTTAGTAATAAAATTATTTGTTCTTTATTTTTTAATCTTTCATTTATCTTATCAATTAGTATATTAGAAAAATATCGATTACCCTTTTTTATCTCTTCTTTCATATCAATAATATTAACTTTTGGAAGTGGTTTGTTATTAATTCTATTAGGTAATACTAATAACTTATATACACGTCTTTGAGCTTTAGCAAAGCTTTCTAAGGTTGGTGTTGCACTTCCTAATAATATTGGGCATTTATGATGCTTTCCTCTCCATATAGCAATATCTACAGCATGATATCTTGGATGATTTTCTTGTTTATATGTTGAAGCATGTTCTTCATCAATAATAATAATACCAATATTTTTAAATGGTGCGAAAATAGCACTTCTAGCACCAATAACAATTTTCACTTCTTCTCTTTCTATTTTGCGCCATTCATCATATTTCTCTCCATCACTAAGACCACTATGAAGAATAGCAACATTATCAACAAACCGACTTTTAAATCGATTAACCATTTGGGGTGTTAGACTTATTTCAGGAACTAATATTATTGCTTGTTTACCACTACTAATAATTTTATCTACTAGTTCCATATATACTTCAGTTTTACCACTACCAGTTACTCCGTATAATAAAAAGATTTCATCTTTATTAAACTGATTTTCAACACTTCTAATAGCATCTTTCTGATTACTATTTAACTCAATTTTTTCATATTTACTATTCACATTATAATTAGTGCGATATATTTCTTTCTGCACTTGTTTAATTATTTTTTTTTCTAATAATGTATTTACACCACTGCTTGATATCTTAGTTAAATCAGTTTTTTTCATAATAACATTATTAAATAACAAATCAATTATTTTTAGTGCTGATTTGCTTAATTTATAGTCCTTAATATTTTCTTTATTAATAATTAATTCAACATAACTTTCTTTTTTAACATTTATCCTAACCTTATCTTTAGCTTTTAAGGCTAGTGGCAACATCACCTGATATGCATCAATCAAATAACATAATGTTTTTTCACTAATATATTTGCCAAGTTCTAATAATTCATTATTTAATATAGGCTCATTATCAACAACATCAATTATTTCTTTTAATTCAAATTCAGTAGAAATATTATTTTCTATACCTAATACGAAACCCTCGATTGTTTTTTTTACAAAAGGCACTTTAACTCTTATACCTATTTTAACTTTTTCTTTTAATCTTGCTGGTATTATATAGATAAAAGTTTTATTAATTGTTTTAGCTCCTAATTCAACAAGAATATGTGCCATCATATGTATCACCCATGAATATTATAACATAGTGAAGCCAATCTAAGGCATTATATCTACCTGTAAATCACCTTATCTAAATTATCTTACTTCTAAAAGAAAATTTCATCCTAGTGTAAAATTTGTTTACATCAAACATTCACCACGAAATTTAAAAACGCCCCGTTATAGGCGTTTTTCACTTAGATGTTTACTTAAAGTGGTAATGTTATACCCCTTATTTTTAATTAATTCTATAATTATATTCAATTCTTCTATAACGTTATTAGTTATATCAAAACTAATTATACTACCTGCATCCAATTCATTTTTAATTTCAATATATGGATAATTTCTAACAATTATACTAGGCAGAATAGTGTGCATTCTATGATTCATACACAAATTTAATATAGTAAAATCTTTCTGTTCAACATAGCAATACATGACTCTTTTTCTTTTCATTTGCCTTAATTTATTGTTAGTCCACACAAAGAAATCACTATCATAATTGCTATCATATCCATAATTAGCTACTTCATGTTCTTTTTTAATTAATTCTCTTGCCATATCAATATTGTTATCAAGCCATTTACCATCTAGAAAGAAAGTAGCTTTAATATTATTATTATCTAATATTTCTAATAATGGTTTTATTAAATCACTATTATCAACTTTAAATACAAATGATACCATTCTTTTATTTCTATTACCTCTAATAATATATTTATCATATATATCATCAATTGACTCAATTGGTTTTTGTTGTTCATATACAAGCAGACTTTCGTTTAATTTGCCTAATCTTTTCATATTACTATAACTTTTATTAATATTAATAATAATTCCATTATAGCCGGGTATTACATAATATTTATCAACTATTTCTCTATTAATAGCTTTAATATTATATTTGCTTTGTAATTGAAGTATTTGTTGCATAATAGGATCTTGTTCTTTAATCACATTAGCAGCTTTTTCAGTATAAAAAAAACTAAAGGAAATAATAGATACAACTCCTAATATTTGAAATATCTTTTTAATCATGAAATCACCTAATAAATTATATGAAACAAGTTTTTTTTCTTGCTTGTTTTTTATAAAAATAAAAAGCTCATAAAATGATGAGCCTTTAAATTATTGTAATGCTTCTTTTCTTGATAAATTTAATCTTCCTTTTTTATCATAACCAATTGCTTTAACTAATATTTCATCTCCAACTTTAACAGCATCTTCTGTTTTTTCAACTCTTTCACTGCTTAAATGTGAAATATGAACTAATCCTTCGCAACCTGGCCACAATTCAACAAAGCATCCAAATTCTTCAATTCTTACGACCTTACCAGTATATACTTTGCCATCTTCGACTTCCTTTGTGATATTTTCAATAATAGCGATTGCCTTATCAATCATATCATAATTGTTATGATATACAATGACTCTTCCATCATCTTCAATATCAATTTTAACATCTCCGCATTGTTCAATAATATTAGTTATTGTTTCTCCACCACGACCAATAACATCTTTTATCTTAGAAGGTTTAATTTTGATTTGTTTTATCTTTGGTGCATATTTACTTAATTCTTTTCTTGGTTCACTAATAGTAGCATGCATATTATTTAGTATCTGTAATCTCCCAATTCTTGCTTGTTCTAAAGCCTCAACTAAAATATCCTTTGTAATACCATCTATTTTTATATCCATTTGTAAAGCACATATTCCATCTTTAGTTCCTGCTACTTTAAAATCCATATCTCCCATATGATCTTCTAACCCTTGAATATCAGTGAGAATTGTATATTGATTACCATTTTTAATCATACCCATTGCAATCCCTGCAACCATAGCTTTAATTGGTACGCCTGCTGCCATTAGTGACATACACCCTGCACAAATACTAGCTTGACTTGTAGAACCATTACTTTCCAATATTTCTGACACTACTCTAATCGTATAAGGAAATTCTTCTTCAGTAGGCAGTACTTGCAATAAAGCTTTCTCACCTAAAGCACCATGGCCGATTTCTCTTCTGCCAGGTGCGCCATATCGTCCAGTTTCGCCAGTACTAAATAATGGGAAATTATAATGAAACATAAAACGCTTGTTTTCTTCAATCTCTAATCCATCAAGTATTTGATGTTCACCTAAAGCACCCAAAGTAGTAACACTTAATGCTTGTGTTTGACCTCTTGTAAATAATGCCGATCCATGCGTTCTAGGTAATATGTCAATTTGCGAATCAAGAGGTCGCAATTCATCGCATTTTCGCCCATCTGGTCTTATTTTTTCTTCAATTATTAAACTTCTTACGGCATTATATTCACATTCTTCTAACACTAATGCCACTTGATTTAAAATCTCATCTAATTCCTCACTGTTCTTGTATTCTTCTTGTATTATAGTCGTTACTTCTTTCTCAACTAAACTAATAGCTTCATTTCTTTCTTGTTTTTCTATTGTTCTAATAGCATCAATTAATCTGTTACCAATCATATTTGTTATTTTTTCTTTTACTATAGGATTTATTACAACACTTTTATATTCCATGACCGAAATGCCAACTTCAGCAATTATTTTCTCTTGAAAATTAATTAATTCTTTTATGGCTTCATGCCCGAACATAATAGCATCAATCATATCTTTTTCACTTACTTGTTTACTAGCAGCTTCAACCATATCAATTGCGCTTTTAGTTCCTGCTACCACAAGATTTATATCACTTTTTTCCAACTCTATTAAAGTAGGATTTATTATAAATGTATTATTTACTCTACCAACAATTACACCCGCAACCATCGTATTAAATGGAATACTACTTATGCCAAGTGCTAATGATGACCCAAATAATGCAGCCATTTCTGGCGAATTATCTTGATCAACTGATAATATAGTATTAACAACTTGTACTTCATTTCTAAAATCTTTTGGGAATAAAGGTCTTATTGGGCGATCAATTAATCTCGCTGCAAGAGTTGCATTTTCTGATGGTCTTCCCTCTCTTTTAATAAACCCACCAGGTATTTTGCCTACCGAATATAATTTTTCATTATAAATAATAGTAAGCGGAAAAAAATCAGTATTAGATAATTCTTTGTTAACAACTGTAGCCGTTAAAACTACAGTGTCTTCATATCTAACCAATACCGATCCATGCGCCTGCTTAGCAAGTTCACCAATTTCTACTTTTAAATTTCTTCCTCTAAAATTAAACTCAAATATTTTCTTTTTCATAAATTTCTCCTCATAATATAACTGTAAAAAGAAAAGCACTCAAAAAGAGCGCCTACTTTCTTAAATCTAGTTTTTTTACTATTTCACGATATCTAGCAATATCTTCTTTAATTAAATAATTCAATAAACTACGACGTTTTCCAACTTTTTGTAATAGACCTCTTTTTGAATGAAAATCATGTCCATGATTTTTCAAGTGTTCAGTTAATACATTAATTTCTTCTGTTAATATAGCAATTTGAACTTCAGGTGAGCCCGTATCTTTCTCATGACGTGCATGTTTATTAATTAATTCTTCTTTCTTTAAGTTTGTTAAAGCCATTCTAATTCCTCCTTATTTTATAAATAAACCTATATCCTAGTTAGGGTTGGAATTCCACTAACCACGGTAAGGTCATTACCTAAATAACTATACATAATAATTAACTAAAAATCAAGTATTTTCAACATCTTTGCTAATCTTAATTTGCTATCATCATCTTCATCTTGTTTATAAATAGCCAATACTTCATTATATTTATTTACTAAAATCATTTCTTTTTCATTAAATATCTTATCTAGTTTCTGTCCGTTTAGTATTTTCTTTTCTATTGCACTATCAACAATCAAAGTAGGATGCCCTCTTAATGCTTCGTTAATATTCAACATTGTATAATTATTATATTCGATATCTGTCATATTATAACATTCATCAATAGTAAATAACCCTTGTTTAATACGTCTAAGACCACTCATACAAGCTGGATAACCTAATTTTTTACCTATATCTTTAATTAAACTCCTAATATATGTGCCCTTACTTACTAAACATTTTATTTTAAATTTTACCAAACTATTTTCTAATATAATATCATCTATTAATTCAATGCTTTTTATATTTACATTCCGCACCGGAAGTTCTACCTCTTCATTTTTGCGAGCGTATTCATATAATTTTTTGCCATTTACTCTTACACTAGAATAAATAGGAACTTCTTGCATTTGATTACCTAAAAAACTATTCAATACTTCAATTAGTTTCTTTTTGCAAACATAATCTACTTTAGCCTCTTTTATAATTTTACCTTCTAAATCTAAAGTATCGGTTTCAATTCCAAGAATTACTTCGGCAATATATTCCTTATCTTCATTTATTAATATATCCACTAATTTAGTAGACCTTCCTACACAAATAATTAATACACCTGTAGCTAGCGGGTCAAGAGTACCAGTATGACCAACTTTTTTAGTGTTTAATTTTTTAGACACAATATTAACTATATCTCTACTAGTATAACCAATTGGTTTGTCGATTAATAATATTCCATCCATATATAATACCTCTGTCTAATTGTTTAATTCATTAATTATTTTTTCTATCTTACTACCATAGGCAACTGATTCATCATATATAAATATAATTTTTGGCATTTTTCTAAGTTCTATTCTCTTACTTAATTCTCTTCTAATAAAACTACTTGCATTATTTAATGCCTTACAAATATTATCTTTCTTACTATTATCTAATACTGTAAAATATACTTTTGCAAAACTTAAATCACTAGTAACACTAGCTGCTGTTAACGTAACAAAATTAATATTATGATCCTTTATCTCAGTTGCAATTATTTCACTTATTTCTTTAACAAATATATTTCCTAATCTTTCTGTTTTGATACTCATATCAATACCTTCTATCTTTTAATTTCTACTAATTCATATGATTCAATAATATCTTTTTCCTTTAAATCATTAAATCTATCAATAGTAATTCCACATTCAAAACCTTGCTTAACCTCTTTTACTATATCTTTTTCTCTTTGTATTGAACTAATCTTGCCAACAAATACTACTACACCATCTCTTATTATTCTAACCTTACTTTCTTTTTTTATTACTCCATTTACTATGTAAGACCCAGCTATATTTCCAATCTTAGAAAATTTAAATATTTTTCGAACCTCTGCTTGCCCTAATATTTTTTCTTCAAATACAGGCTCAAGCATACCTTTCATAGCAAGTTCTATTTCCTCTATAATTTTATAAATAATATTATGTAATCTAATATCAACATTATATTCCTTGGCTACCTCTTGCGTTTTAGTAGTAGGTCTTATATTAAAGCCGATAATAATAGCATTTGATGCATTGGCAAGCACTATATCACCTTCAGTTATATTACCAACACCACTTCTAATAATATTGATTTTGACACCTTCAACATTAATGTTTTGTAATGCTCCTTTAATCGGTTCTTCACTACCACTAACATCTACTTTTAAAATTATATTAATTTCTTTTGTACCACTTTTAATCTTAGCAAATAAATCATCAAGTGATATTGGTGCATTATCATTACTTTTTACACGAAGTTTATTTATTCTTTCTTCAACAATGCTTCTTGCCTTCTTCTCTGTTTCAAAAGCCATAAATTTATCACCAGCATTTGGAATATCATTTAAACCCGTAATTTCTACTGGCATTGATGGAAGCGCCTCTACTATTTCATTATATATATCATTTCTTAATGTTCGCACCTTTCCAAATGTAGTGCCAGCAACAATTGAATCGCCTAATCTTAGTGTTCCATTTTGAATTAATAAGGTTGTAATTGAACCAACGTGTTTATCTAATCTAGCTTCTATTACAGTACCAATTGCATAACGGTTAGGATTAACTTTTAAATTTTGCATTCCACTGATTAATAAAATGTTTTCTAATAAACCATCGATTCCTTCGCCATTAATAGCTGATATCTTATTAACCAATGTGTCGCCACCCCATTCTTCTGGAGTAATGCCACACTCTATTAATTCTGATAATAATCTTTCAGGATTAGCACCAGATTTATCCATTTTATTAATAGCTATTATAATAGGCACCTTTGCAGCTTTAGCATGGTCAATTGCTTCTTTTGTTTGTGGCATAACGCCATCATCCGCAGCAACAACAATAATGACTATATCAGTAACGCGCGCTCCTCTTGCTCTCATTTCCGTAAAAGCAGCGTGCCCTGGCGTATCAATAAAAGTAATCAATTTATTATTATGCATTACTTGATAAGCACCTATATGTTGCGTAATTCCCCCCGCTTCTTTTAATACGACACTTGATTTTCTAATAACATCAAGTAAAGTTGTCTTCCCATGGTCAACATGGCCCATAATAGTAACAACAGGAGCTCTTTCAACCAAGTCTTCTTCTTTATCGCTTATTTCATATTGTTCAAAATTAGCTTCATCTCTAGTTTCTTCTCTTTTTAATTCTTTATTATAATCTAAAACTACCACCTCGGCGTCACCATAACTAATGTTAGTATCAATATTAGTAACTATGCCCAAATCATTTAATTTATTTAATAATTCATCACCACTAATATTAAGTACCTTAGCTAAATCCGAAACAACCATTCCCTCTTTATATAAAACAATATTTCTTTCTTGTTCGCCCCTAGTATTTGTCATCAGTTTTTCTTTGTTTTTATACATTTCTTTACGTTTCAATCCATAATCTTCTTTTTCTACCATTAAATCTTGATTCTTCTTCTTTAATTTTTCTTTCTTTACATCATTAACATCTATTTTACTTTTCTTTATGATTGCTTCTACATTCCCATCAAATTCTTCTTGTAAATCAGTGCTATCTTCTTCAACAAGAGGCGATTGAAACCTATTATCTAACATAATAATAGCATCTTCATCTAAAATATCTTCTTTTCTATTAACATCAATCTTTAATTTCCTACATTCTCCTAAAACTTCTTCTACGCTTCTTTTTACATCTAAAGCATACTCTAATAAACTCATCATAAAAGATACCTGCTTTCTTTCTGTATTTTAAAGTATATTTTGCACCTCTATATATATACTATCTGGAACATCTACTTCTAAATGTTTATTCAGTATTTTAGTTTTTCTCGCCTTTTCAACAACTAAACTATCTTTTTTAAGATATGCACCTCTACCATTTGCTTTTCCTAATTCATCAATAAATATATTCCCATTATTATCTTTTACCACCCTAATAAGTTCTTTTTTGGGCAGTTTTTCTTTAGTAACCACACACGTTCTTAAAGGAATTTTCTTTATCTTCATCTTATTCCCCCCTAAACACTATGCCCATTTTACCAGCTTCTTCCTTACTCTTCACATCTATTCTATAACGAGTCAGTCTAGCCGCTAGTCTTACATTCTGACCCTTTTTACCAATCGCAAGTGATAAATTTTCACCATCAGCAATAACCAACGCTTCATTTCCTTTAGAATCGCCGACTATCACTTTTAAATTTTTAGCAGGACTTAATGCATTAGCGATAAATACACTAGGTTCCTTATCATATTTAATAACATCAATTCTTTCGCCATTTAATTCCTTAATTATTCTATTAATTCTATCACCCTTACTACCAATGCAAGCACCAACAGCATCTACTTGCCTGGTTTCAGAATATACTGAAACCTTACTCCTATCTCCTGCTTCACGAGCCACAGTATATAATAACACTATGCCCTCTTGCAATTCAGGAATTTCACTCTCTAACAATCTTTTTAAAAATCCATAATGTTTTCTAGATAATAAAATCAATATACCTTTTGCATTAACATCTAGTTTGCTAATGTAAGCCTTTATATTTGCGCCCATTACTATTATTTCACCCGGAATAATTTCCTCCTTAGATAAAATCCCATGAGCTCTGCCTAAATCAATATAATAATTATTACTATCTTCTCTAGCTACAATCCCAACGACTAGTTCATTTTCTTTACCTTTAAATTCCTCAACTATACTATTTCGTTCTGCTTCTCTTATTTTTTGCATTATTACTTGTTTTGCAGTACTAGCAGCAACCCTACCAAAATCCTTAGGGGTTACTTCTTCTAAAACTAAATCTCCTGCCTCTTTTACAATATCACTGCTTTTTGCATCCTTCAAAGATATTTCAATATCAGCATTTTCTACAACATCTACTACTGTCTTATATGAAAAAACTTTAATTTCCCCGGTTTCAGCATTTATATTAACTTTAACATTGGTTAAAGCATTAAAATTCTTCTTGTATGCACTAGTAAGTGCCAATTCCATTGCCTCAAATACTAACTCTTTAGATATGTTTTTTTCCACCACAATATTATTTAATGCCTTTATAAAAGCTTTTGCATCCATTATTTATTGCCTCCCTTTTCATAAGAACAAACATCTAATATATATTCATCCTCAATTAAGTGTTTATTATCTAATATATTATTAATAATTTTAGTAGCCACTAGACAACTATCTACGTTAACCACCTCATCCTTATCAATAACAATTCTTAAAAAATTATGCCCACTTTCTTTAACATATTTAACATTAATTATTCTAAAACCATTTTTATTTAATTCTTCACTAATTAAATTTTCAATTTTCTCTTCAATTTTCATAAAAACCTCCATTCAATTGTAAAGAGTGGGAAAGCCCACTCTTCAAGATATCTCTACAAATTCATTATATCATAAATTTAATTATTAGCAAGAAAATTTAGCAAAATATGTAATCATTATATGTAATATTAATTTCCAAAAATATAACTTTTATTTCACCTTTAGGACTTTATTTGCTATAATACATATTATATATTTATATAATATAGTGGAGGGTTTCATGAATAATAAGGATTTTAAGAAAAGCATCGGTGTTTTTTTATCTTATTTTATATATTCTATAATCATAGTCATTCCTTTAGCAATTTTTAATATAGATTTAAGTGATATATCAAGAACTACTAAAACTATTTACTTACTAAGTGGAGATTTTCTTTTTATAGCGCTACTAATATTTATATATATTAAGGATTTTAAGAAGGATATTAAAGATTATATTAAAAATTATAATTATTATTTTGACGAAGGGTTTAAATACTGGATTATTGGTCTTGCTATAATGACTGTAACTAATTTAATAATATCATTAGTTACTCCTGTAGAAATGGCGACCAATGAGCAAGTAGTTCGTAAATTATTAACCGAATCACCTGTATATATGTTTTTAGCCGCTTGTTTAATCGCACCAATTATTGAAGAAATAATATTTAGAAAAACTTTTAGTGATTTATTCAAATCAAAATGGCTTTACATCACCATGAGCGGATTAGTCTTTGGCCTATTACATGTAGTAGCAACCTTTGAAAGTTTTTATGAATTATTATATGTTATTCCATACGGAGCATTAGGCGCTTCTTTCGCATATTTATATTATAAGACAAAAAATATTTTATCACCAATAATAATGCACGCTATTCATAATACTTCTTTAGTATTACTATTTTTATATACCCATTAATAAGTAGGTGGAAAAATGAAAATAAGCAAAATAAAACTTAAGAAAAAATATAAAATATTAGTATCTGTACTAGTTTTAATTATTAGCGTCTTTATTTATGGTCGTTATATTGAACCAAATAAATTAGTAATTAATGAGCATAAAATAGAAAGCCAAAACTTACCATCTAATTTTCATGGTATAAAAATTGCACACATATCAGATGTTCACTATGGACGAACTATAAATAATAAACAATTAACAAGAATTGTTAAAGAAATTAATAAATATAATCCTGATATAGTTGTATTTACTGGCGATTTAATTAATCAAGATATAAAATTAACAACTAATATAACAAACGAATTAATCGGCGAACTAAGTAAAATAAATGCTCGTCTTGGCAAATATGCCGTTTATGGTAATCATGATCAAGAATTTTCTTCATACTTAACTATTTTAGAAAAAAGTGGCTTTACATTATTAGATAACAATTATGATTTAATATATAATAAAGGTCATGAACCAATATTTATTGGTGGCCTAAATACTAATAAAAAAATAGATTATACTGAAATGATGGAATATTTTAATAATAATAATTTTTATAGCATAATTCTAATGCATATGCCAGACTATATAGATGACCTTTTAAAAACACATGATGTTGATTTAGTATTAGCAGGACATTCCCATAATGGACAAATTAGATTGCCATATATAAGACCTTTTTTTCTGCCAGTTGGTGCTAGGAAATATTATAAACCGTACTATAGAATAAATAATACTGATATATTTATATCTTCTGGGCTTGGAACTTCAATATTAAATTTTAGATTATTTAATAAACCTTCATTTAACCTATATAGATTAACTAAAAGCAAGTAACCTTTACTCGCTTTTTTTATCTAATCCATAATTTAAGTGTTTTAACTCTTCTATAACAAATAGTCCGTCCTCCCTTATTAGCACATCATCAAAATAGATATTGCCTCCTCCATATTCTTTTCTTTGGATTAAAACCATATCCCAGTGAATACTAGATTCATTTTCATTATAACTTTCTTTATAACTATTTCCAGGAGTAAAATGAATACTACCTATTATTTTTTCATCATATAATATGTCCCCCATAGGTTTTTTTACTAAAGGATTAAGTCCTATTGAAAACTCACCTATATACCTACTGCCTTCATCAATATCAAATATTTTATTTAAATCATTATTGTCTTCATTACAAGTTGCTTCAATGATTTTTCCATCTTTAAATATTAATTTAACCTTTGTAAAAACGCGACCCTGATATGGCGATGGTGTATTATAAGTGATATAACCATTAACACTATTTTTAATAGGAGCGGTGAATATTTCACCATCTGGAATATTTCTTTCACCAATGCAAGGTATTATTGGCATATTTTTAATAGAAAAAGTGAGATTAGTATCTTGAGCTGTTATTCTAACTTTATCTGTTTTTTCCATTAGCCCCTTTAATGGTAAAATATCAATATTCATCTGCTTATAATCAATAATCATTACATCAAACGCATAATTAAAATATTCACATATTTTCATTTTTGATTTGAAGGCATCTAACTTAGAGGGATAATTTAATAAAACCCACTTCCTATTATTTATTCTAATATCATTAATTTCTTTTAGATTTTCCCCTATCATTCTTAATGTGTTTGTATTTACATTTTTGATTTCATAATCATTAATATTATATCTAATATTAATAAAAGCATCATAATTATCTATTTCAAACTTTCCAATGTTTTTCAATAAATTAACTCTTTCCAAACTGGTTTTTTCAAATAATAAAGCCGATATTTCTTGATCAATAATATTTACATATGGAATACTATCCCTCATAAATGCTTCTTTCACTATATATTTAACTAAATCTATAGCCTCTAATGAAAAACAAGTTATCAAAACTTTTTCATTTTTTTTTAATCCTAATGAATAATTAACAATAGTATTAGCTAATATCTGTAATTTATCATTCATTTAGTTCCTCACCTTTCTTATAATTTTTACATAAAATAATTATGAAAGGAGAGATAACCATGTATGGACATCATTGGGGGGGAAAATTACTTCTACCTTTTTTATTAGGTTTAGCATTCCCTAGAAGACCTTTTTATCCCCCTTTTTACCGACCTTTCTACCGACCTTTTTACCCGCCTTTTTATCCCTATCCTTATCAATATTATCCTTACTACTATAATTAATACTTCAATATAATTTTAAATGACCCAGTATAATAAGCATCACATTTATATTTTAATTATCATAAAATATCGTGAAAGGAGTATAAAATTATGAATGAACATTTTGATAATAATGATCGCATAATATTTCCATTAATAAATAATTTTTTATACCCAAGAAGATATCCTTATCCTTATTATCCTTACCCTGACCATTACCCTTATCCTTACCCTTATCCTTACCCTTATCCTTATTATCCTTACCCTGACCATTACCCTTATCATCCATATCATCGCAGACATCGTAGACATCGTAGACGCTATTATTATTAACAATAATAATAATTAAAATACAAAAAATCCTATATTAATAGGATTTAAACCAAATATTAGCAAACCCCTGTCATTTTTATTGGGGGTTTCTTTTTATATTCTATAATTATTTGGCAATGTAATAATAACTTTAGTTCCAACATCTTTATTTGAACTATAAACTATTTTTCCTTGATGTGCAGTGATTATTTCTCTTGATAAAAACAATCCTAATCCGCTTCCCTTATTCTTAGTAGTATAAAACGCTTCGCCAATCTTAGAAATAACCTCTTTATCCATACCAATACCATTATCTTCAATTGATATAAATATTTCTTTTTTATTAACTTTAACACTAATATTTATAATACCTATTTTATCACTCGCCATTGCCTCAACAGCATTTTTAATAATATTGATAAAAACCTGTTTTAATCTATTATAATCACCAATAATATATAATTCGTCATTAGGAATATTCGCATTTTTAATAATATTATTACTCTTAAACAAAGATTCCATCGAACAACAAACATCATCTAATAACAAATTAATATCTAATATTTCTTTGGTTATCTTTATTTTAGTTAATTGTAAAAACCCATCCATTAGCGTTAATGTTCTATTTATTTCTTGCTTAATAATACCAATATATTTATCAACCTGTATCTTATTATTACTGTCAAGCATATCTAAATATCCCTTACAGACAGCAATAGGATTTTTTATTTCATGGGTGATTTTAAATAATGAATTTCGCAATTGTTTTTCTTTCTCTAATTCTTTTATATTAATATTTAAATTAATTATATTTTCACATTTATTAAGAAGTTTTAAAATAAAATGGGCCAAAATATAAAAGGTTGATATAGCAACAAATATTTCTATAAATATTATTAATTTATGATCATTATTATCAATTAAATAAAATGATTGAAACGATAAAATAGCAGCTTTTATTAAAACAAAAGTATTAATTAAATAACTATTTGTTAGCCCTTTTCTTTTAATGCCTAAATATATGAAAGCATATGTTAAATATTCAACTATAATTAGTAAATGACTAAAATTTAATACTTCAACATAGTAATATACTATAAATAATGACATTAGCAAGATAGCTAATTTTCTTTCCTTTAAATAAGCAACCAATAAAGGAATATTATATAAAATAATAGGTTCAATATTAAAATAATCTCTTCCATATTTCATATTTAAATATAAAGCAGAAAATAATGCAACATCTAACATTATTTTATCTTCTTTTTCACCAACATTTTTAGTATATGCAACATAAAACAAATAACAAAATATAGGAAATATGCAATATATTGAATTTAATAATAAAGATTCTAAACTATACATATAATCACCCCTTGAGTAATTTAAGTATAATTAATTTATTTGTCATATTTTGTCGAAAAAACAAAAAAAGTGACATAATTTATCACTTTAACTCATCAATATATTTTTTAATTTGCTTAGACCCAGGCCCTATGATTATTTTAAGTTGATTATCTATTTCAACAATTCCTTTAGCACCAAGTCTTTGTATAGCATCCTTATCAACTATTGAAATATCTTTCAATGTAACTTTAAATCTAGAAAAACTATATTCACACTCCATAATATTATTTTTTCCACCAAGATATTCTACTAATTTATTCATTTCAATATGAATATCTTTTTTATTCGCCTTAACTATTGCTAACGCAATAATTACTAATATAACTATAATAATTATATATTCCACGCTTAACGCACCACCTATTAACATTATACTAGGTTTTTTAAAAAAAACAACTTTTATTGTTCGTCATAAGAAAGTTATATAAAAAAATAAGGATATGTTCATAGGCGATATTA
>DBNY01000007.1 GCA_002299475.1 Caryophanales bacterium UBA660 | reverse complement strand
ATGCACCGAACTGACGCACCCTCTAGTGTCCTAATTATAACATGTTAAATCTATTAAAAGCAAACTAGTTATTATCTTTTTTTGTCAATTTACTACTTACCAAATAATAGTGCTTATTTCCAACAATAAAACCTATTGCTAACATCATTATAAAATAAGGATGAATAACACCGAAATTAATTTTCAATAATATTATGTAAAATAGTAATATATTGTTTAACACAAATACAAAATCAACCAAGATTTTAAATAACATTTTTGCGTCCTTCATAATCTTATAATTTAAATTATATCCCAATGAAAAAAATAAACCATATAAAAAGCAATATAACAAGGAGTTTATTTGTAAACTAAGTGCCATTATTTAAATAATTTACTTAGTAACCCTTCTTCTTTATTTGTTTTACTATTTTCTTGAATATAAGCTAAATTATTAAGCACGCCCTTTATTGCAACGCTACCCTGATAGGTATCCAATTTTATAATTTCTAAATTCTCGCCCTTTATTACTACATATCCTAATGCTGTTTCCAATAAAAATTCTTCATCATTAAAGCTATCAATCTTCTTAACACCATTGATTAAAATGTTTTTTCTGTCATTTATAGAAATATTGCTATTTCCCGTACTTTCTACATTAGTCGACATCTTGTCCATATTATTCCTCCTTTTTATAAAATATATGTAATAAAATATAAAATATGCAACAAAAAACTCTAGCTAAATACTAGAGTCTTTCATTATTCTTGAACAGTTTCTACATTTTCAACAACATCGTTTGAAGTTTTTTCTTTTTCTGCTTCCTCGTATGCTTCAAAAATTTTTTCCTCAAACATTTTGCGAACTTCTGGATTAATAGGATGTGCTATATCACGATATCCACCTGTGGCCGTCTTGCGACTTGGCATTGCTATAAATAAACCTCTATCACCTTCAATAACCCTAATATCATGAACGGCAAAACTGTCATCCAACAAAACTGATACAATTGCCTTCATACGCGAACCTTCTTTTTCAATTCGGCGTACACTCACTGTTGTAATTTGCAAGAAACTTCCTCCTCCCAAAGTTAAAAACTTCTAATTATAATAATATACCACTTTATGGGAAAAAGCAATAATTTTCATCTTGGGTATCCTACATACATTGTGCCATTAGTTTTAAGGCCTCCCATTCCCTCTTTCCCATATTTCGTTTTTCCTAAAATACCGACTAAATCAATATCCTTGCCTTTTTCTGAAAGACATATACTAGATGCTATAATAACAGGATCAAGAGCATGAATGTTTACTCTTTTAGGGCTAGACGCAAAATTAGCGCCTGCTTTTATTAGTTCTTCATAATTTGATTGACAGGCGCCGGCAACAACAATTAATTTATCGTGTGCCTTTTCATATTTTCGAACTTCAACTACAGCCTTTATAAAATTATTAGTATTTTTATATGTTCTATCGTTACTTACTTTCTGTTTTTCCTTATAATAAGCGTCGTGTCCAGTTATTACAACTACATTAGGGTTAGTTTTTTCAATATACTTTATAATATTTTTATATATACTGTCTTCTTTAATTACAATGCCATATGCCAAAATATTTGCCTTCTTATAAAATTTCATACTTCTTTTTAAGTAATCCGCATCCCCATCAATATGTAGTACTGTTCCAGGAATATAAAAATAATCACTTCTGTCTAAATTACAACCATCTTTAAGCACATCAAACGCAAAATCATCAATCTCTCGCTCATTAATTTCATCTATGACACTATATTTATTTAAATCACCTAACTCACTATCAGCAATTAACCTTATACTAATTCCCTTTAAAATTGCAATATTATTATCTATATTTATTATTTTAAAAATTACATCATTATTATATGAACTACGCGTAACTAAATCACCAATCTTAAAATCCATAAAAAAAACACCTAACCTTCATAATATATACTATGTAATATCTAAAAAAGTTTGTGTTTTTTATATAATAATATTATTCTCGCTGATTATAATTTTTTTATATCTTTATCTACTTCATTGCTTATATCTGCAAAAATATCAATTGATATATTTTCTGCTCTGATAGTAAGGTCCATACCATTTTTTTTTAAAACATCAGCAACAATTATCAAATTATAATTTTTTAAATTATTTCTTATATTTTTTCTTTTTTGTTTGAATGCATCCTTAACTAATTGAAAAAACAAATTTTCGTTAGTAAGCATTACTCTTTTACTTATTCTTCTATTTAACATTATTACCATACTATCTACTTTAGGCTTGGGAATAAAAACATTATTGCTAATAACAAATAATTTTTTCACTTCATAATGATAATCAATAAAAATAGACAACGAATTATATTCTTTTATTCCAGGCTTAGCTACTATTCTTTCGCCAACTTCCTTTTGTATCATAATTACAATACTATCAACAATAATATTAGCATCGATTATTTTATTTATTATAGCTGTAGTAATGTAATATGGCAGATTGCCGATTATAACTAACTTTCTATATTTGTGTTTACATATATCACTATATAGGTCTCTTTTTAAAAAATCCTCATATATAATATCAATATTATCGATGGACGCGTAATCGAGGTGGTTTTTCAAACTTTTATCTATTTCATAACCAATAACATATTTTGCTACCTTAGCTATTTTTTTAGTTAAAGCACCTGCTCCAACACCTATTTCTAACACCAAGGTCTCTTTATCTATTGCTGATTTTTCAACTATATTATTTATTATATTATTATCTATTATAAAATTTTGGCCAAGTCTTTTTTTAAAATAAAAACCATTATTTAATAATTGTTTAATATCTTTTATTAAGGTTTCTTCCATATATTATATCTCAATAGTATTTTTGCAATATTTAAAATTTACTATAGCCTTTCTTTAAATTTATTTTAAAAAGTCTATCAATGACAGACTTCATCTTCCCCATCTTAAAATAGTATAATTAATATTACGTTGGAAACCTACTATTTTTGCTTCTTCTTCAGTAGGAAATAACAAATCAATTAATTTACCCTTTATAACGCCACCTCTATCTAAGACTATTGCTCGAATAGGTTCGGGTGATAAATTAAAATTTGATATTTCAATTATCGTTCCACAGGGTATGCTTCTATCGGCCGCGATTATATAAACTGTGCCAAATTCGGAA
Source organism: Caryophanales bacterium UBA660 (assembly GCA_002299475.1). Classification (GTDB taxonomy): domain Bacteria; phylum Bacillota_I; class Bacilli_A; order RF39; family UBA660; genus UBA660. The sequence continues at coordinate 15,612 of DBNY01000007.1, read as the reverse complement.
TCGTCAAAATATATATTACCATTAGTGACATTAGGAAAAGGTCTACAAGCGACAATTCCTATACAGCCAACACAATCTGGACCATATCCAGTTAAATTACCAACAAAGGCACCAGGATTTCCTCTTCCTATTTCTACAATTTTTTCCTCTGATTCCCTAATTAATATTGGTTCTTGGCTATTACTAGCAATGGCTTTTATTCCTTTTACTCCATGGGTTAATATATTGGTTGTAAATAATGGAAGATTAGCATTTATTTTTTCAATAATATTATAATCAATATAATAATGTTCTAATTCTACCGTTTTATCTTTATTAGTATTAACAACTGCGTATTCTTTACTAGGAAGAGTGGACCTCGTCCCCAAAATACAAAATACTATAATAATTTTAACAAACATTATTATTTTAGTTAAATAATAATTCATTAATTCACCTCTTTAAATAGGTCGAAAATATTATATCATGTTTTAATTTTAATATCAAATAACTTAATAGTGTTAAGCATTGTTTGGTCCTCGACATCTTCATAACTAAGTTGTTTTAACAAACTAACTTTTTGAGCAATATATACTAAATTTTTAGGCTCATTTTTTACGCCACGATAAGGTTCAGGCGCTAAATAAGGCGAGTCTGTTTCTAATACTATATATTCAAGTTTTATTTTATTTATTACATCATCCACTTTATTATTTTTGAAAGTAATTATTCCACTTACTCCAATTAGCATGCCTATTTCAATAAACTTATAGGCCATTTCCGCATTTGAACTATAACAATGCATTATCCCACCTATATCATTAATATTTTTTTCTTTTAATATATTATATACATCATCTGTTGCATCTCTATTATGAACAACAATTGGTTTTTTATATTTTTTTGCTATTTCAATTTGCCTTTTAAATACTTCTTGTTGTTTCTGCTTATTATTTTTTGTCCAGTAATAATCTAATCCAATTTCACCTATACCAATTACCTTATTATTTGTTAATTGTTTTTCTAAAACATTAAAACTTTCTTCATTAATTAAATCAGCAACACTAGGCCCATAGCCAATTGTTGCGTATACATTAGAATAGATATTTGCTAACTCTATAGCTTCCTCATTACTATTATAATCATAACCGCTGATAATCAATATTTTTACGCCTTCTTTACTTGCCCTATTAATTACTTCATCGTTATTATTATAGTTACAACTTTGCAAATGACAATGCGTATCAATTAACATTTTAATCACCAAAAAAAGTATATCATATAATAATATGATATACCTAGCACTACTTACTTCATTCTTTTCTTGTTAACAAATATTTGCAAAAATAGGCAATAAATATAAACAAATAATAGAAGTTTACAATTGTTGATTTATATATAGTTTCAACTATTAGAAAAAAAATTATTGAACAAAACATTATAGATATAATCCTATATTTGCTCTCATAAGTAGTCATGTCCATTCTCCTTTATATTAATTTTTTTGACTACCACATAATCAATAATAGCATATGTGTTTAGAAAATTTACATTTTTGTTATTATTTTTTACACAAATTAATAAAAGTTTACATTTATCTTTTTTTATTTCCCGGGAAATATTAATTATTAGTCGATTCTTGTATTGCTTTCATTTTATCGTTTTTATTTATCCGCTCAAATAAAACTTCTGGTTGATTAATAATGTTTTTAAACTTATGTTGTTTAAAATTATTTAATGAGTAAAATGATTTTTCATCTACATTCAGTTGTCTAAATATTTTTTCTGCTGTCTCTGGCAAAAAAGGCTGTAATAATACCGCGCCATATCTAATCGCTTCTATCAAATTATACAATACTGTTTGTAATCGATCCTTCTGTTCATTATTTTTAGCTAGTACCCACGGCGTTGTATTTTCAATATATTTATTCGCCAATCTAAATATCTCAAATACATCATCCAAAGCTAATGAAATTTGAAATTTTTCCATTTTTTCTAAAACTTTATTTGGAACAGCACTGACCTCTTTAATAAATTTTTCATCATTATCTGTCATCTCAGAAGGGCTATATATTATGCCATTACTATATTGATTAATCATATTTAATGTCCTATTTACTAAATTGCCTAAGTTATTAGCCAATTCAGCATTACTGCGTTCAATTATTAAATCATGAGTAATTATAGTATCATTATTTTGTGACATCTCATGTAGTAAATAAAACCTTATCATATCTACATCAAAGAATTTTACTAAATCACTTGCATAGATCACATTTGCCTTTGATTTACTCATCTTTCCATTATCACTTAGTAACCAAGGGTGGCCAAATATTTTTTTTGGCAATTCTAAATTTAAGGCAAATAATATTATAGGCCAGTATATGGCATGAAATCTCATGATGTCTTTTCCGACAACATGAACATCAGCCGGCCAGTATTTTTGAAATTTCATTCCATTTTCATTATTCGTATTGTAATCTAAAAAAGTTATATAATTACACAGGGCGTCAATCCAAACATATATAATATGTTTATCATTAAATGAAACTGGTATTCCCCATTTAAATGATGTTCTAGAAACACACAAATCCTGTAATCCTTGCTTTATAAAATTTAACATTTCATTTCGCCTAGTAATTGGAAGTAAAAATTCAGGATTATCTTCAATGTGTTTAACCAAAACATTAACATATTTGTTTAAATTAAGAAAATATGCTTCTTCCTCGGCACTTTCCACACTGCGGCCACAATCAGGACACTTTTTATCAATTAGTTGTGTTTCTGTAAAGAAAGATTCACAAGGCGTACAATATAAACCTTCATATTTACCAAGATATATATCACCCTGTTCATATAATTTTTTAAAAATAGATTGAACTTTTTCCTTGTGTAAAGAATCAGTTGTTCTAACAAATGAATCATAACTATTATTTAAAACATCCCACTCATTTTTAACTTGCTTGGCAATCATATCTACATAGTCTTTAGGTTCTAATCCTAGTTGTTTAGCCATTAATTCAATTTTTTGACCATGTTCATCAGTGCCGGTTTGAAAATATACATCGTACCCCAACAATCTATAAAATCTAGCAATAGCATCAGATAATACAATTTCATAAACGTTGCCTATATGCGGCCTTGATGAAGTGTAAGCAATGGCCGTTGAAATATAATATTTTTTCATTTTAACTACCACCTTCTCCAGTGCTACCAAATCCACCATTTCTTTCTTTACTAATTGTGTCTTTCTCATCAATTGTTAAATATTTGTGAAATATACCTTGAACTATTTTATCACCCTTATTAACTACCCAATCTATATTCCCATGATTTTGCAACATTACCAATATATGACCTTGATTATTAGCATTATTATAATAATCAGCATCAATAATTCCTATTTGATTACATAACCTAACGTTATATTTAGTGCCAATTCCACTTTTTGATACTATTGCTAAATATTCATCATTCATCATATACGCTTTAATACCTGTAGGTATCTTAATTTTTTCGCCCTCTTTCAATACAAAGGAAAAAGATGAAAAAAAATCATAGCCTGCTGAATTTTTAGTTCCCCTTACAGGTAAAATAACATCTTCATAATTAACAACTAAGTCTGTAACATTGCTAAAATCTTTAATAAATTGTTCATACGTAATTTTTTCAAAACCTCTTTTTCTCATATTCATACTCCTAACTATATTAAATAAAAAACATCCTTTAAATAAGGACGTTATTATACGCGGTACCACCTTAGTTCATAATACTATATATTATGCACTTATTTAAAATAACGCTAATCGCGGTTTAATCTAAATATCGATCAAACAATTCTGGATTCATGTTCAATAATAAATTATCACTTTCTTCCACCAATAAAAGTTCTCTACGCATAATCTTATTATTTACTCTTTCCTTCATAATTATTTAATATTGCTATAATAATAGCATATTAAATATTAATTTTCAATATTTTTTCTTAAGAATTGAGCAGCAATATCTGCCGTTTTATTTTCTATAAAAGTTAAATTGGAATTATCAGTAAATATGACTACTAATCCAATTACATCACCATTAACAATAATAGGGCTGATAGAAAAAGCAGCCTCTTCCTTAACATTAGGAATAAATTTAATTTCCTTCTTATATTTTTCATTAAAACTATCTCTTCTTAATATCGCATGTTCTAAATATTCGCTAATATTCTTGTTAATATACTTTTCTTTTAAAGGACCCGCTACTGCTATGATAGTATCTCTATCAGTAATCATTATATTTTGCTTAATCATTGAGTAAATAGATTCAATATACTCGTTAGCAAATTCTTTTAGTGTTTTCATTGGCGAATATTTCTTTAATATTATATTATCGCTTTCGTCAGTAAAAATTTCTAATGTTTCTCCTTCTCTAATTCTAAAATTTCTTCTAATTTCTTTAGGTATTACAATTCTACCTAAATCATCTATTCTTCTAACAATGCCTGTTGCTTTCATATTATTACCTCACCTTCAAATGTTTCTTATAAATATTGTGTGTTAAATCTACCAAAATATAACAATCAATTATTTTTATTAAATAAATTTTCTTCTATTTGTTCAAGTAAATGTGCAACATAGTATATGTAATGTTTTTCTAATCTACTAATATTTAAAATTATACTAAAATAATTATTACAATATCTTAATGAAAACATATTACTAATGCTATAGGCTATTTCAAAAACTTTTTCATCATTTATCATTTTTGATATACCGCGCGAGAAAATCATTTCTATACTTCTTTTTGTTTTAATGACTTTAACTATCTCTAATCTTTTAGCAAGTTTTTCAAACCACTCTTGATACATATATATTTCTAAGTTGCTAGGCATTTTACCAAATCGATCATATAATTCATCCTTAACAGTTATTAATTTTTGATAAGAATTAATATCGTTAATTTTTTTGTGAATCTCAATTTTTAATTCTTCCTCATTAATGTATGCATCATCGATGTGTGTTTCTACATCAATTAATGGCATTTCATCAACTGTATCATCATTATATTCTATTTTTTCGCCCCTAATTTTAGCTATTTCCTCATTTAACAATTTCAGATATAAATCGATTCCGATAACATCTATAAAACCGGCTTGTTCACTACCTAATATATCGCCCGCACCTCTAATTGATAAATCGCGTGCCGCTATCGCAAAACCGCTTCCTAATTCGGTAAATTCCTTAATTACATTTAACCTCTTTACAGCGTTTTCATTTAATACCTTTCTATCATCATACATTAAATATGCGTAGGCTATTTTATCGCTTCGCCCAACTCTTCCTCTAATTTGATAAAGTTGACTTAATCCAAAACAATCTGCATTTATTATAATCAGTGCATTAACATTAGGAATATCAATTCCTGTTTCTATAATGGTACTACATATTAAAACATCGTACTCATTATTTACAAATGATAACATTCTATTTTCTAAATCTAATTTAGGCAACTGCCCATGTGCATAAGTAATTCTAGCTTCTGGTACTATTTTTTTTATTTCCTCAACTTTATTTAACATGTTATCTACTTTATTATATAATACAAACACCTGGCCCTTCCTAGAAAGTTCTTTATAAATTGCTTGCTTAATTATCTCTATATTATATGGCAAAACATATGTCTGTATAGGATAGCGATTAACTGGAGGCGTTTCAATTAAAGATAAATCCCTTAACCCAATCATTGACATTTGTAATGTTCTAGGTATTGGTGTTGCAGTTAAAGTCAATATATTGATATTGTTCTTATAGTTTCTTATTTTTTCCTTCTGCATAACACCAAATCTTTGTTCCTCATCTATTATTAGTAATCCCAAATTTTTGAATTTTATTTTATCGCTCAATATCTTATGTGTTCCAAATATAATATCCATTTTTCCATTGGCAAGATTATCTATAATTTGTTTTTCCGCTTTTTTTGATGTAAATCTATTTAACAAAGCAATATTAAAAGGAAAAGCACTAAATCTCTCTAATGCTGAATTATACTGTTGTTTTGACAAAATAGTAGTAGGGCATAAATAAGCAACCTGTTTAAAATTTGATATTGCTTTAAACATGGCCCTAAACGCAACTTCCGTTTTCCCATATCCAACATCTCCGCAAAGTAATCTATCCATCGGTTTACTTTGTTCTAAGTCTTTTTTTATTTCCTCCGTTACTTTACGTTGATCATTCGTTTCCTCGTGTATAAATTTTTGTTCAAATAAAATTTGTTCTTCTGTATCAACTGAAAATTTATAACCCTGTGCCATTTCTCTTTCCGCCGCTAATGCTATTAATTTTTCAGCAATATCCTTTATTCGGCCTCTAACTCTTAGTTTTGTTTTTTTCCATTCTATACTATCAAGTCTGTTAATTTTAGGCATACGCGCTTCCAAACCTGAAAATTTACTTATTAAATCTATTTTTTCAACCGGTATATATAATTTATCATTACCCATATATTTAAGTAAAATATAATCTTTCTTTAACCCATCCCTCAAAAGAACAGTAACGCCCATATATATACCAATACCGTGAGCATCATGAACAACATAATCGCCAATATTTATTTTGTTAAGATCTTTTATTTTTAAAGTGTTATTTAATCTCTTTTTTATTTTACTTTTCTCTCTTTTTCCTTTAAATAAGTCAGTTTCTGTAATAACAATTAAATTATTAATCTCAAAGCCACTATCAATTTTCTTTTTTATAATATTTATTTTGTTTTTATAAATATTATTTTCATCAGTTATTACATAGTTATTATCTAAATTATTAAGAACTTCATTTATTTTTAAATTATCATTTAATGCAACAACAATAGTTTTATTTTTATTTAGTGAATTAGATATATATTTATACATTTCATCTAATTTATTATCAAAATTTTGGATTTCTCTACTATCATATTTCTGAGTTACATCTACATCAATACCATCTGGCATATTATTTATTGTCATTAGATATATATTTTTATTAGAATATATATCACCCAACTCATAAATATAATTGGTTTTTGTCTCTTTATCCCTTGTAACGTGATAATTATGAATTTCTTCTCTCAATAATATATAAGCATTTTTTATTTGATTATAGTCTTTATATATAATTATTGGTTCATTAAGATAATCTTTTATTGTTGCTATTTTTTCTGATACTAATGGTAAATTTTTTTGCCTTCTTTGAATATTATCATCCTGAAAATTAGTTGTAATAAATTCATCATATGCACATATATTAATCTCATCTATACTTTTCAATGAACGCTGACTTTCTATATCAAAATATCTTATTGACTCTATTTCATCGCCAAAAAATTCAATCCTAATAGGATTGGGTTCATTAAATGGGAAAACATCAATTATAAAACCTCTTACTCCTATTTCTCCAATTTTACTAACTAATGTTTCTCTATAATAACCAATATTATAAAACTTTCTTAATAAATCTGGCATATTATATTCATTATTCACTTTTAAATTTATTACACTTTCACTCCAAACCGTTTTGGTTGGTAAAAAGTGCAACAAGCCCATTAAGTGAGTTACAACTATTTTTTGGTTAAGTTCAATAGTCTTATTCAAAGTATTTAACCTTATTATTTTTAAATCCGGACTTATTGCTACTGCCTCGCTCGTTAAAAAATCATCTGCTGGGAAAAATAAAACCTCGTTTGTATAATTGCACAATGAATCATATATTTTACTTGCCTCAAATAATGTATTAGTAACAATTAAAATATCTTTTTTCATTTTCTTATAATATAAATATATGTAAATAGCGTTTAATTCATTAGTTAATCCTATAACTGCAATATTGTTTTCCATAGAAATTTGGAATATATCATCAAAAATATTCATATTGCACCTCCAAATAAGGAAATAAATCTAGTTACCTTGTTTTCCATTATATTTATTCATTAATGTTATAAAACTCATACTAAGAAAATCTACAGCAATGCTAGCTGCTTTTTTTACTGCCTCATCTATTATTAATAATTCTTCTTCCTTAAAATTACTTAAAACATACCTGCTAGTTGGTATAAATCTATCATTTGCAATCCCAACCTTCAATCTCTTATATTTATTTGTACCAAGATTTAATTCAATATTTTTTAAACCGTTGTGTCCCCCGGAACTACCACTTTTTTTTAATTTTATTCCTCCAAGTTTCATAGTCAAATCATCATTTATTATTAATATGTTATCAATCTCTATTTTATAAAAATCAATTACTTCTTTTATAACCTCTCCTGATAAATTTATATATTTTTGTGGTTTTAATAATATATATTTTTCACCATTATATAATCCCTCAAAGTACAAGTAATTTTTTTTAATTTTAACATTATTAATATTTAACATTTGAGTAATTTTATCAATCACCATAAACCCAACATTGTGCCTATTTCTAAAATATTCTAATCCTGGATTTCCTAATCCAACTATTAATTTCATTGTATCACCTCACATGATATTTTTTGTATACTAAACTCTTAGCTATATTTCTATCTTTAGCAACTAACTTTATTGCATCTTTTTCAGAATAACCTTCCCTTATATATAAGTTAACGTGCTCTATAATAGTTAAATAATCATAAATTTTTTCTGCACTTCCCTCAACAACAATTACAAATTCACCCTTAATCTTAATTTTTTCATTTATATATTGACTTGAATTAGTATAATATACTTCTTCAAATTTTTTACTTATTTCCCGGGAAATAGAAATTTTTCTACTACCAAAAATTTTATTAATTAATGCGAGTGTTTCTAATAAACGGTGGGGCGCTTCATAAAATATTATTGTATACTCTATTGATTTCAATTTTTCCAACTCTTTTTGTTTCTTAGTTACCTTATTATTCAAAAATCCATAAAATAAAAAAGGATTTGGGGGTAGCCCAGAAACAATGAGTGCAGGAATTAAAGCCGTAGCGCCAGGTAATCCAACTACATTATAACCTTTTTCTACTACGTAAGACACTATTTTATATCCAGGATCACTAACAACTGGCGTTCCTCTATCGGAAACTAAAGCTATATTTTTATTTTGTTCTAAGTAACCTAAAATCATTATTTTCATTTTTTCTTCGTTATGATCATTGCAAGCAATCAATTCTTTCTTAATATCAAAATGCTTTAATAATTGCCTAGTTATTCTTGTGTCCTCACAAAATATAACTTCCACCTCTTTTAATACTCTAATACTACGCAATGTAATATCTTCCATATTGCCAATTGGTGTAGGAACTAAATATAATGTTGGATTCTCATTAATTTCTTTTTCTTTCATTTTGCACCGCCCCTTTTATTGAAACATCATTTTAACTTCGTCACTATACTCACCATTATCATTATGCACAAATAACGGCGGCATTATTTTTATACCTTTTTTTCCATTTTTTATTCCCTCTATTAAAATTATGGTGGATTCTTTTTTTGTATTAGAATATACAAATCTAATCTTCTTTGGTTCAATATTGTTTTCAGTCATCAATTTAATTATTTCTATCATTCTCTCAGTTCTATAAACTAAGGCTAATCTCCCGTTATTTTTTAATAACTGTCTAGAAATTTTTATTATTTGTTCCATATTAATAAAAATTTCATGCCTTGCAATTGTTTTAATATCATTATTATTTAATATTGCTGCCTCTTTGACTATAAAATATGGTGGATTTGATAACACAATATCAAATGTTTCTCGTTCTAATTCATTTATTACTTCCTTTATGTCTGAATTTATAATTTTAATTTTATTTTCTAAATTGTTCATTTTTATTGTTTTAATAGCTAGTTCATATATTTCTTTTTGAATTTCTACACCATATATTATCGCGTTTGTTTTTGTTGATAATATTAGTGGAATGGGGGCATTACCGGTACCTAAATCAACAATTGTTTTAACCCCTTTATTTAAGGTTACAAAATTTGATAACAAAACAGCATCAAGTGAAAAAGTGAACCATTCATTATTTTGGATAATATGCAAATTAGAATAATTCAATAAGTTATTTATTACTTCCATCACTAATATCCCCTAATCTTACTTCAATAATTCCATGGTCTTCAACATATACTTTGTATTTTTGACTTAAAATATCAACAGATACAACCTTACCATTTCCTGCCCTTGTGCTGACCGTTCTACCAACATCTGGCATTCCCTTTCTTAATGTTTTATAATTATCATCTTCATAATTTAAACAGCAAAGCAATCTACCACAAACACCATTTATTTTAGTAGGATTAAGGGCTAAATTTTGATTTTTTGCCATATTAATAGAAACAGCGTCAAAATCATTTAAGAATTTTGAACAACAAAGCATTCTTCCGCAGGGGCCAATGCCACCTACTAATTTTGCCTTATCTCTTATCCCAATTTGTCTTAACTCAATTCTAGTCTTGTAAATTTGGGCTAAATCCTTTGCCAATTCTCTAAAATCAACACGTTTATCTGCCAAAAAATTAAAAAACAATTGTTTTCTATCAAATGTAAAATAAGACTGTAATAGGCGCATGTCTAGATTATGTTTTTTAACCAATTTTTCACAATCAATTAGTGCCTTCTTTGCCTCCTCAATATTTTTTCTATTAACTATATAATCATTAGTCGTGACAACTCTAATTATCTTTTTTAATGGTAAAACTAAGTTTTCTTTTTTCTCGTCTATTATTTCAGTAACAACTTTTGCAAATTGCAAACCTCTTTCTCCCTCAACTATTACATCATTTCCTTTAGATAAAATTAAATTATTAGGAGAAAAAAAACAAGTTCGGTTCCCACCTTCAAAAATAACGCCTACAATTTTATTCATCTTATACCTCCGACATTTCAATAATTAGTTTGTCAATTAATAAATTTGTGTTTATATTATTACTTATTTTTTCCTGCAATTTAGTGATTAACTTTAATTTTCTTACTATATTCATTATATCATTTAAATCAGCAATTTTTTCAATTTCTTTGCCATAATTTTTAAACGTAAAGTTCTTATAAAAAAGCTTATAATTTAAAACGTCCTTATAAAAGAGAAATATTATATCAAACATAAAAATCAATTTAACTCTATTACTCACCATATTATCTAATTTAGTATTAATAAATAAAATAGATCGTTCTTTATCTATTTCAATATTTTCTATAAACTCAATAACTTGCTCTATTATTTTCTTTTCATCAATAATATCCAAACCATTTGAATTCTCAATACTTTTATTTAAGATAGATACTTCTCTGTCAAACTTACTTTCATTTTCATTATTATTTTCTTTTTTGAATGTAAATACTTGACATCTAGATTTTATTGTATTCATTACCTTATGTATATTGTCAGTTAGTAAAATAGCAATAACGCCCTCCTCGGGTTCCTCTAAAAACTTCAACAAACTGTTAGCCGCCTGTTTATTTAAAAATTCACAGTTTTTAATTATATATATTTTGTAAGGTAATTCAGTAGACTTAGTAGACATTTCCTTTTGTAATTCTAATATTTGTTCTTTTTTTATCCATAGACCATCTAATTCAATAATTTTTATATCTGAACAAATATTACTATCGATATTTCTACATATTTCACATGCACTACAATTGTCACTGTTAATATATTTTTCACAAAGAATGGCCTTCACAAAAAAAATAACAAACTCCATTTTATCAGTTAAGTTCTTAGTATCAAATAAATACGCGTGAGCAATTTTTTTATTTTTAACTATACTAGATACAAAATTATATACGAAGGGTTGTCCAATTTTATAATTATCTAGCATTTTTATCACCTCTCTACGCAATAAATACTAATATTATTACCAGTCCAAAAATAGCAGGTATACCTAAAAATGCTACTATACAGACTGTAAGAAAATTAATCGGCACAATTAAATTTAATGGTGCAGCAATAATATTATAACCATAAATTAAAAACGAAGCTAAAATAAATGATTTAACCGTTTTATATATTTTTTTTATCATATTTTTAAACACCTCTTCAATAGTATATATGAAGAATTATGCAACACTATGATATCTTTTTTCTATCCGATAATGCCATTTCTAACGTCATAGCATCAATATATTCCATATCTGTTCCTATTGGTATGCCATGGGCAATTTTTGAAATTAACACATCCTTCTTTGAAATTATTTTACTTATATATAATACAGTAGTTTCTCCTTCAATAGTTGGTTTCAATGCAAAAATTATTTCTCTAAAATTTTCTTTTTCTATCCTCTGCAAAAACCCATTTAAATTTATTTCATCAGGACCAATACCATCAAGCGGTGATATCAATCCTCCTAAAACATAATACAAACCATTGTATGACCCAATTTTTTCAAACAAAATAACATTTTTAGGGTTTTCAACAAGGCACAAAATTTTATTATCCCTTTTTTTATTAGAACATATATAACATATTTCATCTTCAGTTATGTGGTTACAAATCTTACAATTTCTAATGTTATTTTTAACAGCTATCAAACTCTTTGAAAACTGTTCAATTGCTTTATCATCTAAATCAAATACAGAAAAAGCAAGGCGTTCTGCCGTTTTTTCACCGATACCAGGCAATTTTTTTAAGGATTCTATTAATAATTGTAAACTACTCGGATAAACCATATATCAACCTCAAAATAAATCAGAAATTCCAGAACCCAAAGATCCTATTTTACTTTTAATTTCTTCATCAACTTTCTTAAATGCATCGTTAATTGCTACAATTAATACATCCTCTATCATTTCAATATTTTCCTTATTTAAATCAATTGCTCTATCAATAGTAATTTTTAATATTTCTTTTTTTCCATTAACTGCTACTTCAACAAAAGAATATTTCCCAGGAAATATTTTTTTATCAATTTCCTCTCTCTTCTTTGTAAGTTCTTGTTGCATTTTTTGTGCCTGCTTCAACATATTTTGTATATTCATACTATCTCTCCTTCATTTAATTTCAATGATACCATCACCAAATAGATCAACGGTCATTTTTAAAAATTCATCTGTCTCTTTGTTTTTTTTATCAAATATTTCTACATATGCTGGTTCTTCAATAATCTCATAATCTTCCTTATTTATCTTTTTTGTTATGTATTCTTTCTTAATTTCATCCCATTCACTCTCAGTCGTAGCTATAATTTTATATTTAGTATTGAACATTTTATTTAAATTTTCTTCTATTTCTTCTAAATTATTATTTATTCTATCAACAATAGATTTATATTTAAAAGTTAATAGAATATTGTTTTCACCCGCAGCCTTAATATCTGAATCAATAAAAAGACCCGCAGTAGGTGCAAATTTCTTATCAACCATATAAGTGGAAAGATTTTTCCACTTTTCCTTTACTTCTTTCAAAAAACTTTTATTTGCTTTTACCATAATATTATTTACTCTAATTTTTTTAAATGTTTCTATTCCTTCTATCATTTTCTCGTGTTTTTTTAAAACAGCTTTACTCTTCATTTCATCCCCAGCAACATTTAACTCCATTTTAATCTTGTGATGCTCATTGCTGTAGTTTAATATTGAAACCTCAAAAATTATTTTAGGATTACTAGCCATCTTCATTTCATTATTTATTATATTAAGTTCCTTTATTAATTTATAAATTTCGTTACTAGAAATTTCGAGATTTATATTTTTATAATAGTCAAACAAATACTTTTCCTTCTTAAAATAATTAGGAGCATTAATATATATAAGATAGTTTCTAAGGAAAATCATAATATCATCTAGGACCCTAAATAAATCCTTACCGTTCTCATCAAAATCGTTAATTTTTCTTAAAATATTTATAATTTCTTTGTCAAATATACTTTTTATTAATTCAAATACCTCTTCTGTAGAAATTGAGCCATTAATTGCGTAAACATCTTCAACTGTAATATCATTATTTTTATATGCAATTAATTTATCCAGTATTACCTCACAATCTCTAAACGAACCATCTGCGTGCTTTATTATCTCTGATATGGCTTTATCATCTATATTTATTTTTTCATTTTTGACAATTTTTTTTAATTTCAACTCTAATCTATCATTTTCAATTTTCTTAAAATCAAAATGTTGACATCTAGATATAATAGTTCCTGGCACCTTGTGTATTTCAGTAGTTGCTAGTATGAATACTACATGCACTGGCGGTTCTTCTAATGTTTTTAATAATGCATTAAAAGCTCCAGTTGAAAGCATGTGAACTTCGTCTATAATATACACCTTATAATTACATTCGCTTGGCACAAGATTTACTTTGCTTTTAATTTCCCTTATTTCATCTACTCCATTATTGGATGCAGCATCTATTTCAATTATATCAGTCGTTTTTTTGTTAGCTATTAGATTACAAATTAAACAATCGCCGCAAGGGTTTCCATCATCTGGCTTCAAACAATTAATCGCCTTAGCCATAACCTTTGCTACACTTGTCTTTCCTGTTCCCTTTGGACCACAAAATAAATAAGCATGTGTAAACTTTTTTTCCCTAATTGAATTTTGAAGTGTTTTAATAATAACATTTTGACCAACAACATCATCAAATTTAAGTGGTCTATATTTTCTATACAAAACCTGGTATTGCAAGTTATACACCTCCTACTCAATTTAGTAATGCAATTATTATACCATTTTATCCTTGGTTACAAAAGTTCTTTTCTATTATATTGGCGCTTTTCCTTAAAAAAATTTTTAATTATTTTTTCACTCTTATTAATTAAATCGATATTATCTATATGTATCATTTTTGTCTTAATACTTTCATTATTTTTATTTATTTTTGCCCCATAAATAACTTTATCTATTCTAGCCTCTATTATAGCACTAACACACATTTGGCAAGGTTCTAAAGAAACATACATCGTACATCCGTTTAATCTCCAACTTTTTAATTTTTTTGAAGCTTTTATAATAGCTACTATTTCTGCGTGGTGCAAGGCTATATTATCTTTTTCCTTTTTATTATATGCCTTGCTTATAATTTTATTGTCTTTTACTATTAATGCCGCCACGGGCACTTCTCCGTTTTGATATGCTTTTTCAGCTAATTTTATTGTTTGGCTCATATATTTAATATCTATTTTATCCATATTTGAACCTCTTCTCTTTTCTAATAAAAAAGGCACACATTGGGTTTATTTGTTAAGGCTGCTATTTTTCAACTCTGACCTGTTTCCAAAATCCCAATTGCACCTATATAAATAGTATTCTATTTTAAATTAAAATGCAAGTAAAAATTTTTAATGTTTCACGTGAAACATTGTTTTTTATATTATTATTATAAAAAGTTAAAATTTTTGATTATGTCGCAATAAAATAATTTTCATTACCAATCTTTTTTATTAAAGCGAGTCCACAACAATCCTTATTTATTGTTACATAATAAAAATTAGGCATAAAAAAGTTTTTCAATGTTTTACGTGAAACATTGATTAATATTTAATAATATTAATATTAGGATTTTTTATTTATTTCGCGATCACCACTATAATATACCTGCAATATTAAAGTTTTTTTTCAATAATTATTGTTGCTTTTTTTAAAAAACAACTAAGAGACCACATGTTTTTTTGTTTTAATTTTAAGACAAAAAAGTAATGTTTCACGTGAAAC
>DBNY01000018.1 GCA_002299475.1 Caryophanales bacterium UBA660 | reverse complement strand
TTAACAGTTAGTTCTTGCTTAACTATTTGAGAAATAACTTCTCTCTCAGTAGAAGCATTATATTTATCAATAAAATAATTATTTAATTCATATATTTCCGTATTAGTTAATGTATTATATATTCTGATCGACCATTCCTCTTTATATTTATTAATTTCTGACACTTCATAATTAAGTTCATTAAAATCTTGTTTAAGTTCTTGAGTAGTTATTTCATTAGGTGAAATAATAGTAATATTAGAACCACCACGATAATCTATTCCCAAATTTAAACCAGATATTAATGTTGCAATAACACCAATAATAATTATTAAGGAAGATGCTATAAAAAATTTATTCTTATTCTTTACAAAATCTAATGTTGAGAAATTATATTTGGTTCTTTTTTCATTTAAATTTATATTTGGTATATCATTTTTATCTACGCCAATAAGAAACTTGGTTTTATCATTAAAGAAATGAGTATTAATAAATAAACCAACTATACCTCTGGTTAAATAAACCATTATTAACATTGTAACAATTATATTAATTATTAACATAGTAGCAAAACCTTTAATACTACTTTCTCCAAGTATAAATAAGATAATAGCAACAATTAAAGTTGTAATATTAGCATCTAAAATTGTAGCAAATGATAATTCATTACCCATTTTAACCGCAGACATAAGACTTTTACCACCATATAATTCTTCTTTTATTCTTTCAAAAGTAATAACATTAGCATCTACAGCCATTCCAATACCCAAAGCCATAGCAGCAATGCCAGGTAATGTTAATACTCCACCTATAAGATAAAATACTAAAAAGACAATAAAAGCATAAAATACAACAGCCATACCAACTATAACACCAATAAAACGATATAATAAGGTCATAAATAAGACCACTAATGCAATACCAATAATACCGGCGTTTAATGTCATATTAAGAGTTGGGATACCAAATAAAGCACTAACAGTTTTAGATGATATTTCTTCTAATTTGGTAGGAAGAGAACCTGAATTAATCAATTCTACGAGCGTAGTAGCTTCTTCTTTAGTAAAATTACCTTGAATTATTACATCACTAGCAAAAGCTTGACTTACACTTGCTGCTGATAAACATTTTGATTGAGACAATGAGCCACAATTCATTTCTTCATTATCAAAAGAATCAATGGTTTCATCAAAATCTAACCAAATAACAATCCTATTATCAGAATAATCTTTTATTTTATTAGTAACAGCAAAAAATCTTTCTTTATCCAAAACAGATAATAAAACGGCTGGCAACCCATATTCATCAGTTGATAGTCTAGCTCCCCTACTTGCCAATACATCACTAGTCATCAATAAATTATCATCTGTATCTCTAAATGATAAATTAGCTGTCTGACTTAAAATTTTTCTAGCCTCTTCTTGACTCTTAATACCAGCTAATTGAACTCTAATTTTATCATTACCTTCAATTGTTATATTAGGTTCAGAAACACCCAATACATCAATTCTTCTTTGAATTGTTTTATAAGTACTAATAACCATATCCTTAGTTACTTCATTATCATCTAATGATTTAACTTGATATAATACTTCAAATCCACCTTGTAAATCTAATCCATAATTTAAATTATTAAATAATGGTTTAAATGATAATAAAATAAAAATTAATATTAAGCCTATTAATAACGAGATTTTAATTAACTGTTTTTTATTTTTTTTCATGTATATCACTCCTCTATAATAAATTATCTAAATCATTGAAATATGCATTTCTAACTTGATTTTTCAATTGATTTTTTACATATTTATCAACTTCTAAATTACTACAATTTAGTATATCATCAACCATTTCAGCAAGCGATAAAGCATTAGAATTTAACCATTTATTATCTTTTAAATAATTCCAAATATCCTCTTTCTTAATATAAGAATATTTTTTTCTGGCAAATTCATTAACTTTAGAATTTAATGCAGGACTTAACCTCTCATACAACTCATTTAAAGAAACAAATTTAATATCCATATTCATACCACCTATAATATTTTTAATTTTCTATACATAGTATATTATATATTAAAATAGGGAAAATTTAAAGGTGAAACTATGAAAAAGGAAAAATTTATTACATCTGCCATTATCGTAATTGTTGGCGGTTTCATTACTAAATTAATTGGCATGATAATTAGGATCATAATTACCAGATATATTGGATTAGAAGGTATAGGATTATATATGTTAATTCTTCCTACTTTCAATTTATTTATAATTATGTCGCAATTAGGAGTGCCAATTGCTATTAGTAAATTAGTTGCAGAAGACAAAAATAATAATAAAAAATTAATATTTTCTATTATTCCAATAATAATGAGTGTAAATGTGTTTTTAATAATTGTTATCTATTTTTTAACTCCTGTTTTAGCCACATATTTACTTAATAATCCAATATTAAAGTATCCTCTATTATCTATTAGTGTAGTTCTTCCTTTTATAACCATTTCTAATATTGTAAGAGGGTATTTTTTTGGCAAACAAAAAATGTTCCCCCATATATTATCCCATATAGTAGAACAATTAGTTAGAATAATCGCCATAATTATATTTGTGCCAATGCTATATAATAACGGTATTGAATACGCTGTTAGTGGTATTATTTTAGTTAATATTGCAAGTGAATTAATTTCAATAATAATATTAATTAGATATTTGCCAAAATCATTTAAGTTTAAAAAAGAGTATTTAAAACCCGATAAACAACATGTGAAAGATATATTTAATGTAGGTCTTCCAACTACAGGTGCTAAAATAATTGGCTCTATTAGTTACTTTTTAGAACCAATTATTTTAACCCAAACATTATTATTTGTTGGTTACTCGTCAAAATATATTATTACTGAATATGGGATATTTTCAGGGTATGTATTACCATTACTAATGATGCCAGCCTTTTTTTCACAAGCCATATCATCAGTATTAATTCCAGTAATAAGTCAATATTATAATAAAAATAATATTAATTATATTAAACATAAAATAAATCAAGCTCTTTTATTTTCATTTGTGATTGGATTTATGGCTACTACATGTTTAATAGTAAATCCATTATTTTTTTTAGAATTAATTTATAATACTAGCGAAGGTGTATTATATTTAAGACTATTAGCGCCTTTTTTTTTAATTCATTATATTCAACTCCCAATTTCATCTGCATTAATAGCAATGGGAAAAGCCCAAAAAACAATGGTAAACACCTTAATAAGTGTTATATTTAAAACTATTATATTATTGGGTGCATCACTATTTGAAATAGGTTTATATGGATTAATAATGGCTAATATTATTGGCATTTTAATTCTTACCTTTTTAGATTATAAAACATTAAAAAAACTATTAAATTAATTTATCTTTCTTTAAGATATATATTTTATTTTTCTTATAAAAAGCATAGAAAATATCTTCAACTTGCAACTGCTTTTTCTCTAATATTTTATATAACCATGATTTATTACGCCTGATATTTTTTAATGTATCATTTTGTAGTATGCCATCTAATATTAAAGGCATAGGAAAATAACTGGGCATCTTTAACATATCATATTTAAAAACGGATAAAGTACCGTTAGTTTCTAAAATAGCATTTTCAACTTCATCAATTGATTTAATTTCTTTTTCACGAAGTTGCGTTAATAAATCCTCTAAATTATAACGTTCCTTTACCATGGCTTTAAAGTTAATCTTGCCACTTTTTATAATGACGGTTGGTTGTCCATCAAATAGTTTTCTAAATTTTTCGCTTTTTAAACAAAAAAATGCAAATAAAATTTGAATGCCAAATAATATTAATATTGGTATTAGTGTTAAGAAAAAAGATTCCCTATGATTTTCTATACTAATGGCTGCAAGTTGAGCTACTGATATTGAAACAATAAAATCAATTATCCCTAATTCTCCAATTTCTCTTTTTCCCATTATTCTATATAATACTGCAATTAAAATATAAAAAATAAAAGTTCGATAAGTAACTATTATATATTCCATCTATATCACCTATTATATTATGAGTAATGGAATATTTTTTTATTCATTACGTATATATTTATTAAAGGAATGATAAGCATATGGATAAGTTATTTAAATATATAAAAGTGATAGGTTATATTATTATTACAATTTTAATATCAACCTTTATTATGACTATGCTTAATTATTTTAATATAATATCTAGTGGCACACTAACTTATTTTAAGTTTTTTATTATACTATTATCGACCTTTTTAGGAGGTATTAATATTGGAAAAAAATCAGCTCAAAAAGGTTGGCTTGAAGGTTTAAAATTAGGATTTTTACTGATATTTATTCTGTATTTATTCGCCTATTTAGGATTAGAAAAATCTATGACTATAAAAAATATTATTTACTATATAATAATACTAGCAATGACTATGTTAGGCGGTATGGTTGGCATAAACAAACAAGAAACAAATGAATAATTTGTTTTTTTATTTATCTTGACTTGCGTATCTATCACGCATATAATATTGTTAAGAAGGGATGGTATTTATGGTTGACAAAGAAATGGAAAGAATAATTGAATGTAATGATGCTAAAAACGGAACAAAATATCTTTTACATGAGAATGATGAAAGAATGAGCGAACTAATTAGGGAGTTAAAAAAAATAGAAGATGAAACATTGATGTTATATTCTACCCATGAAGTAGTTAGAAAGCATTGTAACAACCTGGACGAATTAAAGAAATTAAAAAATCAACTTACATTATTGAAAGCAGAAAAGCAAAAAGCATGCAAACATAAATTATGGTATTACTGGAGTGGCGAACCATATGACATTATGGATCCTACAATGTGGCAATGTAGATGTCTTGATTGTGGAGGCTTCATGTGGGGTAGACCAGGCGATTTTATGCATGTTATAAAAGGAGAACGAAAAGGAAGTTTACCAGGAAGAAATTTGCTATCTTTCGAAGAAGCTGTTAGAGAATATCGAAGTTTAAATGAATCCTATATTGAATTAGCAACTAAAAACGGATTAATTATTGAGCCGGGTGAAGTAATAAAAAAATTGGTATTAAAGCTTAATCCAGTAAAATAGAGAATTATATATAATGCTTATATAATTAAAAAAGGTGATATTTATGTTTGATACAATAATAAAAGATTCATTTGAATTTCATGACGAGAAAAAAAGAACAACAAAGACAAGAAATTTGTAGTCATCCAGTATGGTATTACTGGGGTGGCCAGTAATATACTGGGTATGATCATGAATTGTGGCTGTGTAGATGTATTGAATGCGGCGCCGGAAAATGGAATAGACCAAATGGTTTTAAACACGTTATTCGTGGCAAACATTCCTCTCAATTGCCTCAAAGCGGTCCTTTGTCATTCAATAAAACAATACAAGAATATCGAAATTTAAAGAAAGCACATGAAGAGTATATCGCTAGTAATGGCATTAAAAAAGATGATGATGAAGTTGCAAAAATTTTAGTATACAAATTAAATCCTGATCAATATTAATATAATTTAATATAAAAAGATATCATCCCAGTAAGAATGATATCTTTTTATATGTTAAAATACATTTTTAGATAATGATGATTTAGAGTTAAATCTATATAACTTAGCTGGTTTTTTACCCTCGAATCGCTTCTCTTTTTTGGTATCTATAATAAGGTTTGACATTAGTAATTTTTTTCTAAAGTTACGTCGGTCTATTTTTCTTTCAAGTATTGTTTCATATACTTTATGTAATTCCGGCAATGTAAAATCATTAGGAAATAATTCTTTTAAAATATCGCTATCAATTATCTTTATTTTAAAAGCTTTTATGGCTTCAATAAGTATTTCTTCATAATCATATCCCAATTTTGGAATTTTATCTATTGGGAACCAATCAGCAGCAATTGTTTTTTCAGTTTCTTTTAAAACTCTTACTCGTTCTAAATCAATAACCCCAATATAACCAACTGCAATCATTCGCATAATTGGTGATCTATCCACTCTACTAAATGTCTTAAATTCATATATACTTATATTTTTAATACCAGTTTTTTCATATATTTCACGGTTAGCACCAATTAATAATTCTTCGTTATTATATAATGCACCACCAACAAGTGCCCAAGTATCCTTATACGGTTCCTTTTTTCTTTTAATTAGCAGTACTTTAACAACACCATTTTCAATTGTGAAAATAGATGTTATCAAGTGTATTCCTTGATTACTATATAATTTATTTTTAATATCCATTTAATCACCAACCTTATTATATGTGTATAGAGTATGATGTCAATTATTTTCTGTCTTCTCTTTTTTATATCTATTTATAAAATTATCTTTATATTCTAAAAACTTATTATTTTTAATCGCCTCTCTTAATTGCTCAGTTAATCTTATTAAAAATCTAATATTATGTATAGATAAAAGTCTGCCACCAAATGTTTCATTAGCAATTATTAGGTGTCTTATATATGCTTTAGTATAATGTTTACAGGCATAGCAATCACATGATTCTTCAATTGAAGTAAAATCTTCTTTATATTTAGCATTTTTTAAATTAATTCTACCATTTATAGTAAAGGCATTTCCATGTCTTGCAATTCTTGTTGGAAGTACACAATCAAACATATCAATTCCTCTTGATACTGCTTCAATAATATCAATTGGGTCTCCAACACCCATTAAGTATCTAGGCTTATCAACAGGTAGATAAGGAATAGCATAATCTACCATTTTAGCCATTATTTCTTTTCCCTCACCTACACTTGTACCACCAATAGCATATCCATCAAAATTTAGTTTAACTGTTTCAATAGCGCTATATTTTCTTAAATCTTCAAATTCGCCACCTTGTACTATACCAAATAATGCTTGATTGATTTTACTATGAACATCTTTGCCTCTCTTCGCCCACCTAAGTGTTCTATCTACACTATCTTTCATATATTCATAACTAACTGGAAATGGAGGGCATTCATCAAAACTCATTATAATATCAGCACCTAATTTATTTTGAATTTCAATTGATTTTTCAGGTGATAAAAAAAGTTTGCTACCATCTATATGACTTTTAAAGTATACACCTTCTTCCTTTATATTTCTTATATCCGATAGACTAAACACTTGAAAACCACCACTATCGGTAAGCATTGGTCGTTCATAATTAATAAATTTATGAAGCCCACCTGCTTTTAATACAACATCTTCACCAGGTCTTAACCATAAATGATAAGTATTTGATAAAATAATAGCACTACCACATTCTTTAACCTCTTCTGGGCTTAGTGTTTTAACTGTTCCTAATGTACCAACAGGCATAAACATGGGAGTTTCATAACTTCCTCTTTTAGTGTGTAATATACCATGTCTTGCGTTGGTATTTATATCATTGTGTAATAATTCATATTTTATTGTCATAATATCGCCTTTCTATAAATATAAAATAATTATTTTATAAGCATGCAGTCACCAAAAGAATAAAAACGATACTTATTTATAATTGCCACCTTATATGCATTCATAATATTCTCTTTTCCAGCAAAAGCACTTACTAACATGATTAATGTAGATTTGGGCAAATGAAAGTTAGTAATTAATCCATCAATTGCTTCAAATGTATATCCTGGATATATAAATATATCTGTCCATCCACTACACTCAACAAATTTATTGTGTTTGTTCATAATTGTTTCTAACGTTCTAGTTGATGTTGTCCCAACTGATATAATTTTTCTTTTTTCATTCTTAGCTTTATTTAAAATATTAGCAGTATTATTATCCATATTGTAAAATTCACTGTACATTTTATGTTCTTCTATTTTATCAATCTTAATAGGTCTAAAAGTTCCTAATCCTACATGCAAAGTAATATATGTTATTATTATGCCTTTTTTCTCCAATTCTTTTAATAAATCATTTGTAAAATGTAATCCAGCTGTAGGAGCTGCTGCACTACCCAAATTTTTAGCATATACATTTTGATATCGGTCTTTATCTTCTAATTTATTTGTAATATATGGTGGTAATGGCATTTCTCCTAAGCGATCTAATATTTCATATAAAATACCTTCATATATTAATTCAAAATGTTTAATGCCATCATCTAATTCTTTTATACATATAGCTTTCAATACATCATTTCCAAATTTTATTATAGTACCAGCTTTCACTTTTCTAGCAGGTTTTACTAAAACTTCCCATATATTATTACCAATATCTTTTAATAATAACAATTCAATAACACCATTAGTTTTTTCCTTAACACCAAACAATCGTGCAGGAATAACCTTACTATCATTTAATACTAATACATCCCCTTTATTTAAATAGTCAATTAAGTTACTAAATATACTATGATTTATTTCCCCATTCTTTTTATTTAACACTAAAAGACGTGATTCATCACGTTTTTCTAGTGGAGTTTGTGCTATTAATTCATTAGGTAATTCATAATCAAAATCTTTTACTTCCATAATAATTCCTTCTTAAAATAATTTATTTGGAGAAACTATATTTAAATGTTCATATGCTTTCTCAGTAACCATTCTTCCTCTTGGCGTCCTTTTTAGAAACCCTATCTGTAATAAATATGGTTCATATACATCAAGTATAGTAGTTACTTCTTCACCAATTGATGATGCAACCGCCTCAATTCCAACTGGACCACCATTAAATCTGTCAATAATAGCTTTTATCAATTGATAATCAGTATCATCAAGGCCTAATTTATCAACTTTTAAACGCTCTAGTGCCTCAATTGTAATTTTTTTATCAATACTACCATTTCCCATAACAATGGCAAAATCTCTAACTCGCTTGAATAATCTATTTGCAATTCTTGGGGTTCCTCTACTACGCCCTGCTAATTCCCTCGCCGCTTCTTCAACAATTTCAATATTTAAAACTCTACTTGTTCTTTTAATAATTTGTAATAATTCATCATTAGTATAATAATTTAATTTAGCAACTATTCCAAAACGGTCTCTTAAAGGACTTGATAAATCTCCAGCTCTAGTTGTAGCACCAACCAATGTAAATGGTGGTAAGTTTATTTTAATATTTCTAGTACTAGATTCACTACCAACTATTATATCAAGTGTAAAATCTTCTAATGCCGAATATAATATTTCTTCAATAAACCTAGGTATTCGATGAATTTCATCGATGAACAATATATCCCCTATTTCTAATGATGAAAGTATTGCAGCTAAATCACCACTTTTTTCAATAGCAGGTCCACTAACGGTTTTAATATTACTATTCATTTCATTAGCAATAATATATGCTAAAGTAGTTTTACCAAGACCAGGAGGACCATATAACAATACATGATCAAGAGTTTCATCTCTCATTTTAGCTGCTTCAATAAACACCTTTATATTTTCCTTGACATCAGTTTGTCCAATATATTCATCAATACTATCAGGTCTTAACGTGGTTTCAAAAGTATCTGTTTTTAATTCCTTATTAGTTATGATTCTTTCATCCATTATAGAAACCTCCTATTTCAGCAATAATCTTAATGCCTCTTTAACTTGTTCCTCTAATTCCAAACTACTGTTTACTCTTGGAATTACGTTAACAATATCTTTTTGCTTGTATCCTAAACCTTTTAAAACCCCTACTAACTCGTCAAAATTGCTACTGTTAATATTATCCCCCTTATTAACTAATTTCCCCTTTAAATCAAGAATAATCTGTCTTGCCACTTTATCGCCAATTTTAGGAAATTTCTTTAAATATAGAATATTCTCACGCTCTATTGCATCAATAATGCCCATAACACTACCAAGTGCCAACATAGGAAGAGCCATTTTAGGACCTACACCTTTTACAGAAATCAAATTTAAAAATAATTCCTTAGTTTCTATTTCTTTAAAACCATATAAAGAATGCTCATCTTCTCTAATATGTTCATATATATATATTTTATATTGTTCATTTTCTTTAAAAGCATATGGATTAGGTGTATATATTAAATACCCAATATTATTATTATCAATAACAATATTACTTCCTTTTATTTCCGTTATAGTTCCAAAAATATATGAATACATATTTATCTCCTATCGTTATATTATTTATTTTAATTTGCAGCATTTTCTGCATCAAAATTGTGTCTTATTTCAGTAGCACTTAGGGCTCTATTATAGATACGGACGTCATCTAGCATACCATTAAAACTTCTTGATAAATCACCATGTCTAGACCCAATTAATACGTTTCTGCTCCCTGTAAAATTGCCAATACCTGTATAGGTTGTCGAATTAATTAAATTACCATTTAAGTAACTAATCATAACGCCATTTTGGTATGTGGCTACATAATGATGCCACTGATTTAATATCAATGTACCTGCATTTAATCCAATTATTCCATTTCTAACTGGGTTGCCTGAAACTTCAGACCATATTGCATTTCCATTTGACAAATAAAAATCCCAAGTATTATCATACCAATGACCTTTTCCAATTAGTCCTGCAGCGGTACCTGGCCTATGTGAATGATTTGTAGTATTAATCCAAAAACTAACAGTAAAAGAATCTTCCTTATTAAAATTAAACAATCTCCCTGTGTCAATGAAATCATTTATTCCATCAAAACTATATGCTCCAGCTCCTACTTTACCCGGCGTTGTCCATCTAGGTGTGTTTGCAAGGGTTAATGTTGCATCATTATTATTAATTGAATGATCATTAACAATGCCTGTTCTTGTGCCATTTACAAAAGGCGTTACATATGGTTTCTGTTCAATTTGCATATCATACATCCATAGTTCAATAGTTGAATATTGATAAGATTCCATTCTAATAAATACTGTCTCTGCATTTGTTGTAAATGTTGCATGGGCCCTAAACCAGCCATCACCTAATGAAATTAAATTTGAAGGATTATATAAACCACTTTCAGTTATTTGAGTACCATTTGACCTAAATTGCCTTAGATAAAATAAATTTATATTCGGCGTTGATGGACCTTGCCATTTAATAACAGCACTAACAGTGTGTTGTGTTGATGGCAAAACAGGAATTGCAACATCATTATTTGTCCACCTCCAACGGAGTGCAGCGCCAGCCCCAGAATAAACAATATTAGCATATACGCCTGCTGCTCCATTGGGCGCTGTAAAGATTTCACTTCTTCCTGTTGGAACAGGCGTTCCCCATATATCAAATCTTGGGTTTATACTTGTTACCAAATTCACTGTTGGCTCCTGAAAATCATCAAATCGATAATCAGCAACTAATCCTGTTCTTATATAAGTTGCTCTAAATTCATACTCAAAATTACCATTATTATTAGTGACTCTGACCATATTGGCATCTAATCTAAAATCTTCTCTAGTAATAGGGTTTACAATCTTAGCACTTAAATAATTATTATTAACTAAGTCTTGCAATGTTAATTCAATAAAATCCCCATTATCTCTTAAATGTTTTAATGCTGAGACTTCATTTGATACATATAATTGAGCCGCTTTTTCAATATTCTCAACTGTTTGATTATAAGCCTTTTCTCTAGATTCAATTATTAAATTATTAACTGTAGGTATTGCAATTACTAATACTATACCTAATATTATTATTACAGCTAATAATTCTATTAAAGTAAAGCCAAATGATAATTTGTTTTTAATCAGCCGTTTTTTCATTTGTTATCACTCCTAATTCATATAAATATACAATTTACTTCATATTATAATATACATTCTGGGTATCATCTAGTTCAAGTAAAGCATCAATTAATTTTATTACTTTTTCATAAATTTCTTTATCTACTTCAATTTCAATCTTAGGTATATACGATATTTCAGCTGCAACAAATTCTTTTACACCAATATTAATTAATTGTTCTTTAATTAAAATCATTTCATCTAAATTAGTTATTATCTCATATGTATCTTCTTTCTTCTTAAAATCTAATGCTCCATTATCTATGACATTTATCATTATCTTTTCTTCATCATAAATATTTGAAAGAACAATAATACCTTTTTTTTCGAATAAATAACTAACATTGCCTGTTGTTCCTAATAGGCCATTATATTTAGCAAAGGTTGCTCTTATTTGGGATGCAGTTCTATTTTTATTATCAGTTAGTGTATCTACCATTATAGCAATACCATTTGGACCATATCCTTCATATCTGATATACTCATAATTTTCATCATTTATAGCATTACCATGTGCTTTATCAATAGCTTTTTGTATGTTATCAGCAGGCATATTAACGCTCTTTGCTTTATCAATTATCATTCTTAAATTAGGATTATTTTTGGGATCTTTATCGCCTTGTTTGGCATATACATAAATTTCTTTAGCTAATTTTTGAAATATTTTACCCCTTGCTTCATCTATTAGTCCTTTTTTTCTTTTAATTGTTGACCATTTTGAATGTCCTGACATGTTAGATCCCCCCTTTACCTATTTTTCTTATTATCCTTAATCATATTATAAAAATCTGGAATGATATAACCAAGTAAAATAAAAATAATAATATCAACATCAGTTATTATATTGCCCTTTATTTGCTTAGTCAATAAAATCAATATTAAAAATAAAATGCTTACTAAAATTTTATTAGAAATAAAATCAGCTGCTATAACTGAACTTTTATTTCTTTTGGTAATATATTTTTCGTATTGCTCAATGTAAGTGGTAAAAGTAGGTATTTTTATTAGAAATAAACTTATTGTTCTAACAAAACCTTTGTATAAACAATAAGGGTAAATTAAAATATTTATTTTATTTTTCTTTGGTATGCAATATGTACCGATTCTAATATTAAATTTATTAATTCTTAATAATAGTAAAAATTTTGATAAAAAATATATTAATATTAAAATTATAAATATATATATTGCATTAATTTCAATAAAATAAATATTCATATTAATCACTCCATTATTCTTCAAATATGTCTTTTAAATTATCTATTCCTCGTTCTTTCATTTTTATATAACTATTTGGCAAATACTTATATAGTACAAATTCTCCTAATACAAATTTTTTATCATTAATACCTTTTTTATTAAAGGCGAATATTTCTTTAATATTTATACCATTGGCATTAACATCAATTAATTCTGATATACTTACTACTTTTCTTCTTCCATCACTTAGTCGTTCAATATGAACTATTATATCAATAGTATTAGCAATGTACTCCATAATAACTTGTTTAGATAATTCTTTATTATCTGTCATAATATATGTTTCTAAGCGTTTTAGGGCATCTGTAGGAGAGTTTGCATACGTTGTAGTAATAATTCCTTCTAAACCAATATTAAGTGCCTCAATAATGCTAAATGCTTCATTACCTCTTATTTCACCCACAATTAGCCGGTCTGGTCTCATATTTAAACTACTATTAATTAAATCTTTGGTAGAAACATTATTATAATTTTTATTAACTTCAAAAGATATGACATTAGGCGACTTTATTTTTAATTCTGTAATTTCCTCTATTGTAATAATTCTTTCTTCATTAGGTATTAAATTAGTCAGCATATTTAATAATAGAGTTTTTCCGCTACCAGAATTGCCACATATCAATATATTTAATTTAGATAATATAGCGCTCTCTAAAAATCTTGCCATATAGGGCGTTAATATTCCCATTCTTAACATATCTTCAATATTAGTAATAGAATCTATATTTTTTTTAATAGTTAGAATCGGACCATTTGTAGCAATTGGTGGAATAATAGCATTTAATTTATATCCTTCTTTTAATCTTACATTAATAATAGGGTCGTTAATGTTAATAGTTTTATTTAAAGATTTTAATATTCTTTCAATAAATTTAAGTATATGTTCATTACTTATAAATGATATATTATCTTGTTTAATAATTTTTCCATCAACTTCAACATATATTTCATCTTTACTATTAACCATTATCTCATTAATATTTTGATAATCAATAAGTTCAGTAAGAGGTCCATAGCCATTTAATTCATTATCAATGATATTATATATAAAGCCTTTTTCTAATTCTGATAATTTATATTCATTAATTAATTTGCCAATTTCTTTTTCATTATAGTTTTGCATATCTATTAATTTTTGAACAACTTTATTTTTTAATGTATGAAGTAATAAATTATCACCAAACATTTCATATTCAATTACTTTATTTGTCATATTTTGTTTTCTTGCTATACCAAAATAATCTATTAATGATTTATATGCCATCTAATTTTCACCTCAACTCTTCTATTAAGTTTTTTGCCATCATTAGTAATCTATCATATCCAGTTTTATAGTTATTTACAATTTTTTGGTTTAGTACTAATATTTCATTATTTATTATATATTTATCAATATCTTTAATATAAAAAGTTTTAGGCAAAGTATAATCAATATTATTATCAATTATTTTTTTAATATCATAATTAGTAAAATAATTTTTACTAATATCTCTTGATTCATTAAGTAATATTTTATAATTAGTTTTATTTATATCTTTAAAAATAAATATTAAATTCTTTATGTTTTTCAAATCATAAGGATCATTAGTAATCATTAATAAGTTAACATCAGTTATATCTAATAATAATAGATTAAGTTCACTTAAACCATGAGTAGTATCAATTAATATAACATCATATTTAGATTTTGCACATACTAAAATATTATTAATATAGCTATAATCTAATTTAATAGCATTTGTAGGATTTACAGGGCAGGATAAAACATCAATATATTCATTATAAGAAGATACGTAATGATTAAAAGACTCATATTGATTATATTTTAAATCTTCTATTAAATTATATAGGTCTTTTTTATTTTTAACATTTAAAGATAATGCTATTGCTCCATTAAATATATCAAAATCAATAATTAATATTTTCTTATTTAATATTTGATATATCCCAGCCAAATTAATAGTAGTTATAGTTTTACCTACCCCACCTTTAACAGAGTTTATAGAAATGGTTTTCCCGTTCTTAAATTCCATTATTTTCACCCCTATTATTCATATATTAATTATATCAAATTTATTATTGATTAACAATAAAAAGGTATGAAATAAAAATTCCATACCTTACTTATTAATGTTTATATTCAAATTCATAATCTAATATTTTTACTTTGTCTCCATCTAAAACTCCTAATTCTTCTAATTTTTGATCAATTCCTAGTTTTCTTAACTTCTGTGTAAAACGTTTAACTGATTCATCAGAAGAAAACTTAGTCATTTTTAATATTTTTTCTACTTGGGCACCAGTTACTACCCAAACTCTATTATATTTTTTAATAGTAAATGGTTGTTCTTTTTGAAATTTATATAGTATATGACTTTCAAATTTTTCATCTTCAAATATAGGTTTAATTTCAATTTTATCAAGCATATTAGCAAGTTCTGTTAATACTTTATCAAGACCTATATTTTGATTAGCACTTATTTCAAATATAGGTTCATTAGTAATCTTTTCTTGAAATTTTATCAAATTTTCCTTAGCATTAGCCAAATCCATTTTATTAGCAATTATTACCTGTGGTTTTTGTAATAGTTTTTTATTGAATGCACTTAATTCGCCATTAATGGTAATATAATCAATATATGGGTCTCTTCCCTCAAAGGCTCCCATATCAACCACATGCGCTATTATTCTAGTGCGTTCCACATGTCTTAAAAATTCATCTCCTAGCCCGTCTCCCCTTGATGCTCCTTCTATAAGACCCGGCAAATCGGCGACTACAAATGAACGCCCATCTTTAACTTTAACAACTCCTAAATTAGGATACAAAGTTGTAAAATGATATTCGGCTATTTTAGGTTTTGATTCTGAAATCATAGATAATATTGTTGATTTACCTACACTAGGCATTCCAACTAATCCTACATCTGCCATTAATTTCAATTCAATTTTTAATTTTTTTGTTTCTCCAGGTTCACCTTTTTCAACAAAAGTTGGCGCTGGATTAGTATTAGTGGCGAATGCTGCATTACCACGCCCGCCTCTTCCTCCATGGGCAACTACTACCTTGTCGCCATTTTTGATTAAATCAGCAATAATTAAATCGGTATCAACGTCAGTTATTATAGTTCCTAGAGGCACATTTACAAAGGTATCAGTTGCCCTTTTACCACTTTGATTTTGTCCTCCACCATTTTCACCATTTTCGCCCCTGATATTTCTTTGATTTCTTAGATCACTTAAAGTTCTTAAACTTTCATTAGCAACAAATATTATATCTCCACCTTTACCACCAGTACCGCCTGATGGGCCACCCATAGGTACATATTTTTCTCTTCTAAATGATGAACAACCATTGCCACCAGTACCGCCATCCACATTTAAAATTATTTCATCAACAAACATATTATCATTCCTTTTCTATATTAATTATAATTGATAATAAAAAAAAATAAAAGTCTTAAACAGACAATTATTTTTCAGAAGCAACACTAACCTGTTTTTTATCTCTTCCTAAACGCGCAAACTTAACATATCCATTTATTTTAGAAAACAAAGTATCATCGCTACCTTTTCCTACATTATCACCTGGATATATTCTAGTTCCACGTTGACGATATAATATAGAACCTGCCGAAACAAATTCGCCTGTTGTTGCTTTTGCCCCAAGTCTTTTTGATTGAGAATCTCGTCCATTCCTAATTGAGCCCTGTCCTTTTTTATAAGCAAAAAGCTGAATATTTAATCTCAACACGCTTAACACCTCCTTAATTAATTTTTATGTAATCAGAATAATCATTTGCTAATTCCATTAACAAATTGACCATATTATTAAGTAATTTATTAATAATATCGTTACTTTGCATCACCGTTATTACCAATTGATCATCATTTTGAATATATCTTATAGAACTAGGATATATACTTAAAATGCCATTTATACTAGTTATAGCAATACTGCTTACTGAGGCACATACAATATCCTTACCATAAACATCATAATTTGCATGTCCAATAATTTTGATTTCATTAATTATATCGTTAGTAGATATAACATTTATCTTAATCATTTTTATACTCCCATATTAAGCAATTTTAGTAATTTTAACAGCTGTATATGGTTGACGATGCCCTTGTTTTTTACGCATTTTTTTCTTTGGTTTGTATTTAAACACAACTATCTTTTTTTGTTTACCATGTTTAATTACTATGCCTTCAACTATAGCACCATTTACATATGGATTGCCCAATACACCATTAGTCATTAATATTTTATCAAAAACTACTTTTTCATTCGCATCTACATCTAATTTTTCTATATAAATAGTAGACCCTTCTTGAACTAGGTATTGTTTGCCACCCGTTTCAATTATTGCATTCATAATTAACCTCCTTCATAAAATCTAAGACTCGCCTTAAAAGGTACTTAATCGTTTAAACCTTTATCAGTGCGGTTGTAGCGAGGCTACATACGTTTTAAATATTATCATATTAAATAATAATAGTCAAATACATTCACATCATTTATAGATGTACAATTCATATTATTGGATTATTACATCATAATAAAAATAAATAAACCATAATTGATATATTTATTTCTATTCTAAAACAATACTACATGCTACTAAATTACATGCTTTTTTTAAACACTTTAACTTTGTCTTCTGCTAATGCTAAACTAGTTTTATTTTTTGAATTATTAATTTAACGCTTTAATATTTTGGTCTCTTTACGTATTTTATTAGCAGTTAATGTGTAATCAACAACGCCCAAAACACCTAATGCTACAAAAATTCTACAACCATATAATAAATAAAGGTCAAATTTATTCTCGCTTCCAGTATGCGTCAAACCCATGCTAACTAAAATCATTCCTGCTGTTAGCAATCCTAATTGAATTGCTGCTTGTTCATATTGTTCTTGAGTCTTTCTAATTTCTTTAACAACTTTTTTCGCCATTTTCATTTCTTCCTCTCATTAAAACTTAAAATATGCAATAATCATTTTGTAGCCATGTATACTAACATAAGAATTAATTTAATACAATGGTTTTTTAATAAGTGTGTAATCATTTTGTAAAATTAATTACTTTTAAATTTCTTTTTTAATACTTCTTTTTCTGATACATACATGTTATTAATTTTAAATAAATGCCTGTACCCTCTAAACATATTGTTAATATTAAAATCACTGAAATACTTTATTTTTTTAAAATTAATAACATTCAAATATCTTTCTAATAAAAATTTGTTGAAAATAATATTGTGATGTTTTTGTTCTTCAATAGTTTTTGTTAATAACAATAAAATAATTAATAAAAGATTTATATTAAAATAATATCTTATTATTATATATATAAGAAGCGCAATAAGAGCAAATGATAAAGATGTCATTATTTTATGTGATAATTTAAATGGTAGTTTCAACGAAAAAATAATATTTAATAATTTAGCACCATCTAGAGGAAAAATTGGTATCAAGTTAAAGAAAAATATAGAATAATGGTAATTTTCTATTAGATTTAAAGTTGAAAATCTTATTATGCGGATATCATATAAAAAAAATGAAAATAAATAAAATATCGTTTGAAATAGAAGCCCCATTATTAAAATATTAAATTCTTCCTTAATCGGCGTGTTAATCATCATATTAAATTTTACTAGACCGCCAAAAGGATATAAATTAATTCTTTCTATATCCCATTTATAATATAGGGCCATTAAATAATGACCTAATTCATGAATTAAAATAATACAAGTTAATATGGTAAACTCTCTAAACATTCCAGTAATTACTGCTAATAATGATAAAAATATATAAAGTGGATGAATATATATCTTACTTAATAAAATCTTTATAATTTAAATATTTTCCTTCTTTTTGAAATACTAAATATAATTCTTCTCCATTAACCTCACCCAGTAATTTGCCCTTTTCAACATATTCATACATACTAGCATTTATATTTTTAACATTACCATACCAAACATCAATACCATTAGTTTGTTGTACTATAACTGTATCACCGTAATTTTCTTTATTACCAATAAAAACTACTATTCCACTTTCTAAAACTGGAATTAAATAATTTTTACTAACTGATAATTTAGCACCATCATAATATTTATTTGCATCTTTATATACTAACTTTTCATTAAACACTTTCTTTTCAGTATCAATTACTATATTTTGAAATGGTAATATATTACCAAAATATTTTCGATAATAATAATTTACTCTAGCAAATTTAAATGATTGTTCAAAAAGATGTCTATTAATAAATGTTTTATTTGCATCAGAAATTTTAGTAAATATTAATGTAATCAATACTAATGCTACTGTAATTAATATTTTATTGCCATATCTAAATAATCCACTATTTATTACTGTTTTTTTAGTTTTTGTTGAAAATGTTTTCTGTCTGTTTTTAAACCTAGTTTTTATTTCATTTATATTCTCCATCTTATCACCCATTTATATATATGAAAAAAAGTGTTAAATTATAACACCTAATCAATACGTTTAATTTTATATTTTTTACTTATATTATTTAAGATGAAGTTTCCTAACAATACATAAATAACATTCAACAGCAAAGAATTAGCTACTTTATAAAACATTTCATAAATTGTACTATGAGCATAATTAATAATATTTAATATTGAATA
>DBNY01000004.1 GCA_002299475.1 Caryophanales bacterium UBA660 | reverse complement strand
TATTTGAAAAAACAATAGCAAATATATATACAAAATATAATAATATATTATTTAAAAACAATTCTGTTGATTTTGATGATTTATTAATATTGCCAATTAAATTATTTAAGGAATATCCTAATGTTCTAATGGATTATCAAGAAAAATATAAATATATATTAATAGATGAATATCAAGATACTAATGAAGCACAATATATATTAACTAAGATGATAAGTGCTAAACATAAAAATATTTGTGTTGTTGGGGATGGCGACCAAAGTATTTATAGTTTTAGAGGTGCTAATTATAAAAACATTTTAAATTTTGAAAATGATTATAAAGATGCAAAAGTTATTTTATTAGAAGAAAATTATCGTTCTACTCAAAACATATTAAGTACTGCTAACAAGGTAATAAAAAATAACAAAAACAGAAAAGAAAAAAATCTTTTCTGTCAGAATGAAGAAGGTTTAGAAATAAACTATTATAGAGCATACGATGAAAGAAATGAAGTCGAATATGTAATTAAGGAAATTAATAAAAAAATATTAGAAAAAAATATTACATATAATGATATAGCTATTTTGTATAGAACTAATGCTCAATCGCGTATTTTTGAAGAAGAATTATTGAAGGCGAATATTCCATTTAAAGTAGTGGGTGGCTTTAATTTTTACAGGCGTAAAGAAATTAAAAGTTTGATAAACTATTTAAAATTAATATATAATGAAAAAGATGATGTTAGCTTGCTTGAAATAATTAATGTTCCAAGACGTGGCATAGGAGAAGTAACTATTAATAAATTGAGTATAAAAAGTCAAGAAAATAATAAATGTATATATGATGTTATTAATTCCGGGAAAGAATTGCAATTTAAGGAGATTATTGAATATTTAAGAACATTTGCTAAAAATAATACTTTAACTAATTTAATTG
Organism: Caryophanales bacterium UBA660; assembly: GCA_002299475.1. Classification (GTDB taxonomy): domain Bacteria; phylum Bacillota_I; class Bacilli_A; order RF39; family UBA660; genus UBA660. The sequence continues at coordinate 2,966 of DBNY01000004.1, read as the reverse complement.
AGGAAATATTAAATAAAAGCGGTATGAAAGAAGAATTGAAAAGCGAAAAATCAATAGAGGCGGATATTAGATTAGAGAATTTAGAAGAATTTAAATCAATTTCTAGAAGCTTTGAGGAAGTAAAAGGCATAATATCATTAGAAGATTTTCTGATGGAACTTGCATTAGTAAATGATGTAAATGAACAAACTGAAAATAAAGAACAAATAAACTTAATGACTGCTCACTCTGTAAAAGGATTAGAATTTAACATTGTATTTATCGTCGGCTTAGAAGAAGGTATTTTCCCTCATATAAATTCATTGTTTGATAATCATCAAATAGAGGAAGAACGAAGGCTTTGTTATGTAGCTATTACTAGGGCTAAAAAGGAGTTATATTTCATTAATGCTAAAAGAAGACTATTATATGGTAAAAATCAAGCGAATCCTGTAAGTAGATTTATAATTGAAGCAGGATGTGATTCTATGGCGATAAGAGAAGCAATTAAGGAACAAACATTAAATAAAGAAGATTATTTATATGATAGTGATATAGAATATAATGCTGGTGATAAGGTGGAACACAAAGATTACGGAGAAGGAACAATAATTGAAATTACTAAAGATATTATTACAATTGCCTTTAAACATCCATATCAAATAAAAAAGATGATGAAAAATCATAAAAGTATTAAAAAAATTAGTGTATAAAAAAAACAAACATGAATATAATATTAATGTCACAACGATATTAATTGTTGTGACACTGAGAGTGCTCACTATAATGGTGGGCGCTCTCATTTTATCTTTAAATAAATAGTTTGCGCGTGATATAATATAATTATGAAAATAAGGATGTGATGTGATGCTTATGAATATAGAGAAAAGAATAGATGATTTAATAATCATTATAAATAAATTAAATTATGAATACCATACATTAGATAACCCCAGTGTATCAGACCAAGAATACGATCGATATGTTCAAGAATTGCTGGAACTAGAAACGCAGTATCCACACTTTTTGAGACTTGATTCGCCTACTCAAAAGCAAAATTATAAGACTCTAGAATCATTTAAAAAGACTACTCATGAAAACCTTATGTTAAGTTTAGCAAATGTTTTTAATGAAAATGAATTAAAGGAATTTGATAATCGCATTAGAAAAGAATTTGACAATCCTAAATATATGTGTGAACTAAAAATAGATGGCCTTGCAGTATCGTTAAAATATAAAAAAGGAATACTAGTAAGTGGAGCCACAAGAGGAGATGGCCTAATTGGCGAAGATATTACTCATAATATAAAAACGATTAAAGATATACCACATAAATTAAATTGTGAAATAGATATTGACGTAAGAGGCGAAATATATATGAGTAAAAAAACTTTTGCCGAAATTAATAAAAAAAGAAGCGAAAATAATGAGGAATTATTTCAAAATCCTAGAAATGCGGCTTCTGGCAGTGTTAGACAGTTAGATTCTAATATTGCTGCTAGTCGCAAATTAGAAACATTTATATATCAGTTAGTTAATCCTAAAAATTTAAATATTAATTCTCATGATGACAGTTTGAAATTTGTAAAACGAGTAGGTTTAAAAGTAAATACCAATATGAAATTAGTCAATAGCATCGATGAAGTAATTGAATATATAAATTATTGGACTAAGAAAAGATTATCATTAGAATACGAAATAGATGGTATTGTTATAAAGATAAACGATATTGAACAACAAGATAAATTAGGTTTTACTAGCAAACACCCTAAATGGGCCGTTGCATATAAATTCCCGGCTGAAAAAGTTATTACGAAACTTATCAATATTGTTTTTACAGTTGGTAGAACGGGGCAAATAACACCTAATGCAGTTTTAGAACCAGTTAGAGTTGCGGGTTCTACTATTAGAAAGGCAACATTGCATAACGAAGATTTTATTCATCAAAAGAATATTCAAATTGGTGATATGATTTTTATTAGGAAAGCAGGGGATATAATTCCGGAAGTGGTTGGAGTAGCTAAAATAAGTGAGTATGGAAAAAAAGAAAAATTTAAAATGATTACTTATTGTCCGATTTGTCATAGTAAACTAATTAGAAAAGAGAATCAAGCAGATTATTTTTGTGTTAATAGTAATTGTGATGCAAGAAAGATTGAATCACTAATACATTTCGCTAGTAGAAAGGCAATGAATATAGAGGGCTTAGGCGAACAAGTAATAGAGAATTTTTACAATTTAGGCTTTCTTAAATCATTTGTTGATATTTATAGATTGCATAACAGAAAAAAAGAATTGATGAATATAGAAGGCTTTGGAGAAAAAAGCATTAATAATTTATTAGAGGCAATTGAAAACAGTAAGAATCAATCATTAGAAAAATTGATCTTTGGACTTGGTATTAAACAAGTAGGAGAAAAAACGGCTAAAAATCTTGCTAAAGAGTATAAAACTATTGATAATTTAATAAGGGCAGAGGATACACAATTATTAGCGATTGAAGATATAGGTAATATAATCGCACAAAATATTATTGACTATTTTAGTAATGAGAATAATATTAAAATGATTGATGAACTGAAAAAAAATGGTCTTAACATGACGCATAAAGGGTTTAATAATATTGAGAAAAAGAATTTATTTAATGATAAAACATTTGTTATCACGGGAACATTAAATAAATATTCAAGAAACGATATAGAAAAAGAAATAGAATTATTTGGAGGAAAAGTAACTAACTTAATTACTAAACAAACGGATGTATTAATTGTTGGTAATAATCCAGGTAGTAAATATGATAAAGCCAAGGCTTTGAATGTAGAAATATGGAATGAAAATACTTACATAAATAATATACAAAAAGATAATTATTAATCAGATTTAAAATAAGTTAATTGATATTATTAATATAGGAGTGATAGAAATATGAAAAGAAATAAAAAAAGTCTTAAGTTGACAACATTGGGCTTCACTTTAGTAGAGTTACT
>DBNY01000058.1 GCA_002299475.1 Caryophanales bacterium UBA660 | reverse complement strand
TTATATTAATTATTCAAGTTAATTTTGAGTGAATTGTAGTAAACTACATTATTTCTTTTATTTTGGTTGTTATGTTAAAAACAATTGGTGCTAATTTCATATCTTTTTCGGCTCTGCTATCCCAATTTTTAAGGAAAGCTTCATAAGTACCAGTAGTATTAGATACTTTCGTAATACTGTCAATTAAGCTAGCCAGTATAAATGAGTATTCGTTTTCATTTAATATTCTATTTTTATACAATTCTTCTAACTCTAATCTAATTCCGTCTATCTTTATTGAATTTGATTCAGATAAATATTTCCTTCCCCCTTTAGGTGAATAATTATTTGTTATAAAGTAATTGTTTTCATATTTATATTCTTTTTTATTAAAATATATAAATGGGTCGACATTGTATTTGCTCACAAATTTTGCAAATTTTGGAATATCAGCATTTAATAATTTGGCTCTTGATAAGATTGTTGAATATGTGGTGAAATCATTGGCAATAATTCTATAACTTTCTTTGAAATAGTCACCTACCGTAGAAGTTCCCGCAAAGATATCACAAAAAACATCACCATTAATGTTATTTTCTAAAATGAATTTATTTATATGGTTAACTAAGCGAGTTTTACTTCCTAGATATCTCATTTTAACACTCCTATATTCTGTATTTTAATTATAACACATTTTAAATAAAAAGAGATTAAGCATAATGACTTAAATCTCTCTTTACATAAGCCTTAGCTTATAATTTAAAATTAACAGCGAACCCTCCTACAAAGTAGTAAAAGTTCGTGTAAGTATCATTTGGCAGGGGCAGAAGGAATTGAACCATCAACCGTGGTTTTGGAGACCACTATTATACCATTTAACTATGCCCCTAAATCATTTAACACATGAATTATAACATATAATATTTATTATTTCAATAAAAATGCACTTGTTAACCAATGCAAAATCTCCAAAATAAGGTTTACAAGAAAATTTTAAAATAACAATATTTTATTGCACTATTCATAGTATAATATAATCAGTTATATATAATATTTAGGAGGCATATTAATAACAATATTTATATAATGAGCGCCTGAACTATATGTTGACGAGGATAGTAGTTATCGATCATTCGGCGGATGCTACTACGGTTTATGTAATCGTTAGGTATATAATTAAAAAGTAAAATATCTATTACTACAATATTATATATCATACAAATATATTTTTTGGAGGATGTATGTGCGGTATTATAGGTTATGTTGGCAATAAACATAACTCCGTTGATATTCTTTTAGATGGTTTAAAATCATTAGAATATCGTGGTTATGATTCAGCAGGAATTGCTTTCGTGAGAGATAATAAATTGAAAATAGTAAAAAAAGAGGGGAAAGTAAAAAACTTAGAAGAAAAAATTAAGGAACTTGATATCAACAATGCTACTATGGGAATAGGACATACAAGATGGGCTACTCATGGAATGCCTAACGATATTAACTCACACCCTCATGTTGTTGAAAATATCATAATCGTTCATAACGGAATAATAGAAAATTACGAATTATTAAAACGCGAATTATTAAATAAAGGTTATAATTTCACATCAGAGACTGATACTGAAATTGCTTGCGCAATTATCAATGATATTTACAAAGACAAAAAAAATAAAATTGAAACCTTAATAACTGCATCTGATAAATTTATCGGATCATATGCACTAGCCGTTATCTTTAAGGATGAATTAGATGCTATATATGCCATGCGAAAAGACAGCCCTTTAATTATAGCATTAGGAGAACAAGAAAATTTTATTGCATCAGATGTTACAGCAATTCTTAAATATACTAATAAATATATTTTATTAGAAAAAAATGAATATGCTAAAGTTACTAAAGAAAAAGTTATAATTTATAATGAAAATAATAAAGAAATTAAAAAAAACATTAACATTGCCACTTGGTCAGTTGAAGAAGCATCAAAGAGTGGGTACGACCATTTTATGCTTAAGGAAATATATGAGCAACCTAAAGTTATAAGCAATATAATATCTAATTATATTAAAACTAACTATAAAGACATAATTAACAATATGATTAATTTTTCAAAATACGATAATATTCATATAGTTGGTTGCGGTAGCGCTATGTATGCTGGCATAATTGGTAGATATTTAATGGAAAAATTTTCCGATATGAAAATAATGACTGAAATAGCGTCTGAATACAGATATCGAAATATAAAATTTGATAACAACACGCTTGTAATAATTATATCCCAATCAGGAGAAACTGCAGATTCATTAGCAGCATTAAAACTTGCTAAAGAAAACAACATAGATACATTAGCAATTGTCAATGTAGTTGGTTCTTCTATTGCAAGAGAAGCAAAATACATAATGTATATGAATGCCGGGCCTGAAATCGCCGTTGCTACTACTAAAGCCTTTTCAGCACAAGTTGCTATTCTTTCGTTAATAACACTAAATTTATACATTACTCAAAATAATGAGCAAAACGATAACATAAATAAAATAATTTCTGAAATTAAAAATATCACTCATTATTTAGAAAAAGTATTAGCTAATAAAAATAAATATGCCGATATTGCTAAAACAATATATAATCATGAACATGTTTTCTTTATAGGTAGAGGCATTGATTATGCTCTATGTTTGGAAGGGTCTTTAAAATTAAAAGAGATATCATATATTCATAGCGAAGCATATGCTGCTGGGGAATTAAAGCATGGAACAATATCTTTAATAGAACCTAACATCCCAGTTATTGCTATTATGACTGATAAAAATCTAGCCGATAAAACATTAAGTAATATTAAAGAAACCAGCGCTAGAGGCGCAAATATAATACTTATTACTACTGAGGAATTAGATATAATATCAGATTTTTACAGTCATAAAATTGTGCTGCCAACTACAAATAATTTTATTTCACCACTTATTTGTATAATTCCATTGCAACTAATTGCATACGAAACGGCTAGGATGAAAAATTTAGATATTGATAAACCAAGAAATTTAGCTAAATCTGTTACTGTAGAATAAAAAGCTTGACGTTTAATAAAAATAGGCAGAACTTTTTAATAGTTCTGCTTTTTTTGAAAATAATTATTATACAAAATAAAACCATACTACTTTAATAATATAATATTTTATTTATATTAATTTCATTATTGCATATAATTATATAGGTGATT
>DBNY01000008.1:17594-53573 GCA_002299475.1 Caryophanales bacterium UBA660 | reverse complement strand
TGCACCGAACTGACGCACCCTCATTTTAATTATATCAAAAAAGTTCCTATTGTTATAGGAACTTCTTTAATAAAAATTAGAGCAATACCCCTCTTGGACATGAGATACTATATTTTGTTCACAACAACTATATAGCGGTCGATAAGTGTGCCTAAAAATATGATTGTTTATTATTCGCGTATTAATAGGGCACACATGCGGAACTTCATGCACCATACATCTGTTAACAACTTTTTCTACTGGCGGTTCTATAATTGGTGCTTGCGATAATGTAGGTCTTACTGGCGGATATCCTATTGGTGGTACAGGCCCCATTGGAAACTGACGCTGTTCACTTAAATTATCAACTTCTGGCATACTATCAAATTGATTAAAATTTCCTTCATAATCATTCATATATTAAATTTTATCCCCCTTATCTACCATTAGTTTATTCTATATTTAACATATTGAATATATTATTGACCATAAATTAGCACTTTCTATTAATTCTTTATTATTTAAATTTAAGATTCCCATTTTTCATCATTTTCATCATTAGTTTCATTTGCTCAAATTGTTTTAATAATTTATTTACTTCCTCTACTGTTGTCCCACTACCTTTAGCTATTCTTATTTTTCTTGTTGCTTTAATAATATCAGGATTAGATCTTTCTTTAGGCGTCATAGACAAAACAATAGCTTCAATACGGCTAATTTGTTTTGGATCAATATTAATATTATTTAAACCTAATTTGCCAGCTCCTGGGAGCATCTTTATAATATTTTCTAAGGGTCCTAATTTTTTAATTTGTTTTAATTGCATTAGAAAGTCATTCAAATCAAGGTTGCCCCTCTGCAATTTTTTTGCTATCTTCTCCGCATCTTCCTTATCAATATTAGATTCTGCTTGTTCAATAATTGATAGAATATCGCCCATGCCAAGAATTCTATTAGCTATTCTCTCAGGATGAAATTCTGATAAACCATCCAACTTTTCACCAGTACCAATAAATTTTATTGGAATATTAGTAAGATGTCTTACTGATAAAGCAACTCCGCCCCTAGTATCACCATCTAACTTAGTCAAAATAACTCCGGTTATAGATACTTTTTGAGTAAAATTTTGAACAACATTGATAGCATCCTGACCCATCATACTATCAATTACTAATAGGGTTTCATCACAATTAATTTCATTATTAATAACAATAATTTCATTCATCATGTCATCATCTATATGTAATCTTCCAGCAGTATCAATTAAAACATAATCATAACTATTATTTTTAGCATATAAAATGCCCTCTTTAACTATTTCTAGTGGTTTTTTACCAACATTGCTATATACTTCAATATTCAATTGTTTTCCAATTTGTTTTAACTGTTCAATCGCAGCTGGGCGATAAATGTCACAAGCAACCAATAATGGTTTCCTTTTATGCTTGGCTCTTAAATAATTAGCTAATTTACCAATTGTTGTTGTTTTTCCACTTCCCTGAAGTCCAACAAGCATTAAAGTAGAAAATTTATTGTTTAATTTAAGACCCTCACTACTATTGCCTAACAATGCTATTAATTCTTCTCTTAAAATTTTAACAAACATTTCTCCCGGTTTTAAACTCTTATTTATTTCCTCACCTAAAGCTTTTTCTTTTACTTTATTACTAAATTCTCGGATAACTTGGTAATTAACATCAGCCTCAAGCAATGATATTCTAACTTCTCTAATCATATCACTAATATTTTCTTCAGTTATACGACCATACCCTCTTATTTTTTTTATAATATTCTCTAATTTGCCACCTAGTGTTTCAAACACATAATCACCTCATAATAAATCTATTTTTAATAATCTATCCTTTATTTCTTTATCCTCAATAGTATTAATTATTGAATTTAACTGTTGACTTTTCTCATATAGTTTTAACTTTTTTTCATATTCATATAATTTTTTCTCAACTACCTTTAATTGTTTGTGAATAGCATTTCTGCTCACCTTAAAATTTTCACTCATTTCACTCAAAGATAAATTGTTAAAATAATAATCTATGAAATATAATTTTTGTTTCTCACTAAATAATTCTTTATAATAATCAAATAAAATTATTAAATACGTAATTATATTCATATCATCACCATATCACTTCTTCAAATAAACTATATATATATTTTTCAATATCGAATACTTTTAAATCTTCTAATTTTTCACCAACACCAATAAATTTTACTGGAATATTTAGTTCATCTTTTATAGCTAAAATTATTCCGCCTTTGGCTGTGCCCTCTAATTTGGTTAATACTATTCCTGTAATATTAGTTATTTCTTTAAACGCCTTCGCTTGATTAATGCCATTTTGCCCAGTAGTAGCATCTATTATTAATAAAGTCTCATGAGGAGAATTGGGGATTATATTATTAATAACTTTATTTATTTTAACCAATTCATTCATTAAATTAGTTTTATTTTGCAAGCGCCCTGCAGTATCAATTAAAACAACATCATAGCCTTCTTCTATTGCTTTATTTAAACCACCATAAATTACACTGCCAGGGTCACTTCCTCCCTTGCCAACAAATGCCACACCAGCTCTTTTAGCCCACTCCTCTATTTGCTCAGTTGCCCCAGCTCGAAATGTATCACCTGCGATAAGCATTACTTTCTTATTCTCGTTTTTTAATTTATACGCCAATTTGCCAATTGTAGTTGTTTTCCCTACTCCATTAACTCCCACAACTAATATAACAGTTAAATTGTTATCAAAATTAATTTTATTTACTAATACTTCATTAGATACATATAAAATAAATAATTCATCAATAATTATATCTTTAATATCTAATATATTTGTTATCTTTTCTGATACAACTCTTTTCCTTAATTTATCAATAAAATTAAGTGTGGTAGTAACGCCGATATCAGCTACAATAAAAATTTCTTCCAATTCAACAAAAAAATTTTCACTTATACCACTATGTTTATTAAACAGATTAACTAACTTAGGAAGAAAATCTTTTTTTGTCTTAGATAATACATCACTATATATTTTTGTTTCTTCATCATTTTTAAATAAATTTTTAATTTTTGAAATTATATTCATCTCGCTAATCACCCTTATTAAATATTATAACAGATAAAATATTACATTCATAGTTACGAAAAAACAGATTTAGCCTAAAAATGTAATACTATAATTGATATGATACCTGTAATAGTATACAAAAGCGATTTGATATCTTAAAATATTAATAATTGATGAAATTGTGTATTTAGCAATTGTTGACAAATCTATAAATATGTTTTTTCAATTAATTATAAAGATATACGAAAGGCACTGTGCTATAATTACAACAAACAAGCCTTTAGTAAGTATAAAGAAATATTTAGAGATTATACATTAGCTAACGTTATTTTAGATAAACTTCTACATTATTCTCTTGTTGTTAACATTTCCAGCAAATAACAGCCTATTAAAAATAAATTCCACTTTCCCTACATTTTTATATTGATAATTCTACTATAAAATATATAAATAAAAATATGTAATAAGGAACGCTAATACGATTTCCCATCTCTCTCTTTGATCTGCCTTTATAAATTTATATCCCCAATTAAGAACCATCGTCATCACCAATACGGTCATCAAACTCATAAAAAAGAAAGCCGGAAGACTTCCTATGACAACTTCCAAACTCCTATACTGGGGGTTCACAAGTAGACCAATAAGAATTAACTTCCCAACAAGAATAAATGTTCGTTTAAAAACAACGTCCCACCTATCGTGCTTTTCCATCTTTAAAACCTCCTCTGTAGTATATGCTTTAATTTTAACATGAGTAATTTTTAGAATCAATGGATCGTGTAAAATGATAGTGTAAAATAGTCTAGAGAAATTTCTCGATTAAAATATTAGACATTTGCCAAAAATAATATTATAATGTTATAAGTTGATACTTTAGTATAAACGGAAGGAGATATATATGAAGTTCTTTGAAAGTAACGATACCAAAATATTCGCTTTAGGCGGTCTTGGTGAAGTTGGAAAAAACATGTACTGCGTAATGCACGATAACGAAATAATAATAATTGATGCGGGGATTGCTTTTCCTGAGGAGGAATTGCTAGGAATAGATTATGTAATACCTGATTTTACTTTTTTAAAAGCAAATCAGTCAAAGATTAAGGCACTAATCATTACCCACGGACACGAGGATCATATTGGTGCTATACCTTTTTTACTACAAATTGTTAATATACCTATAATATACGCCTCAAAACAAGCAGCTGGCTTGATAACAAAAAAACTAGAGGAAAGAAATATTAATTTTAAAAATATTAATTGTTATACAGAAAATACTAAAATTAAATTTAGATTCCTTGAAATAGAGTTTTTTAGAACAACTCATTCTATACCTGATTCTCATGGAATAGTGATTCATACACCAAATGGTATAATAATTATGACAGGAGACTTTAAGTTTGATTGGACACCTATTGGACCGCTTACTGATTTACATAAAATTGCCTATTTAGGGAAAAAAGGGGTTAAACTATTACTTAGTGATAGCACTAATGCCATGATAGAGGGCGTTTCAATGAGTGAATCAAAAGTGGATGAAGCACTAGGCGAGATAATTAAACGACATGCCGGAAGAGTTATAATTGCAACTTTTGCTTCAAATGTTTACAGACTTAAACACATAGTTGAAACTTGCAGAAAGAATAATCGAAAGATAGCAGTATTTGGCAAAAGTATGGAAACACAACTAGAAATAGGAATAAATTGTGGTTATATAAAAGATGATATTATTGTTGAAGCTGAATATGCTAATACATTACCAAATAACGAAATAGCAATATTATGTACAGGCTCACAAGGAGAGCCACTAGCAGCATTATCAAGAATTGCTGATGGTTCACATAAACAAATAAAGTTAATGCCCGGTGATATAGTAATATTTTCTTCTTCTCCAATTCCTGGAAATGCTAGTAGCATTTCGAAAACAGTAAACAAATTATATTTAAAGGGCGTTGAAGTATATACTAATACCACACTAAGTGAGATTCACACATCAGGACATGCACCTATTGAAGAATTAAAATTAATGTTAAGATTAGTTAATCCAGAATATTTTATGCCTTATCATGGAGAATATAGAATGCTTAAAAAACATGCAGATATTGCTATAGAATGTGGCATGCCAAAAAATAATACTTTTGTACTAGATAATGGTGACGTTCTATCAATGAGTAAAAACGAAATTAAAAAAACTGCTACAATACCAGCTTCTGATATTTATGTAGATGGAAATCGAATCGGAAATATTGGAAGTGTTGTTATAAAAGATCGTAAAACTATGTCTAATGATGGTATATTAGTAATTATTGCTAATATTGATATTAGTAAAAATGAATTACTAATAAGACCTACAGTTACTACTAGGGGATTTATTCTAATCAATGAAAATGAAGAATTAATAAGAGAAATTAGTTATATAGCCAATGATATTATTATTAAAAGATTAAAAACTAATAAACTAAATTACCAAGATTTAAAAAATGACCTTATTCAAGATATAGCACCATTCATACATGAAAAAACTGGAAGAAAACCAATTATTTTGCCAGTAATAATGGACGTAAAAAAATAAACAAGCATACCTTGTTTATTTTTTTTAGATTTCTTTTATAAAATAATAGAACTTATTTTGCTTCTTCTGACACCCTTGTTTCCCTTATTACAGTAATTTTAATCGTGCCAGGATATTGCATTTCACTTTCAATTTTTTCTTTAATATCTCTAGCAACTTTATAACTAGCCAAATCATCTATTTTTTCGGGTTTTACAATTACCCTTAATTCTCTACCTGCTTGCATTGCAAATGTCTTATCAACACCTTCTATTTGATTAGCTACATCTTCTAATTGCTCTAATCTTTTAATATAATTCTCTAATGAATCATTTCTAGCTCCTGGTCTTGATGCCGATAATGCATCTGCAATTGCTACAAGCACAGATATAACACTATTAGCTTTTTCATCACCATGATGTGATGCAATTGAATTTACAATTATATTATCTTCTTTATATTTTTTAGCTAAATTGATGCCTATTTCAACGTGACTACCCTCTAATTCATGATCAATTGCTTTGCCAATATCATGAAGCAATCCAGCTCTTTTAGCAATAGCAATATTCTCACCAATTTCAGCAGCTAATATACCAGCTAAATGTGCCACCTCTTTAGAATGTTGTAGGGCATTTTGACCATAACTTGTTCTATAATATAGTCTTCCAATAATATCTACTAATTCGGGCTCCATTTTAGTTATACCAAGATCAAATAAGGCTTCTTCACCATGTTCTCTAATTTTTACTTTTATTTCTTTACATGCTTTATCGTACAATTCTTCAATTCTAGCCGGATGAATTCTACCATCTTTAATCAAACCATCTAGAGTTTGCCTAGCAATTTCTCTTCTTAAAGGATCAAAACTCGATAATACTACCGCTTCAGGAGTATCATCAATTATTAAATCAACTCCCGTAATAGCTTCAATCGTTCTAATATTACGACCCTCTCTACCAATAATTCTACCCTTCATATCATCACTAGGTAAGGCTACAACCGTTACAGTTTGTTCACTTGAAACGTCGGCAGCATACTTTTGCATACTTGTAACCAACATGTTTTTAGCTTTTTTATCAACCTCTAACTCCGCTTCTATTTCCCTTTCTTTAATATATTCAGCAATTTCTTTAGCCATGTTTTCTTCTACATGTTTCATAACCATCTTATGTGCTTCTTCTCTTGATAATTTTGATATTTTTTCCAATAATTCCAATTGTTCTTTTTTCTTATCATCAAGCTTCAAATATTCTTCTTGAATTGCTCTTTGTTTTTCAATAACAACGTTTTCTTTTTCACCTAATAATGTTTCCCTATTTTGAAGTGTTTGGTCTCTTCTATCAATATTATTTTCTCTTTGCAATAAACGGTTTTCTAATTCTTTTACCTCATTTTTCTTTTCTTTTACTTCTCTTTCAAATTCTATTTTTAATTTGTGTGTTTCTTCTTTAACCTCAAAAAGAGAATCTCTTTTAATTCGCTCCGCTTCTTTTCTTGCTTTTTCAATTATATTTTCATTTTTCTTATTTGTAGCTATTCCTCTAATATAATTAATTATTAAAATTAATGCTATTCCAACAATTATTCCAATAGTAACAAGAAAGATGGAGAACAAAAAATTATCCATTTTAACCTCCACATTACTTTCTATGTAACATTATACACATAACATTACTATTCTATTGTAAATGGCATTAAATATAAAGTCAATATAAGGACGATATTTCGCCCTTATTTTTTATTTTTCCTTATTTTTTTTATTGATGATAATACCGTAATAATCCCTGACTTTTTGCTCTAGTTCTTCCTTAAGTTTTATGTTTTCCTTTAGTAATGCCTTAACATTTTCTTTCCCCTGCCCTATTTTTTCACCATTATAAGCATACCACGCACCACTTTTCTCCAAAATATATGCATCAGTTGCTAAATCGATAATTTCGCTTTCTTTGCTAATCCCTTCTCCATAAATAATATCAAGATTAACAATTTTAAATGGAGGAGCAACCTTGTTCTTCACTATCTTTATATTCGTTCTATTTCCAATAATGTTTTCTCCCATCTTTATCTGTTCGGCTTTTCTTATATCTAATCTAATTGTAGAATAAAATTTTAATGCTCTACCGCCAGTTGTGGTTTCTGGACTTCCAAACATAACACCAATTTTTTCGCGTAATTGATTTATAAAAATGGCAATAGTTTTAGTTTTGCTAATGCTACCTGATAATTTCCTTAAGGCCTGACTCATTAATCGCGCCTGCAATCCCACGTGATTTTCTCCCATTTCACCTTCAATTTCAGCCTGCGGCACTAAAGCCGCCACTGAATCAACAACGATAATGTTAACAACCTCGCTTCTAACTAGTGCCTCACATATTTCTAACGCCTGTTCCCCATTATCTGGCTGCGATAATAATAATTCATTAATATTAACACCAAGTTTTTTAGCATAAACTGGATCAAGTGCGTGCTCAGCATCAATAAATGCCGCCCTTCCACCTTGTCTTTGAACTTCGGCAATCGCATGTAAAGCAAACGTAGTCTTCCCACTTGCTTCTGGACCGAAAATTTCAATTATTCTCCCCTTTGGAAAGCCGCCTACGCCAAGTGCAATATCTAACGATAACGAGCCACTCGGGCACACATCAACTTCAATATTGCTATTTTCTCCTAATTTCATTATAGAACCCTTGCCAAACTGTTTCTCTATATCATTTAATACCTGCTCTAATATTTTATCTTTATCCTTATCTGTTACTTTATTCATTATAACCTCCATCTTTCTATAAATTAATTGTATACTATCTTTTTTAAAAAAGCAATGCTTTATCGAACATTTGTTTGATGTTTTTTTAATGTAAATATATTCAATAATAGCAAAAACTCTTATTGAATTAAGAGTTTTTATTCTTTATTTTAATATAAAATGGTCTTTTTAATTTTTATCAAATATTAAGTGTTTATTCATATTATAATACTGAATACATGATATTACTGATAATACAACAGATAACACCAATAAAAAATCGGCTACTTTTAAATTATATAATTCAAATGGTAAGTTATAAAACAACATTAAAGTAATACCAGTCATTAAACAGGCCGTTTTTATTCTTCCTATTTGAATAGCCGAAACAACTTGACCTTTGCTTCCTGCAATCATTTTAATAGCATTAGTTACACTATCTCTTATAATTATAATAACAGGAATTATCGGATTAATAAAACCTGCTGAACTTAATATTATTAAAACAGAATTAACCAATATTTTATCAGCTATTGAATCCATCATTTTACCAAAATCAGTTACTAAATTATATTTTCTGGCAATGTGGCCATCTAAAAAATCAGTAAATGCTGCTATAATAAACAATATTCCTGCTAATATATATCTGCTATCCACAATTATTTTTTCTACTCTGAAATGTGGAAATTCAATATTAACAGAATAAAAAGGAAATACTAAAACTATAATGATAATAAATGTAAATACAATTCTTAGTATTGTTAATTTATTTGGTAAGTTCATTTTCATATTGCCCTCCATCATTATACATAATTTATTAAGCTACTAATATTTACTTTTTTAAACTCATCTGTACCATAATAACTAACAAGTAAATAAAAAATTATAATAACTAAAATAATTATTGCTAAATAAATATGTTTTGCGGATATAACAAAATTACTTTTTTTGTTTATAGTATAAGGCGATACAACTTCCCTTTTGGTCTCGCTAGTCTGTTTAGCATTAGCTTTTTTTATCGCATCTAATGGAATTTTAGACGTATAATCAAATAAAAAATCATTAAATTCATCTACTAACTTTTCATAATCAAGGCCAAGATATTTAGCATAATCTCTAATAAAATATTTTAAATAAAAAACGTCCTTAAAGGCCTTTATATTTCCATCTTCAATATTCTCTAATTGACTATTTCTAAGATTCAAATCTCCCGCGGCTTCTTCAATACTTATGCCATGTTTTTCTCTAGCTTCTTTTAGCTTTTGACCTAATTCTTTCAAATCAACACCTCTTTAAATAAAAAAATAACAATATTTATAAGCCATGTTCTGTTTCTCCTAAGAGACGGCAAACATTTATCTATGAATGTTAATTCATCTTTCAATCAGTTCTATTCCCTTTTGAAAGTTCCCCTACCATATTTGGGTTTCTCGCTCACGGGGTTTACCAACGTTTCACCTGTTTTATTTCTAAAACAATTCGTTTCTGTGGCACTTTTATACTAATCAACCATATCAATTGACTTAGGTTTCTTAGAGCCGTTAATTATAAATTACCCTAGGTTTTCCCTAGGCGTGAACACTACAAACATCTCAGTTTGTGCGAGCATGGACTTTCCTCTATATCACTAGGATACAGCGCTTGCCTAAATACTGTTACTCATCTTTTCCATATACAATTTTTTCTAAGTGAGATAATCTTTTTAATATATCAACATTTGTTACTTCTTTCTCATTTTGACCTGCTATTTGCATATCCATTCTTATATTACGAAACTCAGTTTTTAATTTTAAATTTTCCTCTAGCAATTCTTTATTCTCTAATTCTAGTTTCTCTAAAATATTAATAAACTGTTCATAATCTCTAATAATAAGATCTAAAAACTTATCAACTTCTTTTAATCGATAACCTCTTGTGTCAATTTTAAATTCTTTTTCCAATATATCTTGGGGTGTCAAAATTATTTTATCTTGATACATTCTTCCACCTCACTCACGTATATATTGTGCCAAAAAAAACGCATTTTGTCAATTGCCTTTTGTTTTATTGAAAGAAATGTCACAATACATTTCCTTTGTTTGTTTATATGTTTGATGATATGTATTAGCTAAACTAACAGCAATAAACCCTTCTATAAAGCTTTGAATAGAAAAATTGGTTAACAAACTGAAACTAATACTAATAATTATTAATATCCATAAAATCAAGTAATTTGGTATCATTGGACTATTTTTTAATGCCTTACCAATAATAACTAATACAATTGATAGCCCTATTATATTATTATTAATTACAACTCTACTTAAAATATCTTCCATATTCTTTATATCCTCCTTTATAAATTATATGAAAGTTACTTCTTCTTTTTATCTTTATTCAAATTATAAATAGATATTTTAATATATTTTATATTATTAATCATTTCATCAAAAATTTCTGAAATATAGATCATATCGTTCATATTCTTTCTCCTTTATTAAACAATATCATTAATCCATATTTTCTGCATTGGTTTCGACAAAAGTAGTTATAGAAAGACATACAGATTAATTCTATAGAAAATTTAAAATTTTTATAGTATAATTAACGAAGGTGATTGAAATGAAATATTCAAACAATATAAAAATTAAAAATCAAAATCTAACATTTACTAATCATCGTAATAGAGGTGCTAATTTAGAAGAAGACATCAATATGTCAAATGAATATTATAAAATAATTAACCGAGCTATTATTTATAAAAAACCAACTCCAATTCAACCAACGCTTATACATTACAATCAAGATAAAAAAAAAATTATAAGTAAAGCATACTTTAAAGTTCCCTCAACTACTGATTATAATGGTATATATAGAGAAAAATATATTGATTTTGAAGCTAAAGAAACAAAAAATAAAAATTTTTATCCCGTTCGTAATATTCATAAACATCAGATAGAACATATAGATAGTATTATTAAACATGGCGGTATAGCTTTTTTCATAATAAGATTTTCTTGTCTAAGTAAAACTTATTTAGTTAAAGGGGAAGATTTTATTTCATATATTAATAATAAGAAGAGCACTATACCAATATCTTTTTTTATAGATACTGCATATGAAATTGAAGAAAGTTACAATCCGAGATTAAAATATTTAGATACAATAGATAAGATTTATTTTGGAGGTGCATTTAATGCAACGACTAATCAAAAAAATTAAGAAATTTTTAAAAAAACAATTCGGGCTTATACTAACCATATTATTAACTATAGTTACTATTGTTGTGTCTTTAATAAATATAGGGCATTTATATACAATAATATTAGGAACTAGTATCTTATTATTTAGCGGATTAATCTATCTCGTCAAAAAACACAGCAAAAATAAAAAGGGGCGCCGAAGAATTAGAAATTATATGTTAATTTTTGTATTTTCCTTAGGTATTATTGGAATAGTTATGGCCTCTTTATTTATGTTTCATATAATTAGAAATGCACCAGATTTTAAACCTGAGAATTTATATATGAAAGAATCAACCATTATATACGATAATCAAGATAATATAATAGCTAAATTAGGAGTTGAAAAAAGAGAGATTGTTACTTACAATGACTTGCCTCAGGTATTAATCGATGCAATTATTGCAACAGAAGATTCTAGATATTATCAACATAATGGCTTTGATTTACCTAGATTTATGAAAGCTGCTTTTGGTCAGGCTAGAGGAAATAGGGATGCCGGCGGCGCTTCAACATTGTCGATGCAAGTTGTAAAAAACAATTTTACTTCCTTTGAACAGTCAATTTTAAGAAAATTTACTGATATATATCTTGCTATTTTTAAATTAGAAAAATTGTATACTAAAGAACAAATATTAGAATTTTATGTTAATATTCCTTTTCTTGGAAGTGGTTCATACGGAGTAGAACAAGCTTCAAGAACTTATTTCGGAAAATCGGTCAGCGATCTTAATTTAGCTGAGGCTAGTTTAATTGCCGGCTTGTTTCAAGCTCCTGGTGCTTTTGATCCTTTTGTTAACCCTGACCGCGCTCAAGCAAGAAGAAAGACCGTGTTAAATTTAATGCAAAGGCACGGCTATATTACAGAAGAGCAAGAGAAAATTGCAGGAAGCATACCTATTCAAGATTTATTAGTTGCAAATCCAAATAGAAACGTAAAATTTCAAGGTTATATTGATACTGTCGTTGAAGAAGTAATTAGTAAAACAGGCTTTAATCCGTATAATGTACCCATGAAAATTCACACCAATATGGACAGCGAGAAACAGACCCATATTGATAAAATCATGAGTGGAGAAAATTTTAAATTTATTAATGATGTAGTGCAAACTGGAATTGCAATCGTTGGTGTTAATGATGGTAAAATATTGGCGATTGGTGCAAATAGAAATATCGCAGGAGAACGCAAATTCAATTTTGCTACTATGATTAATAGACAGCCTGGTTCAACTGCTAAACCAATGTTTGATTATGCTCCTGGCATGGAACATAATAACTGGTCAACATACACTCCCTTTCTAGATGAAGCATATACTTATTCTGATGGTCAACCAATAAATAATTGGGATAGAAGATATATGGGTTTGATGACATTAAGAGATGCACTGGATTTATCTAGAAATATTCCAGCATTAAAAGCATTTAAAAGTGTTGATAATAGAAAAATTATTGAATTTACTCAAAAGTTAGGTCTTAATCCTGAAATTGATGGCAGAAGAATTCATGAAGCTCACAGTATTGGTGGGTATAATGGTTCATCACCTTTAGAAATGGCTGGTGCATATGCGGCTTTTGGTAATGGTGGGTATTTTATAGAACCCTACAGTGTATATAAAATTGAATATAGAGCAACTGACAATATCCAACATTTCCCATCTAAAAAAGAAAGGGCCATGAGCGATTCAACCGCATATATGATAACAGATATTTTATATCAATCAGTGGAAAGCGGTTTTAATAGAAGATTTAGAATACCAGGGGTTAGTATTGCTGCCAAAACTGGAACTACTAATTTTGATGCACAAGCTAAAAAAGCTTTTAATCTACCAGATAATGCTACAAATGACTCATGGGTAGTTGGCTATTCACCTGATTATGTTATTTCTTTCTGGTACGGATATGAAAGAATATCTAATAAATATTATAATACTGTTAATATTGCTTCAACCCAAAGAATAGCATTATTTAGAACAATTGCTAACGGAATATTTAAGAAAGATAATAGTAAATTTACCACACCAACTAGCATTGTTGAAGTACAAGTAGAAGAAGGAAGTATTCCAGCCATGCTTCCAAGTGAGTTTACACCTAGTGATATGATAACAACGGAATATTTTAGAAAAGGCACTGAGCCTACTGAAATATCACCAAGATTCAATAGAATCACCACTAATGTATCCAATTTAAATGGTTCATATGACACTACTGCAAATAGGTATACTATAACGTGGAATAGAGTAAATACACCAATTCATTTAACTGAACAATATTTTATCAATAACTATAGTTCTACTTTTGGTGAACATATTAATAAATATTGGACGCAGTATAAAAATTTTAATGACAACTTTCTAGGATTATTTGGATATAATATTTATTCTAAAGACACCACAACTGGCGAATTAAATTTTATAACATTTACTGAAAACAATTCCTTTAGCGAAGCAACTAATCAAAATTCTAGAACTTATGTGGTTAAAACAGGCTTTTCTAAATTAAGAGATAATCAAAGTAACGGGAGTGAGATAACGCTAACAACTGGCTCTGCAAATCCTGCAATTAGTATTTCCTTAAACGGAGAAGCAGTTATTACTATTCCAATTGGCAGCGCATACCCATTTACTTCTGAAATACTAGTCTTAGAAAACTCTATTGATGTTACTAATCAAGCATCCATAACAAGAACTATATATCGCTTATCAGATAATGCCATTGTAACTCAAATTGATACATCGCGTGCAGAAACATATCAAATAAATTATAATGTTACTTATCGTCAGGCTTCTAAGCTGCTATATCGAACAGTAATTGTCAGTGATTATAATATTCCCTACTAAGAATATATATATTGTTAATTGGCTTTCATTTGAGAGCCTTTTTTTTTGTTTGATTTTCTATCATTAATAAAAAAAATATAGATAATACATATCTATATTAATTTAACTTGCTTATTCACATTAAGCCTTACTTATTCTAAATCTATACATTACAACAGGAATTAATCTTATATTTGGATCTGCTTGTATTTCTTGCATAGATTTATTTAAAATTGTTATAATCTGCGCTTCCGTTACGGGCTGAACTAATAGATTACCAGACCAATCTGTTATTAAATTTCTAGTTCTAGTTTGTTGTTTGTTACTTATTGTTCTAAAACTATGTGATGTTGGTAATATATCACTCCACGCTGTTGGTGTAGTAAATTGAGTTTGAGCATCATCTCTAGTTGGAAAACCACTAGGAGATGTTGAATGAAATCCTGTTGCGTATGTTATTGTAGGTCTTGTATAATCCCATCTATCTGTTACTGTTCTTGTATAATCCCAACTATTTGCTACAGTTCTTGTATAGTCCCAACTACTTGCTACAGTTCTTGTATAGTCCCACTTATCTGTTGATGTTCTTGTATAATCCCAACTACTTGCTACAGTTCTTGTATAGTCCCATTTATCTGTTATTGTTCTTGTATAATCCCAACTACTTGCAGTTGTTGTCGTTCTACTATATGTATTACCAGATAAGGTACAAGATGCACCACTCCATGTTTCATAACAAGTTTTAACATCAACTCCAGGTATACATGAGCCAGTACCACAATACCTATTAGGAACAGAAGTGCCTGTTATAACATATCCATCAGGACACTCTCGATTACAATTGCCCGAACACGAATAATAATACCATGCACCATCTGGGCAAAATCCATAATGGTAAGTTGAATCCCTCGTATATGAATCTACAGTACACGCCGCTCCTGTTACCCAACCCGTCCCGGATGGAGCAGACCTTGAACAAGGCGCTGTTTCTGTTCCTGTTGTCCATGCACATGATGACCCCTGACTCCATCCTGTTCCTGTTGGTATACTTGATGCACATTGGGTTTGGGTTGCCGTACTACATCCTGCTCCTTGTGTCCAACCAGTACCAGGTGATGTTGATGCACATTGCGTTTGGGTTGTTGTGCCACAAGCATTCCCCTGTGTCCACCCTGTGCCAGGTGATGTTGATGCACATTGCGTTTGGGTTGCCGTGCTACAACCTGCTCCTTGCGTCCAACCAGTACCAGGTGATGTTGATGCACATTGCGTTTGGGTTGTTGTGCCACAAGCATTTCCCAGTGTCCAACCTGTGCCAGGTGATGTTGATGCACATTGCGTTTGAGTTGTTGTGCCACAAGCATTCCCTTGTGTCCAACCTGTGCCAGGTGATGTTGATGCACATTGCGTTTGAGTTGTTGTACTACATCCTGCTCCTTGTGTCCAATCTGTGCCGGGCGATGTTGATGCACACTGACTTTCTGTTCCAGTAGCAAACCATCTCCACTGTTGATCTACAAAACTATATACTGTTCGATATTGTGTTTCTGCTCCTACTATTCTTGACACTGGTTCTATTTCGCTACCACTTTCTGCTACCACATCCGTCCAATCACTCCAATTGCTATTATAACTAGTTAAAGTTTGATAATTATAAAATGTTGCCGATTCTATCTCTATATTTTCTCCTGTTGGCACCTCTGTTGACCAATTACTCCATTCTCCTAACGCTACCACTGTATCATAATCAATACATATTAATCTTACATAATAATGATATTCTCCCTTATCAATATTAGTTGCCTGTACATAACTATCATTTAAATCACATTCTCTATTTTCCGTATCTACAATCGGTTCTATATAGCCTTCTTCTATTAACGTTGATAATGATATTGTACTCTTTTCTCCAACATTTTTAGGCAGTCTCATTCTATCACTAGAAAAATAATTTCTTCCTGCCGCTAAAAAACTCATTTCTTGACCTTCATAATATTTAAATTGCGACATTAAAACCGCTCTTGAAATAGTTGGAAATGTTATTAATAAAAACATCCCTATTATAACTATTACTGATACTATTTCTATTAAAGTAAATGCATTTCTTTGTTTTTTCTTTTCCACTACAGCGCCTCCAATTTATAGCATTATTATATCATACCATATTAATACTTTAATATGATTTAGTTGCAATCCATTAGTAACAATATATATCTTTAATCAAACATTTGACTTTATTAAGAATTTAAAATTTTTACATATATATTTAAGGTTACACGTTGAGCATTTCGGTTTTCGGGCTTTACAATAATATCTACCAAATAGTACTAATTGTTGGTGAGTTCTTGACCATTTCTTCTTATCAATTAAATTCATTAGTTTATTCTCAATAGCTATTACACTCTCTTTTTCATTAACTATACCTAATCTTTTAGATACTCTAGATACATGAGTGTCAACCGCTATACATGCTTCTTGATATAATATACTTAATACTACATTTGTTGTTTTCCTCCCTACACCAGGAAGCAATTCTAATAATTTTCTGTTGTTTGGCACGATGCCATCATATTTATTATATAATTCATTAGCAATACCTTTAATAAATATTGCTTTTCTACGATACGCACCTATTATTTTTATAATTTTTTCTAAATCGTCTAGTTCAGCCGTTTTTAAACTTTCTAAATTTGAATACTTGTTGAATAATTCCTTAGTTACTAAATTAACTTTTTTATCTGTTGTTTGGCTACTTAGAACTACAGCTATTAATAATTCATAATCTTGACTATAATTCAGTTCACATAGTGGGTTTGGAAATAAATAATCTAGTTCACTTAATAAAATATTAATTTTTTTATTAATCTCCATCTTCTTCTAACCAATTATAACTAAACACTTCTACCTTTTCTTTTTTTTCTTTTCTATTTACATTATGTTTTTCAACATCCTTAATATTTTTAAAACCTTTTTTATTCCATTCATATATAATTTTATCAATATATCTAAGATTAGCAACACCATTAAAAATAGCTTCTTTTAATGCGTGTAATATTAGTTCCGAACTAACCTTGCTTTCTATCCATGTATTTATTATCTCATATTCCATTGGTGATAAAGTTCTGCCAAATTCTTTTTCAAACGTTTCAAATATATGGCTATTATCTTTATTATCCTTTTTACTATTAATATATTCAATCAACAGTAACGTTAATTTTTCATAAAATAAATCAAAATTAAGATGTTCATTAATCATTCTTTTATCACTTTTATTAACAATAACGCTAATCATTTTTTTATCCTTTAATGATTCAATTAAATATAATATATCACTATTGTTTAATCCCATTTCTAAAGCCATTTTTTCAATATTCAAACTAATATTGTTGCCTTCATTTATTAAGTAAACAATAAAAATAAATTCATCACTAGAAATGCCTAATTTTTTATAATATTTTAATAATATTTTACTTACTGTAATATTTCCTGCTTTTATAATATCTATCAAATTATTAGTTTTCATAGTAATTCACCTCTTCATTTCTATATTCTTTTATTGCGTAGTTTTTAATATTGGAAACTTTATTTTCTACTTTATTTTCTATAATTGCTTTTTCAATGTTTTCATATACTAATCGCACCAATTTGTTTTCGTCTGTTTTTAATATTAATTTTAAATCATTAAAGGTAATATTGATATCTTTTTTGGATTTAATTGGTAATTCATTATATTTTTTTTGAATAATATCAAAATTAATATTCTTAATTTCTGAAATAATTTTAATAGAACTTAAATCATATTTATATAAAATATAATTATTAGTAATATCACTTTTTAATAATGTTCGTATTATTTTTATCTTTCTTTTTTCTTGTTTAGTAAAATATTTATCATTAGTATTAAGTTGAGCCCAAATAGCCATATTATTTGGAATTAATACTATATTATCTAAATTCCACAATTCTAATTCTTTATGCAATTCTAACTGTAAAAGTAAGTCAATTCCATATTTAATATTTTTACTATTAAATATTTTATCTAATTCTTCCCTTTTCCTCTCATATGATAATTTTATTAATAATTCTTTATGCTTTATTATAGCATTCTTTAATCTGTTATCAATATTAAAAAAAAGTATAGTAGCAAATCTAATTGCTCTTAATATTCGCAAACTATCTTCTTCAATTTTAATAAATGCATCTCCTACGCACTTAATTATTTTGTGATTGATATCATCTCTTCCATTATACATATCTATTATATTTAAATTATAATCCATATATAAAGTATTAATAGTAAAATCTCTTCTTAACAAATCATCTTTGAGATTATTAACATATTCAATTTTAATAGGTTTTCTACTATTTTCATATTCTAACTCTTTTCTAAACGTGGTTATTTCTATATTAATATTTTTATAATTAACTGTAATTGCGCCATATTTTTCTTCAATATTTACTATTGTATTAAATAATCTCTTAACATCTTCTATATGGGCATTAGTAGATATATCAATATCATCTGCTATAGTCCCTAAATAATAATCCCTTACAAAACCACCAATAACATATGCTTCATAATTATTATTCCTAAATATATTTAATACTTCTTTAATAATGTCTAACATTTAACCACCCAATTAAATTATACTACTATTCTTATTAATTAAAAAGCGTTATTACAACTGATACTAAGAAAATAAAAAAATCCCAATCCTTTATACCCAGATTGAGATCTTACAATTTAAATTATATTTTATAATTACTAGTTAACTGCTTCTTTTAATTTGCTTCCAGCTTTGAATGAAACAACGTTTCTTGCAGCAATTTTAACTGCTTCACCAGTCTGCGGATTGCGTCCAGTACGTGCTTTTCTCTTGCGAGATTCAAATGTTCCAAACCCTACTAAAGTTACTTTTGTCCCTTTTTTTAATGAACTTGTAATACTACCTACAAATGCATCTAATGCACGAGTAGCATCTGCTTTAGTAAGTTCAGCCTCCTTAGCCATTAATTCCACTAATTCTGCTTTTGTCATAATATTTACCTCCCATATTATTTCTATTAAGCAACTATGCTTACATATATAAAATAACACTTTTTTCCAATAAAATCAATGCCTTTTTAAAAAAAAATAACAAAATACACTCTAAAATTACTATATTTGTTGCTATTTTTACTGTATAGTACTATTTCTTTAATATTTTTACTTTGCCATACTGGATATCATATTTATTATTGGTTACGTATAATTCACAATTCTTTTGCTTGTAATTCTTACCATCTAAATATTTGTCATTAACCAGACTTATTGCGTTCACTTCACACATTAATAATCCAAATACCTCAATTTTATCTTTTGCAAAAACAAAATACTTCTTAAGTTTTCCATTATATGCTTCAAAATAATTAAAATAAAAATCATCAGTTGTACTACCTATACAGACCACTGGTTTTGTCAGACTGTATTCGTAATCGCCTCTTTCGCAAGAATCAATAAGATTAACTATATGTCTATCTATCTCACGTATGCTCTTTTGAGGCTTTTTGCATCTTACAACTAATGATAATATATTATCGAGCCATATAACACCATTATATTTGCGCTCTCCAAATAATAGAAAATTTACTACCTCATTACTACCATCGACAATATCTTTTATTGCCTTTAGTTTTTTATAAATCCTTTCTGTCATTACAACTACATACAAATCATTTTCATCAGGCAAAGTTACAGCATGTATTTCTTCCATAATTTCACCATCCTAACTCCTAGACATTATATCACATAATATTTAACATGTTAAATTATTCATAATTACTTTACACAAGAGATTTATTAAGTTAATTCCAACAATAAAAGACACACTATCTTTTTTGCGTATGTCTTTTATTTAAATATAATTTTACAAAGTATTTTATTTTTAAAGTATGATAGCTATTAGGTTACCCGAACCCTTATTAACAATTTTACCAAGAGTTCTTTGCAATTTATATCTAATATTTTCTGGCATCAATAAAATTTTAGCTTGAATGCCTTCTTGAACTATCACATCTAAGCTTCTCCCAAATATTTCAGATTTCCATATATTATTAGCATTTTGTTCATAGCCCCTCATTAAATAATTAATTAAATCTTTACTTTGCATTTCTGACCCTATTATAGGTTCAAAGGTGCTTTCTACATCTACTCTAATCATATGTATACTAGGAGCCACTGCTTTTAATTTGATTCCATATCTAGAACCCTGTCTAATAATCTCTGGTGTGTCTAATTTCATATCTGACAAAGTAGGAGATGCCACACCATAACCTGTTTGTTTTACCATCTTTAAGGCATATTTAATTTGATCATATTCTCTTTTCGCTTCATTATATGATTGAAATAAAGATAATAATTCTGTTTTATTAGTAACATTAATGCCAATAATATCCTTTAATACTTCATTATATAAATTATTAGGTGCATGTAAATTAATAGTAACTTCACCAGTTGAAGCATTAACATTAGATAGATATGCCTTACTAATTACTTCGTTTTCAAGGAAATGCTTAGTTATATTTTCAATGTCTCTTAATTTATTAACTTCTGTAACACTTTCTTTAATTTTATCAATATACATTTTTTTAATATAATTATCTGGGTTTAACACACTAATCCATTCGGGCATATTTACTTTTACTTCTAATACTGGGAATTCATATAATGCTTCTTTTAAAATATTATATATATCTTTTTCATTCATGGTTTCGATACTAACCGGCAATACCGGTACGCCATGTTCTTTCCTTAAATTGTTAGCTAAATGCTCCGTCTCTGGTAGCATTGGATGAACCGAATTTAATAATACAATAAATGGTTTTCCAATATCTTTTAATTCTCCTATAACTCTTGTTTCTGCTTCTACATAATCATTTCTTGGTATTTCCCCAATAGATCCGTCAGTAGTTACTACTATCCCAATTACTGAATGGTCTCTAATTACCTTTTCAGTACCAATTTCAGCCGCCTCTATAAAAGGTATTTCTTCATCATACCATGGTGTTCTAACCATTCTAGGACCTTTCTCATCTTCATATCCCTTAGCCCCAGGGATAACATATCCAACGCAATCAACAAGTCTTATATTCGCAAAAAAATCATCAATCATAACTTTAGCAGCATTATTAGGTACGAATTTAGGTTCTGTAGTCATAATAGTTTTACCTTGGGCACTTTGCGGAATTTCATCAAGCGTTCTTTTTCTTTCATATTCATTTTCTATATTCGGAATAACTAAAATCTCCATAAATTTTTTTATAAATGTTGATTTTCCTGTTCTAACAGCGCCAACAACCCCTAAGTAAATATCCCCATTTGTTCTTTCGGCAATACTCCTAATGATATCTATTTTTTCCATATAATCCCTACTTTCATATATCATTTCAATAAACATTATGCTAAATATATTAATTATATGAAAAAAAACAACATTAATATGGTGTTTTTTAATTATTAGTTATCTAACATTTTATCTAAGTTAGTTGGAATATTATCATTTAAAACAGCAGTTATAATTTTATCTTCCTTATCCTTTGGCACCGGATTACCAGTTAAATTACCTATTTCATGAATAAGGTCTCTAAGGGTGCCTTCATCTCTTAAATTACCTTTTTGCAATTTATTAGCTAATCCTAAAATAGTTTCTTTATTAACATTTGTTTTTTGTTCTACCCTTTTAAAAAATTCATCACCAAAGTTAAACATATTTTTCCCCCTTGGTGATATTATATGTAATCTTTTTTAAATGGTTATGTTTATAATTCAGATCTGTTTTTAAATTGTAATATAATAGGCGTTCCTTCAAAATTAAAGTTTTCCCTAATTTTATTATCTAAATATCGCTCGTATGAAAAATGAACTAAACCCTTATCGTTTACATATAACGTAAATTTAGGAGGTTTGATACCTGATTGTTCAACATTAAATATTTTTAATCTTCTGGTTTTATAAGAAGGTGGCGCAGTTAACATTACTGCATCTATTATAACTTCATTAATTAAACTATTTTTAATCTCTTTTCTAATATTTTCATTAATTCTAATTATTTCTGGCATTAAAGTATGTATTCTCTTAGTTGTAAGAGCAGATAAAAAGACTATTGGCGCATATGATACAAAAACAAAATGATTACGTATTTCCTCTTCAAATTCTTTAATTGATTTATCTTTTACCAAATCCCATTTATTAACAACTAAAATAATGCCTCTTCCTGCTTCCTTAACATATCCCGCAATATGTTTATCTTGTTCGGTAATACCTTCACTTCCATCTATAACTACTAAACATATATCACTTCTTTCAATCGCTTTCATAGCTCTTAAAACACTGTATTTTTCAATATTTTCAAATATTTTTCCTCTTTTTCTAATGCCCGCCGTATCAATTCCTACAAAATGTTGCTTTTGAAAAATAAATGGAGTATCTATAGCATCTCTAGTAGTGCCTGCTTCCTTACTTACAATCACTCTTTTTTCATTAATTAAAGCATTAATTAAACTACTTTTTCCTACATTAGGTCTTCCAATTACACAAAATTTTATTACATTTTCATCATATTCTACGTGTTCTTTTGTTTTAAAATTACTAACCACCGTATCTAATAACTCCCCAATACCTACATTATGTTCTGCACTAATTTGAACATATTCATCGAATCCTAATTCATAAAAAGCATATATATGAACAGTTGAAAGTTTAGAATCAACTTTATTGATAGCAACAATTATTTTTTTGCCAGATTTTTTTAATATATCTCTTATTACATAATCATTAGAAGTTAAACCATCTTTACCATCAACTATAAAAACAACAATATCTGCTTCTTCAATAGCAATTTCAGCTTGAATTCTAATTTCATCATTAAACTTTTCTTTACCTACATCAATACCGCCAGTATCAATAACATTAAAAATATAATTATTATATTTTGCACGTTCATATATTCTATCTCTAGTTATACCAGGAATATCCTCTGTTATAGATATTTTTTTGCCAACAATACGATTAAATAAAGTTGATTTGCCAACATTTGGTTTCCCCACTAATGCTATAATTGGTAATTTCATCCTAATCACTCATTTCTTGTAAATTAAAATATATTATATCATGTATACCTCTACTTGTGAACTAATGACCCACACTTGGTAGTTTATTATGCCGTTATCCATAATCAAATTATGAATAAATATTTTAACATGGTACTTATTTTATGATTTTTCTAGCATTTAAACACTACTTCCCATTACAGTAAAATATTTTATAAAATAACATTTAATCATTATATTTTTCAAAAAAGTAACATCTGCAATTCCTATTAGCATAAATATTTATTTTATTTTTTGCGCCATACTCAGTATTTTTACCGCCTTATCGCCATAAACAATATAACTATATTCTAAAAATTTACTCATATCAATATCATCCGCTTGATTAATAGTGCAATAATATTTGTTTTTATAGTAATATTTATCAATATTATCTCCTAAATTGTTCATATAATCATAATCATTTACAGCATAAATAAAAGTACTATTAATGTTAAACATCATCTTCATATCAATAATGTTATTAATTTTTTTATTTTCTCTTACTTTAAATAATTCTATAATAATACCATACACATTATTGCTATAAATTAAAATCTCATATTCGCCTTCTAATTTTATATTATAATGCTTTCTTAGTATTAGTATTATTTTTCTAAAATAATCCTCTACTACTTTAATATCCTTAAAACATACATTTTTAATAAAATATTTATTAATAAATAATATTATTTTATTGCCGTCCTTTTTCACTCTCATACTATCACCTAGGATATTGTATGTATTAATAAATCATTGTTTAAAAAAAGAACAATTACATTGCTCTTTCAATTTTATCTAAGACTTCTTCTTTACCAATTTTAGTTATACTAGAAAATGTTACTAATTCATCACCAAGAACTAAATCTAACTCATCTAATATCATTTTTCGTTGCTTCGGCTGTAAATTAATACTTACCTTATCCGCCTTAGTAGCAACTACTGTTACGGAAAGCTCATGATATTTTAAAAAATTATACATTAACATATCATTCTCAGTAGGTTTATGCCTAAAATCAATTAACATGAAAACATGTTTTAATTCTTTTCTTTTTTCTAAATATTCTTCAATCATCATTCCAAACTTTTTTTGTTGTTTTTTATTTACCGACGCATATCCATATCCAGGAACATCAACTAAATAAAAATTATTATTAACTAAATAAAAATTTAAAGTTTGTGTTTTCCCTGGAAAACTAGATGTACGAGCATAGTTTTTCCTGTTTATTAATGTATTTGTAAAACTACTTTTACCAACATTACTTCTTCCAACTAGTAGAAATTCAGGTTTGCCATCTTCTGGATATTGACTTCTTCGAACTGCACAGGCCTTTAGTTCTACATTACTGATTTTCATTATTAATCACCTTTCAATGTATTATATTATATCAAAAATTATTAAAAAAGCAACTTCACCCAAGGTGAAAAATTCAAATATCATTTAACTTCTGGATTATTTTCTATATATTTTTTACAAAGATTATCTAAATCCACTATAAAATTATCAACTTGCTCCCAGTTTTCCAAACGAAGCCCGCTGGCATACTTATGCCCGCCGCCACCATATTTTGATGCTATTTCGTTAACAATCGGCCCTCTTGACCTAATTGCGCCTCTAATAATATTGTTTTTGGGGTCTTGCGAAAAAGTCATCCAAACTATAATTTCTTTAATATTATTAAATTCATTTATCATGTTGCCAGCACTAGCGGAATCAACACCAAACTCACTGATTTTTTCTGATGAAATTTTTATATATCCAAGTTTGTTATCAGTAACAATCATATTCATTCCAATATAACCTTGTAGCCTTGCTTCACTTAGAGGTCGTGCATATAATTTAGCATATAATTCTTCCGTATTTATCTTTAACTTTCTAATCAATTTAGCAACTATTTCAAAAGTATGAGCACTAGTATAATAATATAAGAATCTATTAGTATCTGACACTATCCCCATAAATAATATTTCAGCATCTGCTTTTGATAGTCTAAGGCTAGTATTATCACATAAATCTATAATCATTTGGCACACACTTGAAGCTTGTTCATCAATAAATTCTAAATCGCAAAATTTTTCAATAAAAGGGTGGTGATCAATTTTAATGCTATACGCAAAATCACTAATATTTACACCATCAACTCTACCTTTATCTGGAGTATCAACTACGATAAGTAACGAATCTTTGGGAATCTCTTCTCTTATTTTATCTAATTTACCAAAATGATAAAACTTAGATACAGAATGACCAACTGCATATACATTTTTATTAGGAAATTTACTTTTAATAATATTTCTTAAGGCAACTTGAGAAGCAAGACAATCTGGGTCTGGTCCAATATGTCTTGCAATAACAATATTTTTATACTTTTTAATTAAACTATATATTTTCTTATACATAAAATCATCCCCTACATCATCAATTCATATGTTTCTTTGGCAATCATTAATTCCTCATTAGTCGGTATTATATAACATTTTATTTTCGAATTATTATTTGAAATTAGTGTTTGCTCACCTCTAATATTATTTTTTTCTTCATCTAAATATATACCTAATGGTTGTAGCATGTCAATAATATCTTTTCTCACCCCTATGCTATTCTCACCAATTCCAGCCGTAAAACAAATTACATCAGCCCCGCCTAATAAAGTATTATAACTAGATATAAACGATACTATTTTTCTAATATAAATACTGTAAGCTAATTTACATCTTTTATTTTGCTTCTCAATACCCTCTTCTATATCGCGCATATCACTACTTATACCGCTAATTCCTAAAAGACCACTTTTCTTATTTAAAACATCTAATATTTGCTCTATATTCATGCCCGTTTGAGACATTATAAATGGTATTATTGAAGGATCTATATCACCTGCTCTAGTTCCCATAGCAATACCTGCTAGTGGCGTAAAACCCATGGTTGTATCAACACTAACTCCATTTTTAATAGCGCATAAACTACCTCCATTGCCAAGATGACAACTAATAATTTTTAAATTTTGATTGTTTAAGATTTCACTAATTTGGCGAGCAATATATTTATGACTTGTTCCATGGAAACCATACTTTCTAACTCCATATTCTTTATACCACTCATAAGGAACAGGATAAATATATGCTGTCTCTTCCATCGTTTGATGGAAAGCTGTATCAAATACCGCAACCGCTTTAACATTAGGTAATACTTTATTAAAAGCTCTAATACCAATAATGTTAACTGGATTATGTAAAGGCGCTAAATAAGATATTTCCATAACATTGTTTAAAACATTATCATCAATAACAACAGCATTTGAATATTTATCACCACCATGAACTACTCTATGACCAATTGCTTCAATTTCATTGATATTATTTATTACTCTAAAATTAATTAACTCCTGGATTAAAATATTAACTACATCTTCATGACACTTTACAGCAATATCTTTACATTTTTTTTCATTGTCAATAATGATAGTAAGAAAACTATTATCTAAACCAATACGCTCAAATACACCAGAACATAAAACAAATTCTTCTGGCATCATAAACAATCTAAATTTTAATGATGAACTACCTGCATTTATGGATAAAACTTTCATAATATCACTCCCAAATGTTTTTCTAACTAATATATATTATACAGTATAAGATATTTTTTTTATAGATACATATTGTTCGCTATACAAGCTTATGTCAAATAGTTAAGATAAAAACAAACAAATAGAAACCCCATTATATACATGAATAGGAAACGCGCTTTATATTTCAAAACCAATGATTAAGGTTTGAAAATTAATCAAATTGCGGTTACTGTACAATTTTACCCTTTTCAAGCCTAAAGGTGCTGCTCAACATTTAGCAAAGAAAGGTCTTGCCACTTAATCAATAACACAAAAAAACTGATAATATAATTACCAATTTAATTAGGTTTTTAAAAATTTCCACACAATTGTTATTATCCTATAAAAGCAATTTGGATTTTATACAAATACTACTTCCCCATGTTACGCATGATATTATCCATTTGAGCAGTTGTTGGCTCATTACCCGCACCGTAGATTGCGGTTAAATCAAAGAGCATAAGATCGTCTCCAAAGATTGTGGCAGATACAGCATGGCTAAAGAACCTCCACTCTCCTAAAGCATTCAGTGGTGCAACAATTACATTTGTTAATCGGTACCAGTTGTTTTCCAGAGGCAATGTATTATTATTTAAGATGGCAAAATCCATTTCTAACCCTGGAGCAAAAATATCAAATTGATGATTTGCCGCTGTGCCAATATTACCTACACGCCTAAACCATCCATAGCCATAATATCTACGTCCACCAACCACATTGATGTTTTGTAGCACTATAGAGGGGACAACGCCATTAAAAACCACTCTTCCACATGCGCCATTATTAATGCCAGCAGCAGGATCCAAAGCTGCGCCAGGATGAAAAGTCCACCCCGTAGTGCCCAATGTAAAATCTCCATTAACAACTAGATTATATGTATCAATATCTAAAAAATTGTCACATACTAGGCCCGCTCTAAAAGTAAAATTGCCTGCCGTATTAGTGACAAAAACTCTACTATTAGTGCATTCGTTTCTGCTTATTGGGTCTACTATTCTTGTTATACTACCAGCACTCAGCATAACACTATACGATATTTCAATTGTTGTTCCAACTGCAACCGTTATATTATTTGTAATTAAGTATGCTCTTGCTGCTTTTTCCAACATTTCGCTGCTTACATTAAAACTATTTAATCTTGAATTGCTGATTACTGTTATCACATTTGGTACAGCTATTGCTATTATTATACCTAATATTACTATTACTGCTAGTAATTCTACTAAAGTAAAGCCTTTTTTTCTCACAAATTCACCTCTTACTTTCATAATATGGCTTCATTGTAGCACAATTTGTTCTAAAAATCAATGGCGCTAACTGTTCTGCTTTACAATATTTTGTAGAAGGAAGGTATAGCATGAACTATCTTAAAAGAATTAAAGATTTAAGAGAGGACAACGATTTAACACAAGATGAATTAAGCAAGATATTACATATTTCTCAAAGAACTTACTCTTTCTATGAAACAGGCGGCAGAGATATTCCAATTAAAGTTGTTTGTGATTTGGCCGAATACTATAATGTTTCTACTGATTACATATTAGATAGAACTGACAAGAAAAATACTAATAACTAATAAAAAGCAGGGTTTTAATTAATATAAATCTCTGCTTTTTTATAATTTTATTATTTACTTTGCATATTTTGACTTCCATATGCACCAGCTCCTGAGCCACCAATTTGTGATTCGCCCATTTGAACTAAACGTCTGGTAATTTCCCCACCAACACTACCATTTTGTCTAGAAGTAGTATCTGGTCCTAAATTTACACCAAATTCATTAGCTATTTCATATTTCATTTTATCAATAGCTTGCTTAGCACCTGGTACAATGGTTCTATTTCTATTACTATTACTATTATTATTCATTTTTTCTCACCTCCTGTACATTTATATAATGTGAAAAAAAATGGTTAACATACATATATATTAATGGTAATTAATACCTATAACAAGTCATCTTGCATAGATGCTTGTGAATCATCAATTTTAATAGTTATTATATCATTTAAACATTTATCTATTAAATTTTGATAATTAAAACTTTCTTCCATCTCTAATACATCTTTTAATTGCGGCTTTACTATAGGATGTTCTGGCACAAAAACAGTACAGCAATCTTGGTAAGGTAAAATACTAATATTATAAGTATTTATTTTTTTAG
Source organism: Caryophanales bacterium UBA660 (assembly GCA_002299475.1). GTDB lineage: Bacteria > Bacillota_I > Bacilli_A > RF39 > UBA660 > UBA660. The sequence continues at coordinate 24,282 of DBNY01000008.1, read as the reverse complement.
CAATAGCAATAATTTCTAATTTATCCATACAACTAACAGGCCTTATTATTGGCATATTGGTTACCTCATTAATAACGTTAATACTTTCTAACGTTTGGCTTGCTACTTGACCTATATTTTCACCGTTAATAATTATTAACGATTTTGTTTTTTTTGCTAAGATCTCAGTAATTCTATACATCATTCTTCTCATAATGGTTATCATATATTTAGAATCAATATTTTTATATATCGTTTCTTGCAACTGTGTAAAAGGAACAATATGTAAAGTTATTTTTCTAGTATACATAGTTAATTTTTTAATTAAATTTATTACTTTATTTCGTGCTTCAATACTAGTATGTGGAATAGATTCAAAATAAATACATTCTAATTCTACTCCTCTTTTCATGGCTAAATACCCCGCCACAGGAGAATCTATTCCTCCGCTTAACATTAGCATTCCCTTTCCTAAAATTCCAACAGGATAACCTCCTAATCCTTTTATTTCGTCAACATAAATATATGTATTACTATTTCTTATTTCTATATTAATTAAAATATCAGGATTATGAACATTTACCTTTATATTAGCAATATTTTCTAATATATAAGTTCCCATCAATTTGTTAATCTCAAGACTATTTAAACTGAAATTTTTATAACTTCTTTTAGTTTGTACTTTAAAACTAGTAAAAACCTCCTTTTTCATTAATTCCAATGCTTTTTTCTTAATATCATCAATATTATTTTCAACTTTACTACATACTACAATAGCATGAATACCAAATATATATTTTAATCTATCTAATACAATATCTAAATCCTTATCATCAAGTTCAATAAACATTCTCTTCATTTCAAGTTTGATACTAACACTTATACCCTTTAATTTATGGTTAATATTTTTATATAAACAATTAATAAAGTATTTTGTATGCCCCTTCTTAGTAGTTAATTCACCATATTTTATCAATATTATTTGTTTCATATTCTTTCTCCCATCATAAACTCTAGTGTTTTATATTCAATATCAAAATATTTCAAAAATAATTCGACTTCTTCCATCGTAGTTATATGCGAAATGCTAATTCTAATTGAAGATAACGCTCTTTTTTCATCATTATATATTGCCATTAAAGTTATTGATATCTCATTTATATTAGAACAAGCACTTTGAGCCGAAACATAAACATCATGTTTTTCTAATGCGTGCATTAATGTTTCTGATTTTACTCCTAATAAACTAATATTTAATATATGCGGTATACATTTATCATTGCTATTAATAGTTACATATTTATATTTCAATAACTTTTCTTTTAATAAATTATTTAATCTTAAAACATAATTATATCTATCATCAATATCGACCATGCTAAGTCTTAATGCTTTTGAAAATGATACAATTAATGGAAGCGGAGGCGTACCAGCTCTGTGCACACTTAAACTTTTACCGCCATGAATTAAATTTTCTAATACAATCTTTTCTTTTTTATAAAGAAGTCCTATCCCCTTTAAGCCATATATTTTATGCGCTGAGGAACTATATAAATCAATATTAGTTAAATCAACTTTTATTTTACCAATCGCCTGTGTACCATCAACATGAAAAAATATCTTAGGATATTGCTTTAAGATATCACCTATTACATTTATTGGTTGCATAATCCCCAACTCACTATTCACATGACATATAGATACTAATATAGTATCATCTCTTATTAATTCTTTTAAATGTTCTATATCTATAATACCGCTATCTAAAATATTGACATAAGAAATATCAAATCCTAAAGTACTTAAATGTTTCATTACTTCAGCAACTGAAGAATGTTCTAGTTTGCTAGTTATTATATGTCTGCCTCTGTTTTGATATTTATTACAAATTCCTTTAATGGCTAAATTATTAGATTCAGTAGCACCACTAGTAAATATTAAAGATTCTTTTTTTACATTTAATAATGAAGCCATTTGCTCAATTGCATTATTCATTAAAGCACTACTATCTATCCCTAATCTATGCAACGAATTAGGATTACCTATATATTCTTTCGATACTAGAGCAAAAGATGATAAAACTTCTAAATCAACCGGCGTAGTTGCACTATAATCTAAATATATCATTCTAAACACCCCTACATCTATCTTTTCTATTTATTTAATTATTAAAATATCACTAAATTCATATAAATAATATCATACTTTATAATTCTTCTAAATTAATTTTTTATTCACTCTAATCATAATTAACCACAAAAAAGTAATATCAATTAATATTACTAATTTTTATATTCAACACTATATATATTTAATAATCTTTGATATATCCCAGGTTCCACTAAATCAATAGCATTTATGGATGCTTCTAATGCTGATTTATAATCGCCCTTATTAAATAATATCTCTGCATTATTCAAACCCTGATCAACCTGTAATTTAAGACTTTTGTACCTATTTCCATATACAATTGCCATTTCAACCAACATAGCCGTCTTCGCCATTTCGTTAGTGTTATTATATAATTTTAATACCAAATCTCTTGCAGTATCAACTCTAATATTTAATACTTTAATAGTAATCGGTTTTCTTTCTAATTCAACAACTATATTTCGAATTGATTCACTAACTTCTTTTAATTGGATATAATAACTATTAGGAACTACTGGCAATTTATAATTTCTAATCTTCCCTTTTGCTTTATTAAGAAGCACTTTGATATCTTCAAGTTGTTCTCTTGCTCTAATCTCATCTTCATGCATACTTCCTAATGATTGCAATTTGCTATCAATATTATCTTCTATTTTAATTAATTTAATATTAAGATGCTCTAACTCTTTATTTAATTGTGAATAAGGCCATGTATTGTTTTTTTTATGTTCTAATAAATTATTAAAATCACTATTTAAAATATTAATTTCTTTATTAATATTTTCAGCACCCAATAATTCATCATTAGACAAATCATAACTATTTTTTAAATTCTCTATTTGTCTATATATATCAGAAACAATTTTATTTAACTTATTGAACTTATTTTTAAAATTGTTAATGTTTTCTTCAAAGGCACTTCTATTTATCTTTTCATTTTCAAAATCATTAAATAAAGAATCAAAATAATCAAGCATGGTTTTTAAATCAAACAAACTATCTTCAAAATTAAGTACTTTCACCCTATCTAAAATATTATTAATTTTTTTATTTACTTCACTAATATTATATTCAATATTTAAATAACTTAATTGATACCCGTCCTTTTTCATCTTATTATATAAGTTATCAACTTCATCAATTTTCTTTGGAATTAGAATTCTTGTCATTAATATAATACTTGGTGCTTCCTCAATAATAATACTCATATTATTAATCATTTCATCTAATGATTTAACAATGAGTAAAACCTCATCATAATTATTATTTTCCATCTGTTGTTCAAATTCTTGAAATCTTTTTTGTATGTTTTCAAACTGTAACTCAATGGGTTTTATTAGTTCACCATAATCGGCCTTATTATTATTAAATTTGCTAACCAAATCCCTATATATCACTTTTAATTTGGTAATTATATTTCTGTTTTTTTCCTCGCTTAAAGTGATTTCTTTAATCTCGCCCAATAATAAATTAGTTTGAGTTCTAACCTTATAAATTTCCATTTCTACTTTAGCTATCTTATAAATAAGACTAGAATAATCTTTTTGCTCCATTAAATAATCTAAATCTAGTAACATATCAGAAATTTTGGTTACGCTTTCAATTTTAATATAATTAAAACGACTATGCCACTCATTATATTTTCCCTCTAATTTTTCATTTTTAACAATTGTTTCTATTTTAGAAAGTTCAGACAATATCGGTATACTAGTTATTAAATTTTTTTCTTTTTCTAAATCATCAATCTCTTTCTTGTATTTATCAATTTTAAACTTTTGAATTAAACTTAAAACAATTATTATTAATACAACTGCTAATATATAATAAAACCACATTAACAATACTACATTGTTCACTATCTTCACCCCATTAATACCATTGATTTTATTTTACCATATTTTTTAGCATTTTCTATATTTTTTTATCTTTATATAAAACTTTTGCTTATTTACAAAGGATACAACATAAATTTTTATTGACTATACTAATATTTAATAATATAATTGTAATGCGTATTCAAATGACAGCGTTATTAAGAAATTTATAACGTGTTTGTTACCAAAATTGGTTATATCGTGTAACTGTTGCTGTTAAGCGAAGATATATAATTACAAACACCCTATAAATTGACTTTTTAACCGTCCTTGTTTAAGCATTAGAAGAAGGAGGGAATATAATGTCTAGATATACTGGACCAAGTTACAAAAAATCACGTAGAGTTGGTTTTTCAACTTTAGAAAATGGAAAAGAGTTAGTTAAAAAACCTTATGGACCTGGACAACATGGAAATGCTAAGAAAAATAAGTTATCTAACTATGGCGTTCAATTATTAGAAAAACAAAAAGTTAAATTTATGTATGGATTAAATGAACGTCAATTCCATAAAACATTCGAAGAATCAAGCAAATTAAAAGGAATTCACGGAGAGGATTTTTTAAAACTATTGGAAAGTCGTCTTGATAATTTAGTTTACCGTATTGGTTTTGCTAGGACTAGAAGAGCAGCAAGACAATTGGTAAATCATGGTCATATTTTAGTTAATGGTAAAAAAATTGATATACCATCATATAGAGTTAAAATAGGATCAGTCATTGGTATTAAAGATGATTTTAAAGAACATGCATTAATTATTAGTTCACTAGAACAACAAACCAATAGAGTATCATATATTAATTATGATGATACTAAAAAAGAAGCAACATACGTAAGATTACCTGAAAGAAATGAATTAAGTGCTGATATTAATGAGGCAATGATTGTAGAATATTACAGCAGATAATTGCATCAAAAACTAGCCAAAATAAAATAGAGAATCAGTTTGAATACTGAAATCTCTATTTTTTATTATTTTTAAATACATTGTTTAATTAGATTTATTTCTCTTTTTTATTTAAAAATATCATTGTCGACCCTATTATTATAATATTACCTAAAGCAATTAATGAATTTCTAGTATTATGATATAGATTAATCCTTCTGTTCATTTTAGAAATATCATATTGCCTTAAACATTCTTCCTCATCATCTTCTTCATTTGCTTCTTTAATCATATAATGACAATTTGTGGCTTTAAATTCCTCATAGTTTAATGATGGATCTGGCATTAAAACATTAATAACATTTGCAAACAATATAATTAAAGCAGTAATCAACCAAATTAAGAATAGGCCGTTCATTATTTTCAAGAAAATGTTTTTTTTCTCGCAGAATAAGTTCATTATAATCTCCTCCTCTATTATTAATTATATCACCTTTTTATTTTTTATACCACTATTTCACTAAAAATTCTATTTTCAAGAAGGCCTTTTTACCCTTTTGGACAATAAGATAACCTTTTAATATTTGAGTCAAATCAATAATTTCATTTATATCAAATATTTTTTTATTATCAATACTAATGCCACCTTGCTCAATTAATCTTCTTGCCTCTGATTTAGAAGAAACTAAATTACTACATAATAATAAATCTATTATATTAATATTACTGTTTTCTAAATTCAACCTAATGGTTGGCATATTAACATCATCCTCTTTATTCACAAATAACTGCTCAGATGTCTTTTTTGCATTTAAGGCTTCCACTTCGCCATGAACCACTTTAGTTACTTCATAAGCCATTATCTTTTTAGCTTTTACTATATCTTCTTTACACATCTTTTCAATGGCATCTAAATCTATTTTGGTTAACAACCTTAACATTGATAAAACATCTTTATCTGAAACATTAATCCAATATTGATAAAAATCAAATACAGAGGTTTTCTCTCTAGCAACCCATAAAGCCCCCCTAGATGTTTTACCCATTTTCTCGCCATCACTATTAACAAGTAGCGGGCAAGTTAATCCAAATAATTCTTTCTGCATCATTTTTCTTGCCAAATCACATCCAGCTAATATATTAGACCACTGATCACTACCACCAATTTGTAATATACAATTATATTCTTTGTTTAAATAAACAAAATCATATGCTTGCATTAACATGTAGCCCATTTCTAAGAATGTTAAGCCACCCTCTTCTAATCTTTTTTTATATGCTTCAGTAGATAGCATTTTATTAACATTAAAATGGATCCCTACCTCTCTCATAAAACTAATATATTTCTTATTGTTTATCCAATTAGCATTATTAACAATAATCGCTGCATTATTTCCTTCTGAAATAATAAATCTTTTACATAGAAGTCCTACCTCTTCAATATTTTTATTAATATCTTCTTCACTTAATATCTTCCTTAACTCCTGTTTGCCTGTTGGGTCAGGTATCATGGCTGTTGCTCCGCCGATCAATAATATTCCTTTATGTCCCGCTTCTTGTAGATATCTAAAAATCATTAAGGCAAAAAAATGACCAATATGTAGACTGTTGGCTGTAGGATCAACCCCTAAATAGAAGGTAATTTTCTCTTCGCTAGATAATTTGCCTTTTAATTCTGATTCATTTGTTTGCTGGTAAATATAACCTCTTTCTTCTAAAAACTTATAAATATTTGTCATAATATCATCCTTTCTATAAAAATAATACGCCCTTAAATTATAAGGACGTTTATACGCGGTA
>DBNY01000008.1:5915-17237 GCA_002299475.1 Caryophanales bacterium UBA660 | reverse complement strand
TGCACTTAAATCTTTTAACGCAAAATTACGCTTTAACTCAAAATATGTATTTCATTATATAGTAACAATTAGTTTTCACCTACCACTAATTCTCTTTCTAATTAATATATAATTACTATTTATTTTTCATAGTTAAATATTTATTACTACTGATATTATATTAATTAATTATTAAAAAGTCAAATAAAATGATTACAATAAAATTGTTAGTCGATAGTGTAAAATAGTTTTAGGTTAGAAGCCAATTGCTCTAGTTTTAGCCAAAATATTTTGTATTTTGACTATACATTTTAGATTTTATAAAGTTTCTCACTTAACAACTACAAAACTGATTTGTTTTATTATGAATTAGTTCTACTACTAAACCACTATTTTTCACAACGTTCACCCGCGTCTATTCATGCTTAATTGATTTGGATCAATACATTAAATACGCAATTAATAAAACTGATTCAAATAATAATATTACTATTTATAATGTGAACATAACAAACGCGCTTTTACCATACGCCACATTGTTTTTTATGTTTAATTGCATATAATATCTATCCATAACACAGAATACATCTGTTAGTATTTTAACAAACAAAAAGCTAATCTTTTAAATGCAATTAGCTTTTTAAATACTATATTATTAGTCTTTTTTTTCAAATCTTGCAATAATTTCTTCAGATGCTTCTAATACTTTGTTTTTTACTTCTTTAGCTACTTTTTGTAGAACTGGCGTTCCTTTTTGTAAAACTAATTCTATCAATTCTTCTACTTTATCTTCCAATTCAATAGCTTTCTTTTTAGCAATTTTTAGAACTTTTTCTTTATCTAATGTTTCTAATTCTTCTTTTATATCTTCTAATTTTTCTTCTATGCTACTTTTGATATCATCAATATCCGATTCTTTTATCCTAGATATTAATTCATCAATTTTAGCCTTTAATTCTTTTCTTGTTTCACTACCCTTTTTAGGAGCAAACAACACACCGATAACAGCCCCTATAATAGTTCCAAAAATAAATTTTCCAAATCCACTTTTTTTACTCATTAGAATCTCCCTCCTTTTCTCTTTTGTTTTTTCTTCTGAATAAATTTATAATAAATGATGAAATGATATCAACTATTTTATCACTGATAAACGATAATTTATCAGTAGTAAAATCAATAATATTAAAAAATTCATTTAATGACGCTACCTTATCATTAACATCATCTACCACACTATCAATTTTATTCATCGTTCTAATAATCTTTACACCAATTATTATGAATATTATTAATAATATTATTCCTAATAGGTAAAGTATAATAGGCAAAGATATATTTAGTAATTCCATATTTTATAACTCCTCTTTTTTCTCATACATCGAATCAATTAAATCAAATAAATTATCACCATGAGTCACTTCAATATCTTTTATCTTGCCATCAATATTATATTCAAGTCCAAAATCATGATAATTTTCCTCTGCAGCTCCAAAAGTAATATCATCCATTATAGATTTTCCCCCTTCTTCGCTCATTTCATACAATAAATTTGTATCATCTATTTTACTTTTATTTTCCTCTGATTTTAAATTAAAGAACATCGTTTTATTGTCATCTGGTTCAATTGTTTGTTCTATAACATCAGATAAAGTTCCATACGCTTTCTTCCTAATAATATCAAAATCAACTCTTCCTACTTTTTTGTCTGATATTTTAGAGGCTTTTTCCTTTGTTACAACATCTTCTTTCTTATAATTTTTATCAAGTATTCCATATACTGGGGAAATAATTGGAGATACTCTAAATGTCTTTTTAGCTTCTTTATTATCTTTTTTTTGTTGCTCTTTAATTTTAATAGTTTCAAAGTCTATAACATTTTTGTTTTTATTTATTTTTTTTTCTTCAATAAAATCTTCATCCTCAAAAATAACTGGAAATTTAAATGTCGTTTCTGATTTAAACAGTTCTCTTTCACTGATAATATCATCCATCTCATCTTTTAATTCTTTTTTGGGAATTTGACTATTTTTTGGAATTGCTAATTCTTCTTTTAATGTTTCGTTTTTAACTTCTACAAGTTCTTCTTCAAAAAATAAATTTTTTAATTTAGCAAACAAACCCATGAATGACACACCTCTTCCTTTATTACCAAAAATAAGCTTCATCAATAATTTTTATTTTATCATTATCCATTATTTCATCTGCTGGCTCTTCATAAACATCAATATTATAATCAATATAATTTTTTTCTGGTTTTCTAGGTGTCAATATATCAATTTTTTCTTCATTAAAATTTAATATATTATCACCAACAAGTGTTTCAATAATACTATCAATATAACTAACACTTGTTAAAATATAAATAAAATCAGTAATTACTTTATCAATATCTTCTTTTGAAACATATGCTTCTATCTTAGCATAATTATACATCATTTTGATTAAGTATTTATTATTAATTTTATTTATCTCAATATAACCTTCACTATCATTAGAAACTATTTTTTTATAAAAATATGCTTCCTTATTTATTTCATAATTTATCTTAGTTTTATAATAATAACCAATTATATCCAAATATAAATAATATAACTGACCATTTGAATACAATATTTTATTATAATCACTACTATTTTGTAATCTTACTCCTCTTGGTAAATAATATTTATATCCTGTTCCATTCATATTATGTAAATTATGTTCCTTATTTATAAGATTATCTATATTTAATTTAAAATCATTATCATATTTAGTTATATTACAACCAGTTAATAAGCTGACTCCTAATAGTAATGTTAGTATTTTTTTCATCATAACACCTACTCTTGTTATATTATATCAAAAAAAAACATAAATATAAATATTTTTTCATTTTAACAATATCTATTGGCTATTATAATTTGCTATATTATCTTTATTATACTAAAGGCCTACGCCAAAAATATACTTTTGCATATACTTAAATGACAGTATTTTTAAGGAGGAATATTATGAATTATGGATATTATCAACCAGAGATGGGCGGAATGTCTCTTGGTTGTCCTACACAGGCAATGCCTGGAATGCCCGGACCAATGCCAATGCCTGGAATGCCTGGACCGATGCCAATGCCTGGGATGCCTGGACCAATGCCGACGCCTGGGATAGGTCAATATCAACCAGATGCTATGCAACTAAATCAATTAACACGCAGAGTCAATAGATTAGAACAACAAGTAAGAGTGTTAGATACTAGAGTATCAAGATTAGAAGCAATGACTCAAGATGCACCAGGATATCAACAACCATATCAAAATGCCCAAAATATTGATATCCCTATGCCAGAGAGCACCTATCCTTCAAATATGCATATGATGTAAAAAAAATGCGCTATAGCATTTTTTTGTTTGTTATATTATATAATTTATCTAATATTTGATTTTTAACTTTATTACCAAATATATTCTCAAATGTTTTATTTTTATATGTAATAGTCAAATAAACAATAGCACCCACTAAAGAATATATAATCACTACCACTAATGAGACTATTCTACTAGTTATCGATAATGGAATAATTGTTTTAAATAAGAATAAGATTATTAGCATTACTATATTAGCAAATATAATATTTATCAAATATATTATCGTTTTTTCATAACTAATCTTAAGATTTCTATTTAAATAGATCAAACCGTATATAGTGCCTACTATATAACCAAGCATTGTAGCAGTTATAGCTCCATAAAAGCTATAGAAACCCAATTGCTCAAATGAATACATTAATGGAATATTTAATAATATTTTAGTGCCTAAACCAAGTAATAATGAAATGAATACCACATTATATTTATTTAGTGATTGTAATATTGTTATCACTATAGTAAATAAAGCGCTAAATAAAGCCATAAATATTGAATATCTAAATACAACAGGCCCCCACGTACTTGCCCCATAGAAAGTTGTCCATATGGGTTCTGCAAGAAAACTCAAACCTACAGTCATAGGTATTGTAAAATATAATAGCAATTGTAAAGCTTGATTGATTTTTCGTTTTACATCTTCAATATTATTAATTATAAAACTACTAGTTAAATTAGGTATTAAACTAACAATAAGACCGGTAGCTATAGCAATAACAATCATATTTAATTTATGCCCCCATGTTGATATAATACTCATTACTGCTTCTGCTACTTTTATATCATAATTCAAATCATTTACTAATGTTTTTACTAAAGTGAACATATCAACTGAATTATATATATTTTTAGATATATTAACTATTATAAAGGGAATAGCATATATAAGTAATTGCTTAATAATTACATTATCAGTTATTCTTTTTTCTTCCCTTCCAATAGTATTAAACCTATTGAGGCTACTACTATTATTATTTATTTTATATACTAAATATAAATAACTGATAAGGGCGCCAAGAAATGCGCCAAATACAGCTATAGCAACTGCCGTGCTAAGTTCTAGATCAAATACTTTTAATGCTAAATAACTTCCTAAAATAATAAATATTACTCTAACTACTTGCTCTATAACCTGGCTAATAGAAGTTGGTTCAATAAATTTATGCCCCTGTAAATAGCCCCTTGAAACACTTAAAACAGGAACTACTAAAATAGCTAATGAAACTACTCTAATAACAAGGCTTACATCTTCAATTGTACTACCGCCCTTAATATTACCTATAATGTAATAGGCGATATTTGGGGCAAATATAATAAGCAATAGAAACCCTAATATTCCCATCATAGATATTACTTTTTTTCCTAATATAAATGCTCTTTCTTTAGAATAATAGTAACCTAAAGTATTATATTCACTTATTAATTTGCTCATAGCAAGCGGTATGCCCACTGAAGCAATTCCTAAAAATAGCACATATATATTATAAGCATACCCATATAAAGCGCCACCTTGTTCACCAATAATCGCATAAAATGGAACAACATATAAAATACCTAATATTTTAGTTATAACTATTCCAACAGTTGCAATAATAGCACCTTGAACAAAATTATTTTTTTTCATTACATCACATCACTTCTTATTTTTTGTATAAAATCATAGCTGAAAAACAATACAATTGTTCTTCAGCAAAAATACTAATACCTACTTGATATTTAATATCAATTATGTCTCCATCAAAGTCTTCTAAAAAATCATTTATCGCCTTTTCTAAATCTTTTTCATGGGTTTCATCAAATAGTTTAACTTTCATATTATCATCCTCATATATAAAATATTATGAGGATTAAGACTGTTTTCTTGTCTAATTTTGATACCTATAATAAATAGTTTTTCTTTTTCCTAATTGATTCTCAAATTCTATAATAACTTTAAATTCAGCATTAAATGAATCAATATCATTTGTATATGGTATATATCCAATTAAATTTATACCCTTTACATAATTGTTATCAATATTAATATAGTTAGGAATTAAATGAACTTTATCATCAAATATACCAATATTAGGGAAAATATCACTAGTAGGATAATCATGAATTACTAAGGCTAAAATATTATTGATATTTTCTTTTGGATTATCAATTATAACTTTATACATAACTTCATTATCAATAATCTTATTAATGTAAATATTTATATCAAATGGTAAGTTAGTCAAAAAATTATCACTAGTGCTATTCTTTAATTTAGTAATCATATCATTGTAAATTTTTTGTTCATCTAATAAAGCATTATTAGATTTACATGATATTAATAGAAATAGCATCCCTATAATTATTATTATTTTCATGAGTCTCAACTCCATTTTATTTTATCACTATATTTATTAATTTATTTGGAATAATAACTACTTTTATTATATCATGGTCTTCAATATATCTTCTTATATTTTCTTGAGCAAAAGCTATTTCTTCTATTTCCTTTTCACTAACATCTTTATTAACTATTATTTTAGAACGAATTTTACCATTAATTTGAATTACTAATTCATAACTAGAATCAACTATTTTAGTTTCATCACATGTAGGCCAGTTAGATAAATAAATAGCCTCGCCTAAAACATTAATTTCATTTATTTCTTCAGTAATATGAGGCGCAAAGGGGTTCAGTAAAATTAAAAAAGTTCTTAAATCAGCCTTAGTTATATGTTCTTGTTTTTCAAAAGCATTTAATAGTATCATCAATGAGGAAACAGCTGTATTATATTTCATTGTTTCAATATCATTCGTAACCTTTCTAATTGTCTTATGAATTAATGTTTCTAATTCGCTTGAATATTTATTATCTAGAATCATTTTATTCTGTACTTTCCACACTCTATCTAAGAAACGTTTACATCCTTTTAAACCATTGGTAATCCAAGAAACTTCTTTCTCATAATCTCCAATAAACATTTCATAAATTCTTAATGAGTCAGCCCCCATTTCATTAATAACATCATCAGGATTGATAACATTTCCCTTACTTTTACTCATTTTAACGCCATCACTACCTAATATCATCCCATGAGCTGTTCTTAATTCAAATGGCTCTTTATTTGGTACTAATCCTATATTATATAAAAACTGATTCCAAAATCTAGCATATAATAAATGTCTAGTGGCATGTTCCATACCGCCATTATACCAATCAACTTTCCCCCAATATCTTAAAGCCTCTTTTGACACAAATTCTTTATCGTTATTAGGATCCATATATCTTAACCAATACCAAGATGACCCTGCCCAATTCGGCATGGTATCTGTTTCTCGCTTAGCTTTAATGCCGCATTTAGGACAAATGGTATTGACCCATTCATTTATCATAGCAAGAGGACTTTCTCCTGTCTCAGTTGGTTCATATTTAGCAACATCTGGAAGCAATACTGGAAGATCTTTTTCTGGAACACTAACCCACCCACATATATTACAATAAATCATTGGAATTGGCTCACCCCAAAAACGCTGACGTGAAAATACCCAATCTTGTAATTTGTAATGTGTTTTTCTCTTGCCTATCTTTTTTTCTTCAATGTAATTACTTATTTTAGCAATTGCTTCCTCTTTATTATTAATACCATTTAAAAAATCAGAATTAATCATGATGCCATCCCCAGTATAAGCATTATCTTTTGAAAAACTGCTTTCTTTTTCATATTTTTCACTTGAATTATTGACATTATGAGGGGCAATAACTTGCCTAATAGAAAGATTAAATTTCTTAGCGAATTCAAAATCCCTTTCATCATGTGCGGGGACAGCCATAATTGCGCCCGCGCCATAATTCATCATTACATAATCAGATACCCATATTTCAATTAATTCATTACTTACTGGATTAACAGCCTTTATTCCCGCTAATTTAATTCCTGTTTTATCTTTAGCTAACTCTGTTCTTTCAAATTCTGTTTTTAAAGACGCCTTACTACAATATATTTCAATATCATTATAATTATCAATTTGTTCTTTTAAATCTATAATAAGTGGATGTTCTGGAGCAATTACCATAAAAGTTACTCCGTATATAGTATCTGGTCTTGTGGTAAAAACTTTCAATACTTCATTACTATTTGCTATTTTAAAGTTTACTTCAACACCAATACTTTTACCAATCCAATTAATTTGAGCCATTTTAATTCTTTGCTGAAAATTATTATCATCTAATCCATCAATTAATTGCTCAGCATAATTACTCATTCTAAGTAACCATTGTTCTTTTTCTATTTGAATTGTTTTTGTGCCGCATCTTTCACAAACGCCACCTTCTGCATCTTCATTAGATAATCCCACTTTACAACTAGAACACCAATTAATCGGCCTTTTAGTTTTGTAAGCTAAATTATGTTCATAAAATTTTAAAAATTGCCATTGAGTCCATTTATAATAATCAGGATCAGTTGTAGAAAACTCTCTACTCCAATCAAAGGATATACCAATTGCTTTTATTTGCGATTTAAATGTTTTAATGTTTTCCATAACGGCCACTTTAGGGTGTATTTTATTAGCTATAGCATATTGTTCCGCAGGCGAGCCAAAAGCATCCCACCCCATTGGAAATAATACATTATATCCTTCCATTCTTCTTTTGCGCGCCAATGTATCCAAAGCGGAATAACTTCTAACGTGACCAACATGAAGACCCACACCAGAAGGATATGGAAACTCTATTAAAATATAATATTTTTTCTTGTCTGAATTATTACTAGCAATAAATGATTCGGAATCTTCCCAATATTTTTGCCATTTTTTTTCTATTTCCTTAAAATTATACACTTTTTGTCAGTCCCTTCTTCTTAAAATAGTAACCAATTAAACTATAACAACTAATAATTAAAAATATAAGTAGGAAAAATCCAAATACCAACTTTAACAACATATTATCCACCGCTCTCACACAAATAGTAGTTAATGAAATAATAAAAGAATTCGTTAGTGCTATTAAATGTAATAATATTCGATAATTAATCTTATCTATTTTAAGTTTATAAACGTTTATCATAAATTCTACTTCTTTAGGTATTCTCCTAGAATCATAATGCTTAACATTTCTAATAACTAATATGTAATATCCCAAGTATAGAATTAATAAACTAACACTAAATTGAACAAATAAATTCACTTAATCCACCTCTTCCTATAAAAAAAACGCCCTCAATTAAAGGACGCTAAATACGTGGTACCACCTTATTTCATAATAACATATTATGCACTTAATTATCTTAACGCGACATCTTCGTTATATACTACTTTCGTTCATACATAATACTCAAAAGCTAGTTCGCAAATTATTAATTTCAGTTTACACCAACCACTGAATCTCTATAATTATATCATTTGCTAATATTCTTTATCCTCGTATTTGAATTAATACTAATAGTATATTAAATTTGTTCAATATATTCAAGTAATTTCAAAAACAATTTTATAAAAAGTGGTTTTAAACCTTTTCTTCCTAATTTCCTAATCTCAATTCTTTTTTTCTTAATATTATAATCATCTCTAAATAATATATTAGCAATACTTTCTTTTAACAGTGTTTCTATCTGAAGATCAGAAATAATACTATCAATTTCTTCATTAATATATCGCAATGTATTAATTTCAATATCTTTCCCCTTACAATTCACAGTTAACTGACCAATTGTTGAAATATCTTTTACTTCAATAATGAAATCTGGTCCATCTATATATGAAGATACATCTATTAATTTTTCATTAAAATAAGCCATTACTTCATCTGCTTGTTTAGTATTCCTAAATTTAATCTTATAATTTCTTTTATTTGGAATTATTCCACTTTTTCCCTCTAAAGCTCTAATAATAACCGTATAATTAGATTCACGATAATTATAATCAATAGATGTTAATAAATAATAACCATCTTTATATAATCTGCTAATCCCATCGTCTTCGTACAATTTATATACATTAGATCTACCAGGAAATATATTAATCTCTAAATTAACCGGTACTGAAGTGTCATTGGTTTCTGCATTAATAGAAAGCGGTATAATTGATCCTCCTCTTGCAAAAACTGGGTAACATTCATCTTTATAGAAAGAAACATAATTCTGACCACCTGGAAATTTCTTGCCAGTGTTAAAATCATACCATATACCATCTGGTAAAAAGAAACGATGAACAACTCGATTCATAACTGGATCTTTTTTATCAATAATAGGTGCTACTAATAATTCAGACCCAAAATAATATTCATTTCTATAATTTAAATCATCATACATTTTAGGATATTTATAATAAAGAGGTTGAACTAATGGAATAGCATTTTTATAATAATGATATGCTTCAGTATACAAGTACGGAATTAAACGATGCCTTAAAACCAAATAGTTTTTAACAATTTCTACTGTTTCTACATCCCAAAGCCATGGCTCTCTTTTATAATACTTACCTCTTGCTCCATGAAATCTCAATATCGGGCTAAATACCCCTAATTGAACATATCTAATATATAATTCTTTATCTTCAATGCCACCATGGTGCCCTCCAATATCATGACTCCACCATGAAACACCAATATTTGATGCAGTAGCATTAACATATGGTAACATTTTTAATGTTTCCCAACTTACTAACGTTTTACCAGAATATAGAATTGGATAGCGATGAGGAGCTTTCATAGCGCTTCTTGATAAAATTACTCCTCTTTTATTTTCAGTTCTTTCCATATCTAAGAAATGATAATGATTCAAAATCCATAACGGCAATAAACTTTTTTTATTCTCGTCATAGTCAAGCCAAAACATATCTACGCCCAATATTTCCTGTGGATGAATTAATAGTTTCAAATAAACATCTATAAACCTAGGATTATATGGAGCAAATGGAATAGCTTTCTTTTCCTGCGTTTCTAAATATGTAATAGCTTTTGAATACATATCTTCATGAGGCCAAATACCTTCTTTGGGGTTAATATTTAAACCTAATCTAATCTTCTTAGAATGTAAATAACTTATAAATTCATATGGCGTAGGAAATAGTTGTTTATTCCAAGTATAACCACTCACTAAATCTTTTTTATCCTCTATATTCCTAATATGCCAATCCTTGTCTAAAAGAATTACTGATAAAGGAATTTTATTTCTTTCAAAATCTTTCACTAAATTTTTAATATCAGTATCACTATATTTTAAATCTCTACTCCACCAATTACCTAAAGCATATCTTGGAATTATAGGTGGCTTGCCAGTTAACGCAAAATAATCCTTAAGACAAAGATTAAAATCCTGACGATACATAAATAAATATAAATCAATACCCTTATTTTCCTTTGATATTAAAGTGCCATCTTCTTCTATTATATAACTATCAGAATCATCAATTGAAGCAAAACCATCAATAGAATATAATCCCTTATCTAACTTAATCTTACCATTTAAACTATCCAAAGATACGGCTACACCAAGATAGTTGCGCACCTCAGGATGCCTATAATACCAAAATTTGTCTGTATTAAGTAAAGAAACTCTTAAATCATTACCGGCGAATACGGCGCCACTATCATAATTTTTTTCTTTTGCATATTCTATTTTGAAATATTTAGTAGTGATTTCTATAAATTTTTCATCTTGCTTAGCTTCAAAACTAGGAACGTCAAAATTTCTAAATAAAGCCAATTGCGTAAGTCTATCCTCAAATATCCCTTTTTCGTTATATTCAAAGCGAATAAGTCTTTCTGTAAGAATGGTTATACGATATTTTTTACCTTTAAAAATTGCCTTCTCATTACTTTTAGCATTCTTATAATCTATTACAAATTGTTGACCTAAATTATACATAAGTTCACCCCAATTATTCTTTTAATATAATAACATAAAAAAGAGTTATTAACAATTAGTATAAGCAAATAAGTTAACTGAAAAGTTAAAGTTCAGCATCA
>DBNY01000008.1:0-5618 GCA_002299475.1 Caryophanales bacterium UBA660 | reverse complement strand
AAGTTAAAGTTCAGCATCATAATCAAAAATAAAAGTTACCATCACTAGATGAATATTACCATTAATATTATGGATTGCAATATTCACAATACATTGGTTCAATACTTTTTTGTTCATCATTATTTCTTACTTCTTCAAAATTACATTTCCAACATTTAAGTATATATGCCTTTGGAAATCTACTTGGTAAAGCACACTTAGAACAGGGCAACCCGTAAACTGTTTCTTTAATTTCAAACCCAAAAGCATTACATTTTGGGCAAAAAACTAATAACTTATCTACTAAATTTTCAGTAGCCTTCTTTATATTTTGCATACGCATTGGATTAGCATGCGCTCTCATATCCGTTTCAACAAAAACTAATCCTTTTTCAGATTTTTTAATGCACTCATTAAAGGAAGATTCAAGTTTTTCATAGTTATTTATATCTTTAATAATATAATCATTTTTTTCATCATTTGGTCTCATTATAAGAAAATGTTCTGGAAAAGCAACCCGTTTAGCAAATTGTAAAATTTCATTATAATCTCCGCTATTTATGTTGCTATAATTAGTTTCTGGCCCAGAGTAAATACCATATAATTCTATTTTATTTTCACAATCATACAGCATTACAATTTCAGTGTTCCAGGCAATATAAACATCAGGGTGCGGGCCAAAACTACCTTCACTTACTAATGCTGCATCTGCCTTTGCTAATTTTAGGGCCTCTTTTATTTTTAATCTTGCTGTGTTTATTTGGGCTTCTTTTCTTGGTATTTCTCTTGAAAATGTCCCAAATACATCCGTATTAAAACTGTTTTCTACAAATACATGTGCCCCTAATTTTTCCTCTAATATTGGTTTTATAACATCTTCTTTTTTATGCTTAGATAAAATAATAATAGTTTTATTTTCATATAATTTCATAATATCAACGCTCTTTCTATTACAATATAATTAATTTTATAGGTGGTAATTAAAATATATCGCCATAATTTTTGTTTCTAATACCCACCTTTTCCGTCATTAAACTTAACAAAACCTGCAACAAGAAACAGAAAAGTTGCTATATAAAGAAACATACTTAAATTGTTTATAAACAGAAGACCAAAAGTAAAAATCAAAACAAGTGGTATATTGCTAAATGTCTCATATATAACCAAGTAAGATGCAACATCATAATTTTTACCTAATGAATAAATATTTCTAGTTAATGATGTCAAATGCATTCTAGATACCAAACCTTCAAGAATGGCCACAACAACCATGACAACGGCATCTAATACATTTAATTTAATTAAAAATATTAATCCTAACAAGAGAACCGCAATATTTAAATAATCATTTTTATCTTGGTCCATTCTGCGCGCAAATACATATATAAAAAACAAAGAAGCAAGTCCAATGGCCGTATGTAATATACCAATATATCTATAGGTTTGTGCTATATTCATAAATATTAAAAGTGGGAACAATAACATAATTGCAAGTCTAAATTGGTCAATAGCAATAATCGCCAAACTTTGTTTTGGTATTGTCTTAAAAACATTAGAAATATTAATATTCAATGTATTCTTTCTTTCTTTAATTGAAAATATTGGAAATATTGCCATAAGGGATATAAAAGTAATAATTACAGCAACTATTCTTAATCCAAAAAACTCAATTGCTAAACCTCCTAAGTAAGCACTAGGAATCAAAGCTAATTGAGATAAAATAATAATATTCCCAACTTCATCGCCCATATTTTTTCTAGGAAGCACTTCCATAGCATAATAGTGGCGCCCTAGCCAATAGGTTTGAGTAAAAATACCAAACGATAGAGCAACAAAAATTAAACTTTGTAAAGATAAAGCAATTATCGATAAATAATAAAAACTAATGCCTAAAGCAAAAGAACTAATAACAAGCAACCATTTAAATTTAACTTTTTTACCTAACATTATTATTGGATATTGATTAACCGAAAGGACAAAATATTTAATTACAAAATAAGCAAAAATACAAGTTAAACTAAAACCTCTATTATATAAAACAATTGGAACAAAAATTTCACATAAGCCTCTTGCAAATGTTGATAAAAATATAAAGATATTATATTTTAATTCATTATTGTAAATTAGTTTCATACTGTTGCTCCTTTACTTATACAAGTATACCATAATATAGTGTAATATTTTGTGGGTTTTATAACCTAAAAATGTTATAATTTATACAAGGAAGTGAACCCTATGAATAACTTTATATATTCTAATAATAATAAAAAATATCATACCTTGGATTACTATTTAAAAAATAAATTCAATTCTAAAGTATTTAAAGTTAGCTTAAATGCCAACTTCAGTTGCCCAAATAAAGATGGTAGTAAAGGTATTGGAGGTTGTATTTTTTGTTCTAAATTAGGTAGTGGTGATTTTGCCGGCAGTACAAACGATGATTTAGTTACGCAATTTAATAAAGTTAAAGATATTATTAGTAAAAAATGGCCGAATAGTAAATATATTGGTTATTTTCAGGCCAATACTAACACATATGCAAGTGTTGCCACTTTAAAAAAATATTATGAACCTATTTTAAATTTAGAAAATGTCATCGGGTTATCTATTGCAACAAGACCTGACGCTATCTCAATGGATGTCCTTGACTATTTAAGCGAGTTAAATAATAGAACTTTTTTAACAGTTGAACTTGGCTTACAAACTATTCATGATACTACATCAAAAGTAATAAATAGAGGCCATAATTTAAAATGCTTTACTAATATGGTTAGAAAACTAAGAAAAAAAGATATCAACATTGTAGTTCATATTATTAATGGATTACCTTATGAAACTAAAGATATGATGATAAAGACCATAAAATATTTAGCTAAGTTAGATATTCAAGGCATCAAAATTCATATGCTTCATATAATAAAGGATACTAAATTAGAAGAATTATATAAGGATACCAACTTTCATATATTAACAAAAGAAGAATATATAAACATTGTTTGTGATCAATTAGAATTATTGCCTAAGAAAATAGTTATGCACAGAGTTACTAGTGACCCAAAGAAGGAAGATTTAATCGCTCCCAATTGGTTGATAAAGAAGTTCTGTGTTATAAATGATATAGATAAAGAATTAACGAAAAGAAATAGTTATCAAGGAATAAAATACTAAAATAATATCTATATTAATCAACAAATGAATAAACTTAATATATTAGACAAGCACATTTTATTTTTTTATTCTGGTCATTATCATTTAATCTCACTCTGATACTGCTTTATTTCATAAAAAATTCTCTCCATTACTTATTTAATTATGGAGAGAATTTTTATTTAAATATATTTATATTTCAACATCTTTTTTTATAAAATATTTAGACTTAATCTAATACTAATATTATTTATTCCCTTTTTCAAGCAATTCAGCTGCACTGGTTAACAATCCCGCCATATTTTGAATATCTGATGGGATAATTATTTTAGTTGCTTGCCCGTTAGCCACTTTTTCAAATGTTTCTAAACTTCTTAATGTTAGAACAGCTTTATCTATATTGGCTTCTTTAATTAACTTGATACCCTCAGCAGTTGCTTTTTGAACAGAGATTATTGCCTCCGCTTCTCCTTGTGCCTCTCTAATTTGGGATTCTTTTTTGGCTTCAGCCCTAAGAATCGCACTTTCCTTTTCGCCCTCGGCGATTAAAATAGCGGATCTTTTTTCACCCTCAGCTGTAAGAATTGCTTCTCTTCTGCCTCTTTCCGCTCTCATTTGCTTTTCCATTGCTTCTTGAATATTTGCTGGTGGAAGAATGTTTTTAACTTCTACTCGGTTTACTTTTATTCCCCACGGATCGGTCGCTTCATCAAGAATAGTTCTCATTCTAGAATTAATTAGATCTCTAGATATTAACGTTTCATCTAATTCTAAATCTCCAATAATATTACGTAATGTTGTAGCCGTTAAATTTTCAATAGCTCCAATTGGTTCATCAATTCCATAAGTATACAACTTAGGATCTGTTATTTGAAAATATACAACCGTATCAATTTGCATAGTAACATTATCCTTAGTTATAACTGGCTGCGGAGCAAAATCTTTAACTATTTCTTTCAACGTCACTATATTTGATATTCTATCAAATATTGGTATAACATAATTCAAACCAGTTTGCAACGTACGGTCATATGCACCAAATCTTTCTATAACATACGTTTTTGCTTGTGGCACTATTCTAACACCAGAAATTATAATAATCAAAACAATTAAAATAAAAATTTCCATTAATTACCTTCCTCCTTTTTTTTCCATAACAATTAATTTTACTCCATCTATAGCAAGTATTTCTACTTTACTACCCTCTTTAATCTTAGTATCAGCTTTAGCAGTCCAATATTTGCCCAATACCTTAACTTCGCCATGTTCTGTATCCTCAATACCTTTAGTTACTATTCCAATTTTACCTACAACACTATCTAAATTAGTTTTAATAACCTTAACCCTTAAATACTTACTTACTATCGGCCTTATAACCATCAATGTTAATGTTGATACTGCCAAAAATACCGTTATTTGAATATTCACATTATCCGTAAACAACGACGTAAACATAGCAGCAACAGCTCCTGAAGCAAACCATATCGTAATTAAGTTAAAGGTTATCATTTCAATTACTAATAAAATAATAGTCAAGTATAGCCAATCGTTAAACATTTAATCATCCTCTACAATTAATTTTATTATATAATAAACTAATTAATTACACAATATTAACCTGCACTAGAACGTGTAAAATGGTTTTGGGATTGTAAACAAAAAAATATAGATTAACTATGTAAAATATTTAGAAAAATCAATCATATGTCACTTTTTTATGCACTCAGAAAGATATTTTTTTAATTCTTTTAATTTGCCTTTCTGATAGACATAATAATTTTTTAGTTTGTGCAGTGTTAATTGTTTTACTAATTAATCTAATAATAACATCATTTCTTCTTTGTTCTTTCATGGTTAGTGTAATCATTCCCTCCATGATAAAATTACTTCCTTCAAAGAGGTCATTATATACTAGTGGCGGCATTTTCAAAAAAAGTTATACGGTGACATCATCACAAAGTGATTACACAATTACACCAATTTTCATTGACAAATCAAATAATTTAATTTAGTATATATCTAATTTTAGGAGGCAGAATATGAAAAAAAGAAAAATTCTTGCTTGGACTGCTCTTATGTCTATTTTATTAGGAACTTTAACCTACAAAGGTTATGAAGGTAGAGAAAATAAAAGCGAAAGTTTCTCAGAATGGCTTACTTTGGAAAATTTTTTAAAGTTTAGATTTCGTTCTTTTAATCCCCATTGTGACAAAACAAGATTAAAAAGGGCAGAAATATTACAAAAGCAATTTAGACAACACGGTGATGTTATACCGCTTGAATCATTAGATAATTTAATTAAAATGGCGAATGGCATTCCGGTTAAATCAATCCAAAAAAGAAGAGAAGCTTTAGCAATTTTAGATTTATATTCAAATAAATATCAAAAAAACATGATGAATTATGTAATTAATGAAAGGCCCATTGAAGAAAAACATTTAAAGTTTTATGAAGAGGTTCAAATAGAAGAAATATTTGCTTATAGCGAGGCT
>DBNY01000056.1 GCA_002299475.1 Caryophanales bacterium UBA660 | reverse complement strand
GGCATATACGATATGAGTGGTAGTGCTTGGGAATATGTATCTGCTTATGTCAACAACGGTAATGGCAATTTGCTTGGGCAAGGCTCACAAATAATAAACACAGATCCTCGATATAGAGACATATATACTATGGGTACGCCGGATAATGAAACTAATAATTATAATTTAACAGAAAATATAAAAGGTGATGCTGTATGGGAAATCAGTAGTAATATCAGTGGTCAGTTTTCATGGTTTAGCGATTGGGCCTGGATGCCTCGCACTGATAGCCCGTGGTTCATTCGTGGCGGCCCTTTCACTGGCGGCTCTGGTGCTGGTGTGTTCTCTTTCTCCATCCGTTGGGGTGGCACGAGTAGCGACATCGGATTCCGCCCTGTCCTCATAGTCGGTACAGGTTTATAATTTGGTTTATAACAATATAACAATTAGATATATATAATAAAATGATGATGAAATATAATGTAGCATCATTTTTCCATTTATTTGTAAATAAATTATTATAATATCAAATGTATAACAATAATGTAAACTTAATTAAAAGTGTATAACTTGTGCGTTTAAATTGATATAATACAAATAGGGTGGTGAGCTTATGAAAAAAACAAAGATAATATGCACTATTGGACCTGCTAGTCATACTAAGGATACATTAAGACAAATGATTATTGAAGGCATGGATGTTATAAGATTGAATTTATCTCATGCTAGTTATCTGTTTTGTGAAAATGTTATTAAAAATGTTAGAGAATTGAATGAAGAATTAAATAATAATATAACTATTATGTTAGATCTTAGAGGACCAGGAGTTAGAATAGGTAAAATTAAAAATGGAAGTGCTAAATTAGAGGCTAATACTATTATTAGAATTATGAATGAAGATATTACTGGCGATAAGACGGCCTTTTCGCTTAATTATAAGGGATTAATTGATGATATAAAATTAGGACACAAGATTTTGCTAGATGATGGTTTTATCGAGTTAACGGTATTATCAAAAGATAATAGGGATATTTTATGTAGAGTTGAAAATGAAGGTATTATTGAATCCAATAAGGGTGTGAATATTCCAGATATTCAATTGAAAATACCATTCTTATCTGATAAAGATAAAGATGATATTATATTTGCATCTAAGATGGATGTTGATTTCATTGCTTTATCTTTTGTTAGCAGCGTATTAGATGTTCTTGAAGTAAGCGATTTGTTAATTGGGTTAAAGAATGATCACATTGGTATAATAACTAAAATAGAAACAGCTAATTCAATTGCTGATATTGACGAAATAATAAAGGTAAGTGATGGTATTATGATAGCGCGTGGTGATTTAGGGGTTGAAATACCTTTAGAGAAACTACCCAATATACAAAAAGATATAATTGAAAAGTGTTATCTTGCTGACAAAGTAAGTATTGTTGCAACGGAAATGTTGGCATCTATGCAAGTAAATAAAAGACCAACTAGAGCGGAAGTAAGCGATGTTGCAAACGCTGTATTAGATGGTGCAGATGCTGTTATGTTAAGTGGGGAAACAACAATTGGAAATTATCCGGTAGAAACAGTTAATATAATGAGAAGAATAATTGAAAGCACAGAAGGCGATATCAATCACAATGCATTATTAGAAAAGGCCATGGAGACAGAAAAACAAGATATAACTAGCGCTATAGCATATAGTGTTGTAGATAGTGCCAATAGGCTAAAAGTAAAAAATATTGTTGCATCTACTAGCTCTGGCTATACTGCAAGAAAGATTAGTCGTTTTCGTCCAAGTTGTCCAATTATTGCTACAAGTTTTAACTATGAAACCGTTAGAAGTTTAACTCTTAATTGGGGTGTTTATCCAGTGTTAGTTAAAGAGGCTAAAAGTACTGACGAAATAGTAGATGAGGCTAAAAAAATATCAATAAATTTATCAAAGTTAGAGACTGGTGATAAAATAATAATAACTGGAGAATTTCCGGTAAGCAGAGCAAAACATACTAATTTTATGAAAATAGAGGAAATATAGAAAGGAACTTATGGTATGAAAAAATTAAAAGATAAAAAAATTGAAAAAAAACATGTCGTTATATTTGCATTATTGTTGGTTGCTTTAATTTTGGTTGTAGTATTTTTATACAATAACCAAAAGACAAAAATTTTGAATATTACTAGAGAGGATAGAATATATTGGCATAATTATTTTAGTGATGAAAACAGAATAAGGATGACTGATGTAGAATTTGACAACATTAACCAATTAAATGTCAATGACTTTGTATCGCTGGCAGAAGATTTATATATATTAAAGCCAATAAGCGAATGTTTAACGGAAAATTGCCCATTTCATCCATATTATGTTAATTGGTTAAATGAAAACAGAGATAAATATCCTAAAGATGAGGATATAAAAATATCAACCGACATGGATTATACTTTAACTTTTGATAAGAATTTTATTGACGATATAACACTTAAAAATGTGGGAAAAAAATATAACCACAATAATGCTGATAATTTTAACAGCCAGTATGGTGTTTACTATAGGGGTAGTGGTATTGGCGGAATAGGTAGCTATACCGAAGTTAAAACATTATATCATCTAGATGGTTATAGAAAAATAGGACTAAACAAAGTAGAGCTTGAAATATATGAGGTAGCTGTTACAGCAAAGTATGATGAAGAAAAAGATACATTTGTTGATAGAGAAAAATTTGATGCAATTAAGAATGATATATGGAGCGGGGTTTCATTTGCCCAAGTAGCTATTCAAAATCCGGAGTATGAATATAGCTATAGAAAAAATAGGATTGTACTTAAAGAAGTAGGAGATAATAAGTATTATTATGTGTCTAATAATATAATAGAGGGTTGGCAAGAAGTTAAGTAATAATTAATTGATTTTAAAAAGATTAAGAAAAGGTTTATAACAAACCTTTTTTTTGATATACTTATGTTATAGAAGATAATTAGGAGATAGTAT
>DBNY01000047.1 GCA_002299475.1 Caryophanales bacterium UBA660 | reverse complement strand
TTTATATCTTTGTCTTCTCCTGCAATTACTGCTTTTGCTAAGTCAACACTCCCAACAATTATTAATAATATTGGCACTGCAATTTTTATTAAATTTAATAGGCTATTAACAAATTGAAATACTTTTTCTAATTCTTGCGGGCAAACATTAGCTCCTACCTCAGTTAAAATATACATAAACAAAACCTCCTTCATATTAAATACATGGAATTTGCTCCATCTGCTTAAATTATAACATAATCTATGATCAAAATAAACCCCCCCTGCCATTCTTTATATTGACCTTTACAATATATAATATATATTTTTAAAAGAGTAGGCTTCAAATAAGAACAATAATTAATTGCAAAAAAACCTATAAGGGACGACATTATATCTATCATCCCATTATAGGTTTTATTTTATTTAAATATTATTTTTTTATAATTCATCAATATCTGGTTATAATTATAGAAAATATTAATGTTTGTGAATAACTGCTATACTACTATTATTGTAATTATTTGATTGTTGATTAAGGCAATTATTCCAATCCTCATTTACTAAACTCATAACAAGAGCTACTAATGTCCCTACAAAGAACACAGCAACTGCTGCTCCTGTTCTCTTAAGAAGCATTCCTTGCGCTGCTTTTATATCTTTGTCTTCTCCTGCAATTACCGCTTTTGCTAAATCAACACTCCCAACAAGTATTAATAATATTGGCACTGCAATTTTTATTAAATTTAATAGGCTATTAACAAATTGAAATACTTTTTCTAGTTCTTGCGGGCAAACATTAGCTCCTACCTCTGTTAAAATATACATAAATAAACCCTCCTTCATATTAAATACATGGAATTTACTTCCATTTGATTGTATTATAACTTAATTTGTGATTAAAATAAAGCAAAAATTTATCTTTTTGATCTTTGTTCATTATTTTGTCTAATAAACCCTAATTTAGTTAAAAGAACATCTAGTGCTAAATTATCATTTTTTCTTTCATCTAATGGCGGTATATTAAAGAAAACCTTTATTTTAGATTCATATTCAAAATCTACAACATCTTTAGGACTTAAAAGACTCATATTAAGTACAACTTTTTTCCCAAGAAGTTTTTCAAATATTCTTGCATCCTTTTGCATTAATTTATTTAATTTAATGGTTGATGGCTCTATTAAATATATTATGTCATTACATATTTCTTCATGTTCATAATTTTTTAAATCAATTAATATAACCTTTTTATTTTTTATTTTCATTAATTCTGCTGCCAAATCTTTACTTGACAAACTCACTAGCTCTTTGTCATGAAAATATATAAAATCACTCTTATCTACTTCAACGCCAACAACTGAATAATTTTTAGATAGTTGTTTTTTCAACATATATATCAATGTTGTAGCACCTGCATTTTCAGTAATATTTTTGACGCCTAATATTCTTGTTTTTGTATCACTAATTCCATCATTTGGAGTTTCGTCCATATCTCCTAATTGATGAATATGAGCAACATCTTTGTAGGTATTAGTATTAGAATATAAATACATTACACCTTCTTTATTGGTAGTGAAATTATATATTCCAAGCGATATCAATTTAGATAAATATGAAGATGACAATGTTCTTTCTGAATCATCCAACAACAATATTACCTTCTCCATATTTAATCCTACAGATAGTCTTTGAATATTGGCTATATTATCATAATTCTTAATCGCTGTAATATCTAATATCATTTTATTAAAAAAGAAATTCTCAAATGTCCTAAGTAGTTCATCAACTTCAAAAACTCCATTCATTGACTTAATTACATCAATTTCAAGAGTAGTAAGTAATGATTGATATTTATTGGCAATAATTACATTCATATAACCACCATATCTTTCTTTATGCTTTACTTAAATATTATTTTTGTTTCGCCAGTAATTGGGAACGTAAAAAACGTTCCAACCACAGGAAATTCAAATGAGATATATGTAGTAACTTTATAATATGATCCCCTAGCTGTAGAAACTTCAGTAATATCATACCATTTATCACCTTTTCTGGTGTAGCCTACTTGTTCTAGAAAAGCTACTATTTCTCTATCAGCTGGACTATTAACCGCCCATCCTTCATTAACTTCTATAATTGTTATTAGTTTACTTTTAACTCTAAAAGCCAATGCATAATTAACAGAAATAGCCAAGAAAGAAACGTAAATAGCAATAAAAGTCAGCATTATTTTTATTAATAATGCTCCTCCTGTGGCTTCTCTCATAATTTAAACCACCTTTTACTATATAGAATTTTTATAGTTAATATTCACATAACTAATTGGAATAGGATCTCTTTCATTATTCCACTGATTTTGAATCGCTGGAAACACTACACTAGGTAAAAACCAAGTTAAAAATGCTAATATTGTACCCACAGCGATAATAGTAACCACTGTCATGTTTAACTCTCCTGCAGCTTCTTTCATTAAAATCTCCTCCTTCTATTACCTATAGATATTATAATTATATATTATTTTTCTCATATTTACAATAATTAAAACTGAAAAACCATCAACATTGACAGTAAAAGTATAGCCATTGTTCCAGCGCCAGTTACTACTAGCATTACTAAGGTTCTTTTTTCCATATTAGCAAGTCTATCTCTATATTTTTGTTCTCTTGCTTTCCCTTGTAATGTTGACACCGTTCTAGCAAACATTAACAATTGTTCCTGTTTGTTTTCTTGAGCACCAAGACCTAATCTATATAGAAGTCTCATCATTCTCATTGAATCTCGAACCGGATACTCACGTGCAAATTCCATATAAGGCTCAATACTTGAATCGCCAGAACCAATTCTATTTATCATTTTACGCAATCCTAATTTAAAAATATCAGGGGCTTCCTCAAGTGATTTCATAATTGCCATAGGCACTGTGTAGTGTTGAATTAATATTTCAATGTTTTTTAAATAGTATGGCAACATAGAATCAATTTGATGCAAATGTTTTCTGTAGTAGCCCCTTAAACTAGTGTATTGTGATTTATATACTAAATAAGAAATAAGTAAAGCAGCCATTACATTCAGAAAATTTAATCTGCTTAGAAAAAAGAACATAAAAATAATAAATGTTATAATTCCGTTTCTAATTCTAGTAGAAAACAATTTATCAATATCTACGCTCTCACCATATTTTGCTCTCACGTAAAATTCATAATCTTTTTCTTTTAAACTTTTAAAATAAAATTCATTATCTTTTATAAACTTATTAGTATTTATCTTTTGATCATACTCTAATATAAATAACAAAATAATTCCAACTAGTAATGCTTCCATTATTCAGCACCCACATTCTCATTATAATATTTTTCGCCATTCAATAGAAAATAACTATTAAATATAACTATACCATGTAATAATATCCTAACTATTGATTCTTCTAATAAAATTAAATATGTATCTATACCTAATAAATATTGTACTAACATAATTAATAAATATAGCATAAATCCGTATTGTAAAAATGATCTATGAAAACTAGTTCTATCCATTCGATCACGATAAACACTTTCAACTAACATATCTATATCTAATAACATGTTTTCTAATACTTGGCTTGTTTCTTTTGCACCTTCTTTTGTAATTTGTAAAAACAACTGATGCATATTAGTAGTTATTCGATATTTATATCTACTATTCATATAATTAAGGGCCTCTGAAATATCCCCCTCTTTATAAGAAAGATTTATCATTGTTTTAACATCTGATAATAAGGGTTCCTCTAATACTCCAGAGGAATAAACACCCTCTAGTGCTTTTACAAATGACTGCGTCGTCATAAACTCCATAATAGTATTAGTTGTATATACCTGAATTTGTTCAAATATAAATTCGCTATAGATTCTTTTATATTTCAAATATGTTAAGTATGGAACAATTGCAACAGCAATTATGGAATACATAATTGAAATTATAATACTATAAAAATATAAATATGATATTACAAATGCACATGCAGCAAATAATAATACTTGC
>DBNY01000043.1 GCA_002299475.1 Caryophanales bacterium UBA660 | reverse complement strand
TGAAATGCTATTATTATTATAATAAAATTATTTTATCGGCGTATTATTTAAATATAGTGGAGGTTAATATGAATAATATAACAACTGTAAAATTAACTAAAGGAAATGATTATGCCATTATTGCACCTGGTCAAATCATTTATGCATTGAATAAATCAGATAAAGAATTAGAAGAAGCAAAGCTAGAAATTTATGAAAATACAAAAGATTATAAAACTAGCAAACCAATCGATAGGGTTTTATTAGGAATAATACCAACGTTTGATTGTAATCTCAAGTGTATA
The DNA here is from genome assembly GCA_002299475.1 of Caryophanales bacterium UBA660. Lineage (GTDB taxonomy): Bacteria > Bacillota_I > Bacilli_A > RF39 > UBA660 > UBA660. The sequence continues at coordinate 37,742 of DBNY01000043.1, read as the reverse complement.
TATTGTTATTCTAATGGCGGGGATTCTAAGGAAGTAATTACAATGGAAACCGTTATAAAAGCAATGAACCATATTAGAAAAACCAAGAAAGAAGCTAAGGTTTTAGATTTGTGTTTTCTTGGTGGCGGAGAACCGTTACTAAATTTAGATTTGATAAAAGAAATAGTAAATTATGCTGATCTATTATTTGAGAATGTAGAAATCCATGTAGTTACCAATGGAACTTTTGGCACTAATGTATTGAGTTGGTTAATTGATAGAAAAGCAAACATTAGAATATCATATGATGCAGTAGGCCAAGATTTTCAAAGACCTTTTTATAATAATAATTCTTCTAAAAGAATTGTTGAGACTAATATTAAAAAATTAATATTGAATGGCATTAGTCCTACAATACAGTGCACAATTACTTCGCAAACAGTAAATAAAATGATTGAAATAATTAATACACTAATAAAATTAGAAGTTAAAGCGGTTAAAATTGAACCTTGCGTAATGACTGATGTTTCAAGAGGTACGAAAAGTTTACAACCTAATCCAATTACGTTTGCCAACAAATTAGTTGAAGTTATTGAATATGTTGCTAATAATGATTTGCCGATATCAATTAATACAAATTATTTTTCCAAACCAAGTAATGGAAAATATTGCGGAATGGGTCATGGGAATTTTACTGTTACCCCAGAAGGAATGATTACTTCTTGCATAGAAATTGCTAAGAAAAATGATCCATACTCAGATAAATTAATGATAGGGAAAATTGGCGAAAAAGTAGAAATTTTTGCAGAAAATATTGAAATATTAAATAAACTTGATTATATACATCAAAATGGAGGATGCAGCATCTGTCAGTTTAGACTAATTTGTTTAGGCGGATGTCCTATGGCTAATATCTGGGAAAATGGGCTGACATCAACCAAATCAAAGTTTACTTGTGCAATTGAACACACGCTACTGCCAACTTTATTATTAAAAATAGTTGAAAATGAAAAAATAATGAATGTCATTATGGAAAATCCTGAAAAAATATATAATCGTGATAGCGTAAGCAATTATGTAAAAGTACTAAAAAGATAATACTCTTTATAAAATTATTAACAAGAATTAGAAATGCTTATTTACAATATAAGTATTTTTTATTGTTCATAAATATAAAATATATTTATCTTATTTGTATATGCTAGGTATTAACTATACACCTCAATGAATTAAGTGAATATGTTAATAATGAAAATATAAAAGAAGGAGTGGTTTCAAATATGTCTAGCCTAGATTGCAAAAATTTCAAAGATAGAGATTGCTGTGGTTTAAGAGAAACATTAGCAGTAATATTAAGACTCCAAGAAAATACTGATGTAATAAATGAAACAATACCTACATGCGATCGTCCTTTCCTAGGCCCTCAACCAATTGCTCAATGCTTTAACACTAGGCCGGTTATGCTTTATACCCAAAATAATGAACCTTGGGAAATGCCAATAGATGATGATTGTCCAGCAATTGCTACATTATCAGAAAATGATGATGACAACATTGCAAATTTAAGCAAATTTGATAGTGCCGGCCATGACAAACATAAAATAAAATGCAGTTCAACTGTATTTAGATTAGAAAAACTAGGACCTTGTACAGCAACATTTAGAGTACTAATCCCAATTAAAAAATGTTCTAAATGTATATTTAAGAAAACAAATACATTCTTCACCGTTAACTTGTGTTGTTTCTGTGCTTTAAGATGTTTGCCAGATACGTTTGTAGCAGGGGTTTGCTAATTTCTAATAAAAGGCTTAAATGCCTTTTATTTTTTTATTGAAATATCTAAGATGTCTTTAACTGGAATTAACGTATTATTAACAGTAATTAAATTATTGTTATTTTTGCCAATAATCTTAGTTTCAATTACATCATCTTCAGTAACAATAACTAAATCAATATCATATAAGTATTTTGGCAAATTCATGAGAGAGCTTATTTTTTGATTAATATTCATTCTAATAAATTTATCAATTTTAGAATTATTGCTTTCTTTGTGTAAACTATCTGTTTTTATACTGTTTGTTGCTACCTTAGAATAATAAATTTTTTGGCAATTATTAATTAATTTGCCAATTTTATTGACAAATATTTTAGGTTTTAATTTTTCCATTTATATCACTATCCTTTTCAATATTATTTTATGATAAAAGTTTACAAAAGTTTCATGGTATAATATAAATATAGAAATAGGTGATAAGAATGAAAAAAATATCTCAATATAAGGTTGATAATGGCATATTATTTTCTCTTATTATTTTATCTATTATTAGTATAACTACTATATATAGTACTCAAAACTTATTACCTAATCATTTAGATAATTTATATATTAAACAAATAGTTTGGTTCATCATTGGTTTTGGCATTGCTTATGGACTAATGGCAATTGGTAATGAATATATATATAGAAATATATGGTTTTTATATATTGTAGGTGTGATATCACTTATCGCAATTCTTTTATTTGCACCTACTATAAATGGTGCCCAATGTTGGTTTATAATCCCGGGTATAGGAACCATTCAACCTAGTGAATTTATGAAAGTATTCTTAATAATAACATTGGCTAAAGTAATCGATGAATTTAATGAGGACTATAGTGACCCAACTATTAAAGACGAACTAAAGTTTTTAACTAAAGTTTTAGTTATAGTAGGCATACCAATAATATTGACTTTTCTTCAACCAGATACTGGAATAGTTATAATTTATTTAGTAATAGCAGTTGCAATGTTATTTGTTTCAGGAATTAGATATGGTTGGTTTTTAGCTTTTTTAAGTTTTGCTATTATTTTTTGCCTTATAATATTTGGCATATATTCTATTAATCAAGAATTATTTGTTGATATCTTTGGAACTAACTTATTTTATCGTTTAGATAGAATATTTGCATGGTCAAGCGGCGCTGGTATGCAACTTGAAAATGCTATTACTGCCATCGGTTCTGCAGGAATTACAGGACATGGTTTTAATAACACGCCTGTTTATTTTCCAGAACCACAGACAGATTTTGTATTTGCTGTCTTTGCTAGCAATTATGGTTTAGTTGGTTCTATTGCCCTAATAGGATTATTAATATTTTTTAATACTAGAATAATAAATATTAATAATAAAAATATTAGCAATATGAATAAATATGTTATAGCTGGAATTGCAGGCATGTTAATATATCAACAAATTCAAAATATTGGAATGACTATTGGATTACTGCCGATTACAGGTATAACATTACCATTCATAAGTTATGGTGGTTCTAGCACATTATCATATATGATAATGATAGGAATAATTTTTAATATTTCTAATCAATCATTAAGATATACAAATTAAAAAAAGCTCGATTTAGAGCTTTTTTACTTTAATTATTACGACTTTTCATCCTCATCTTCGTCTTCACATTCACATTCTTCATCACATTCTTCTTCATCTTCGTCTTCAAAATCCCCATCATCTTCATAATCAGTAGTATTTTCAGTTCTTAACGGAACCTCATTAACCATTGCTTCAGATTTTGCGGAATTTTTGGTTTCTTTTACTTCTACATCATGTTCTGGATGTAAAGCACTATCATTCTCACTAATATTTACTGCTTTCTTGTCATTTTCAAAACTGTTATTCACGTACACCCTTCCTTTCTTATCCTAAAAAAAATATGGTGGAGCATAGCGGATTCGAACCGCTGACCTCCTCGGTGCAAGCGAGGCGCTCTACCAGCTGAGCCAATGCCCCATCACAATTAGATGGTCGGGAAGACAGGATTTGAACCTGCAACCCCCTGGTCCCAAACCAGGTGCACTACCAAGTTGTGCTACTTCCCGAAAAATATTCACATAAATGCATTATAATAATATCATAAAAAAAAGGTCAATGCAACCAAATTTTACTTCTATTTTCTATATTAATAATATAACCTTTTTGTCATATGTAATTCAATTTTAATCATATTATATGAATTAAATTTTAAATTGATATTATTATTAATTTAAAATGGCGCGCCCGATAGGATTTGAACCCATAACCTTTTGATCCGTAGTCAAATGCTCTATCCAATTGAGCTACGGGCGCATTACATCGGGAGCAAAAATTCTTATCTATTAAATGGTGGCTTCGGACGGGATTGAACCGCCGACACGAGGATTTTCAGTCCTCTGCTCTACCACTGAGCTACGAAGCCACAAATGGCGGTCCCGACGGGATTCGAACCCGCGATCTTCCGCGTGACAGGCGGACATGTTAAACCGCTACACTACGGGACCAAATACTAATTGCTTTTTTAGTATACTAAATATTTATCTTTCTTGTCAATAGCTTTATACCCATTTTCATAATTTTTGATATTTCTTCTACCTCTTAACTTTTTCACTAAGTGAAAAAAGGTATGACATTGCAAATGCTAATATCAATAAAGTAACGCTAATTAACCCCCGATAATCAAAATTAAAACCAGGATAAATCGCTGCAATAGAACCAATTACAAACCCTATTATAGCACTATATGTATCATTATGATATTCATTAATTAATTTATTCATTAACCTTAGCAATAATAATGCTCCGACAATTACACCAAGAAAAATTGGGATAAGTTGCATCTGCTCAGAGCTAGTTAATGCAAAAGGTCTAGAAACAATATCCAATGTATATTCATACATGCCTACTAACATAAGCAAAAAAGAGCCACTAATACCTGGAATTATTTTGCCAGATATATAGATAATTCCTGTAATAAACAATAATATTGAAAATGTATATTCACTGCCCATATAGTTGGAAAAATTTATATCAAATGTGTTTTTACCTAAAACAAATAATAATAAAGATAATGCAAATGCCAGTCCAAGCATTAGCATATTTATTTTCTTTGTATCCCTTGTTTTAATTTTATTAAATAATACTGGAATTCCCCCCAATATTAAGCCGATAAAAGTAAAACCAGCCTCCATAGGATAATCCTGAAATACAAAACTTAAGACTCTACCAAAAGTGATAACGCCAATAACAACACCGATTAATATTGGCAAAAGAAAAACTAAATGTTTTTTCCAGTCCTTAAAAAAATTTAAGACTGCATCTATTAGTTTTTCATATATGCCAAATACTACAGCTAAAACACCACCACTAACTCCTGGAAGTATCATCCCTCCGCCAATAGTAAAACCAATTATTAATTGCTTAATATTAAACACGCTATACACCTCGTTTATTAATTATATTTTAGTTTGAATTGTCTTATACATCAAGAACTATTATATCATACTTAACATTATAATTATTTTACATTGTTGCTTCCCAAAATTAAAGTAAACTCACTTTACACAATATATGAAAAGGTTTAATATTACACCTCACTTATTTTTTTAAATATCTTTTTGCTATATCTCTTCTTTGTTCAATCGGTTCAATCTGATTATAATATCCAAGTGCGTTTTTTACGGCGATTAATTGTTCTTTAGTCAAGGAATCTTTATTAATATCAAGTGTTACCATAAGATTATTAATTACTTCACAATACTTTTCATCAATTTGATCAATTAAAAAATCAACATCATCCAGTTCTTTAATTAATTTTTCTTCCTCTACCACCGTACTAGATAAATTTAAGGCATCAATCATCTCTTCGTTAACATCTGCCTTTGGTTCTCTACTAATAGCTCCAATTTTTTCTACTTTATCCTTATCATTAAGAGTGATATATTCGGTGCCTATAAGGCCTCTTTCCTTGTCTATAACATATAAACTATGTCCTTGTCTATCCGCAATATAACTATTAGAATAATGCCAATTTTCTACCCCTGTTAAAGCAGCTGTTCTAATAATAGTTACATTACCATAAGTATATTTAGAATCTTTATGTAAATGACCGGCAAATACATACACACGTTTTGCCTGGTGAAACTCATTAGGAAAATAATTTCTTACAGCTTCTGCTAAACGTTGATCGTTTAATGACTTACCTTCTGGGCTTTTTCCATGAGAAAAAACAATTAAATTATCGCCAAATACATAACCAGTCGTAAAACGCAAATCTTCATAAGTAATATTTATTTTTACTTTTTTATCTTTCATTAAATCATATATATAATAAAGAAAAGTCAACAAACTATAACTAGATTTTTCATCATGATTACCAGGATTACCCTTTAAAATAACCTCATCGAAATATTCCTTAGCAGTTTCTATCAAACGCATGTATCCAATTTTACCCCAAAGATAAACTTCTTTGAATCTCGTATCATTATTCTGCGGAGTCCCTGCCGTTGTTTTATCATCTGTTGTATCCGAATTAAAATAGTCATTCCCGATGCCAAGCAATAGTTTACTTGCATTATATTTTTTTTGATATTCAACTAATGCCTTAGCAACAAATCTAAGACGCCACATCGCTTGTTTAGTAGAATAATCTTCATAATCTACAACTGAACCTAGCTTGCCTAAATGCAATTCTAAACCAGGACATATCATTATATATCTATTATTTTTCTGTGAGATATCAACCGGCTTCAAATCAAATTCACCCTGGAATTTTTCATTAAATAAATCAAATGGAGTTAAACGTTTTCTTTTAAGAAATTCATCTAGGAAATGTTCACATTCTTCGCGTGAAATATAAAATAAAGGTTTTTTTCTTGGTCCAACAACAACATTGTATTTTTCATTCAACACCTCTATTACCAATTTTTCGCCCGTCTTATATTCCTCCTTGACTGGAGTTGACCAAGATCCAATATCAAATTTTTTAATCTCAAAACGTCCTGGATCAAATCCTAAATACTCTAATAAAAAGATATCATCACTAAACTTAATCATTATTTTCCTCTTCTTAGTTAAAGTGTCATCAGAATTTAAATCTATGCCAAACTTAGTAATTAAATCATTATCAGTAATGGCAAATGTTTGAACTATTTTTTCAGATAAATCATTATTTCTTTCCACTCTAGCATCTGTCACCTTGCTAATGCCCTCTTCATATAATGATAAAGTTTTTTCGCAATCACGTAAGCAAAGAAGAAACTTTTGATGATTAATATCTGACAACATAATACTACCAACTTTTCTTGCTAAAGAATTAGGCGCTACTTCTTGTTTAGTTAAATCAAAATATAATCTAGCCCCTTCTTTCCAATCTTTAATCTTACCCATGCCTTTAAGCACTTCAATGCAAAATAAAACTTCCATATCATAACTAATTTTTTTTCTTTTTTCCGCCATCCTATTGCCTCCTTCATTTTATATAATAAAAGACTAGTAACCATTTACAGTTTTCTAGTCTAATTAATTCTATTTACTACTTCTTTTTTCATTCATACCACACCCTGTAATTAATTTATCATATTATTTAGATTTAATCAATTAAATTATTGCTTTTTTGTCTGGTTTAATATTTAAAATAAACCATATGCAAATCATAAAATATAAAAATTAAATTATTATGTGTTTTATTAATAATGAAAAAGATGCAATTGCTTGCATCTCTTTATAATCATTGGTTGCGGGGGCAGGATTTGAACCTACGACCTTCGGGTTATGAGCCCAACGAGCTACCGGACTGCTCCACCCCGCGATGTTACTATAAAATTTTATATGGCGGAGGAAGAGGGATTCGAACCCCCGCGCCGTTTGCACGACCTTTCGGTTTTCAAGACCGATCCCTTCAACCAGACTTGGGTATTCCTCCGTAAAATGGTGCCTAAAGCCGGACTTGAACCGGCACGGGATTTGACTCCCGCAGGATTTTAAGTCCTGTGCGTCTACCTATTCCGCCATTCAGGCATTAAATGGTGTCCCGTATAGGATTCGAACCTATGACCCTTTGATTAAAAGTCAAATGCTCTGCCAACTGAGCTAACGGGACAGATAATTTGGTTGCCTCGGCTAGATTCGAACTAGCGAAATGTCAGAGTCAAAGTCTGATGCCTTACCACTTGGCTACGAGGCAAAACAAATGGTGGAGAGAGGTGGATTCGAACCACCGAACCCGAAGGAACAGATTTACAGTCTGCCGCGTTTAGCCACTTCGCTATCTCTCCACTAAAAGTGGTGCCGGAAACAGGAATTGAACCCGTAACCTACTGATTACAAGTCAGTTGCTCTGCCAATTGAGCTATTCCGGCACAAAAATGGTGGACAATGTAGGACTCGAACCTACGACCCCCTGCTTGTAAGGCAGGTGCTCTAACCAACTGAGCTAATTATCCATTTGTTAGACGATAACTAATATAACATCTATACACCCCTTTGTCAATATACTATAAGTTTTTTATTAAATATTTACACATTCGCTAATTACAATTAATTTCCATCAATTTATCCTCAATCCATTTGGGTAAATTATCTCTTAAATTACTAAACCCTAACCTTGTTTCAGCAATCCTGCGTCTATCCTGTCTCTTAATTTTATAATTAATATCCTTAATGCTCAGTCTAACTTGAAAGGTATCTTCATTTATATCAATAATCTTCACATATATTTTTTCTCCATTAGTTACAAAATCATTAATATCTCTAACAAAACCATTTGATATCTCAGATATATGAATTAAACCATTATAATACTCATCTAAATTAACAAAAATACCGTAAGGCTCAATTCCAGTAACAGACCCAACTACTACTCTTCCAGCTATTAAATTTGTCATATTCCACCTTCTATCGCTTATTTTATTATATCATAAAGATTTATATATCTTTACTTTTTCTAATAATTTACTGTATAATGATTATAGGTGATATAATGAATAGTATCGAAGAAAGAATATTAACAGTATTAGAAAAATTAAAACCGTATTTACAAAGCGATGGTGGCGATGTTGAATTCGTTAAATATGAAGACGGCATTGTATATGTTAGATTTGTTGGGGCGTGCCAGAATTGCCCTATGCTAGACCAAACATTAAAAGAAGGTATAGAAGTTGCCTTAATTGAAGAAATACCAGAAGTTATAAGTGTTTTAAATATAAATAATTAAAAATTAGTATGTATAATTTATACTAATTTTTTTATTTTAATTTAAGCCAGGTTATTTCAGGAATATTTCCATTCAATTTAATATATGAGTTAAACTGCGCAAGGAACCGTTCATACGCATCAATTTTATTAATTATTTTTAATATTTCTTTCTCATCAACAATATTATTTAAAATATTTTCATATATATCAAAATAAAATGATGGGAATAATAATCTACCATATAATAGACGATATTCTAATACTGATAAATTGTTATATCTTAAATAATAATATATTTCATTCCATAAATTTTTGTTACTATGAAAAAAATTAAATTTTATGTATTCACTAAAATCTCTTACTCTAGAATCTAGTACAAAATTAATAGGATTGTTATTTTCTAATAGTGTGTAATTATCATTTATTCTTCTGTGAGATACAACTAAATTATTATATTCATTAATATTAAAATCAATATAAGTATTTTTTATATAAGAAATAGCATTTTCAGCCAGCCCAATAAAGTAACTAAAAGATTCCCTTAATAATGGATATTTTCTCCCTATTTGAGTAATTTGATATTCTAAATAATCAATTTTGTCACTCCATAATTTAATCCAATTACTTCTGTTTAATAAAGCTATGTTGTTCACCGAATAATTATTTATATTTACATTTATATAGTTGATATCACTTAATGTAACTACCTTTTTTTCATCGACATAGACTTTCATAAGTATATATGGTATATTATCAATTAGAGTAATTATTTGTTTATCTTTATTTAATAACATTTGATGAACCAATATATTTCTTTTTAGCATTGCTAAATTAAGTTCAAATAATACAATTAACTCGCTGTATAATCGTTCAGATATAAACAAAAAATATTTTTCGTTATTGTAAAAAAAATAAAAATATTTATTTTCTTGGTGAATATAATCTGGAAACAAATTATAATAATAATTAATATAATTTTTCATGTATTCACCTCATAAAATATTATGAAATAAACAAAAAAAATATGAATTTTGAAGGAGACGAACACATGGTTAATTTAAAAGAAATCGCAATTAAAAGATTAGAAGAACGAGGGGTTACAATTCATGATATAGCACTAATTGTATATGATTTACAAAAGCAATATACAACGATTACGCATGAATATTGTCAAGAAATAGTTTTATCTGTTTTAGAAGAAAAAGAAGTTATATATGCCATATTAACTGGTATAGCTATTGATAAAGCAGCCGAAACTAATCTTTTAGATAAAGAAGTAGTTGATCTTATAACTAATGACAAAGGCATTTATGGTATAGATGAAATATTAGCTTTAAGTATTGTTAATAGATTTGGCTCAATAGCATTAACTAATTTTGGGTATTTAGATAAGGAAAAACCATATATAATAGGCAGAATTGATCAATTAGGTAAAGAAAAAAGAATATGCACAACATTTCTAGATGATATAGTAGCCGCTATAGTGGCCGCTTGTTCGAGTACAATTGCTAACAAATAAAAAGGCATCCAAGAAAGGATACCTTTTTTACTTATTCTTTTGTGTACTGAATGGCTGATGCATCAACAACTGATTGAGCATTATTAAGCTGTTGCTTCAAATCACTACCCATTTGTAATTGAGCACCAATGCTTTTTAATACTGTTCCTAAAGCATCTTTAACAATTGTTGTTTTATCATCGATACTTTTAGTATTGACCATTACATTAGCTATTTTGCCGTCAATAGCATCTATTCTTGATGACACTTGCTCCATTAACCACTTATTTCTTTCTTCTGATGCTGCTAGTTTTAATTCTAAAACCTTTTTTTCAGCCATAATTTGTTCAAATAATGCAGAATCTACCGAGGTAGTTTGAACTAAAGGTTCTGTTACCTCTTTTATCTCATTATATTTATCAACACTTACTGGTACTTTTCTATCATAATAAACCGATCTCTCTACATCATAACCATATTCTTTACCACTAGCGTCAAACAAATGATACTCTTTATCATTATTAATGGCTATTGTACCATCTTCATATATTCTTTTTTCATATTGCTTATTACCAATACTGCTAACTAATTCTTCTAAATCACTTGGCCTGTTAACTTCAACATTTTCAATTTTTTCTTCAGCTTTGACTTCTGGCTCAACTGCCACAACTTTTTCTTCAACTTTAACCTCTGGCTCAACTGCCACAACTTTTTCTTCAATCTTATTACTTGTTAGTTGAACCGGATTTAAAGAATTATCTCTTAGTGTTTTAAAATAATTAATTGTATCATAATCGGGATTAGGCAATTCTTTACCATTACTATCAAATAAATAATTGTTATCACCTTGACTAATTATTGTTACACCACTAGCAACATCTTTAAAAGGAACTACTTTTTCCGTTGTTGCATTAAGATTATTCAAAACTTCATCTAAGTTTCTCAACTCTATATTTGGTTCTTTTGCATCTATTTCAACAGGTTTACTTTCCTGCCTTGCAATACGACCATAAATTAATTTAGTTAGGTTGCTAAAATAAGCAGCCGGAACCTTTATTAGCTTTACTTTATCCACATCAGCCATCTTAATTTCGCTATCTAATGTTTCGATTTTAATACCTAATTTTTCTTCCGCTTTTTTCACTTGATCACTAGTTTGATAAACTACTTTTTTAAAAGTCGCTAAAAAAAATCTTTTAACTCTGTTAAATATATAATCAGTTGCCCCAAATACTTTAGCATCTGTTTTCTTTATTTCTAAAGGCAAATCAATTAATTTTATACCTATTTGTTCTACTTTCTCCGACATATAATATCACCCCTTAAGCTACTCAACTTTAGCTAACTCTCTAATAATTTCTTTAATTTTTTGCCATTCTTCATCAGTGCGTATTCCCACTAACTGCTTTTCCCCATTTATTTCCTCTATTGTTGATGCATAAAGAGTAATATTGCCATTTTCATCTTTTTGGTTCATCGTATAGACAACATAATCTTTATTGATCGCTTCAATTTTAAAAGCGACCACCACTTCAACCTGAGTTTTATTCCCTAATTTATCAATAATTGTTAATTGTTTTCTTTCTTCATTCATTATTGTTAGCCCTCCTTATTCCTTACTATAAGTATATCATGATATTAAAATAATACTATTGCTTTATAATTATTTTTGTCAAATCATGTAAATATTATTTTTTCTTAATTACATAGTATCTACAGTCATATGCACAATAATCTTTTATATATTTATCTAAATTTTTGATATTGTTAATATCTTTTGCTTGTTTATTATTGCCATTGTAAAATCCCTTTAAACGCAAACGATTATATGCATAATCACCTACTATATAATCATAATCATAAAAGTAATCAGTACATTTTTCATTAAATTCTGTTTCATTAAAAGAATCCTTATAATTATTCATTAATTCATATTCAACATTATTAATTATTATTTTTTTCATATATACTTCCTATCTATAATCTTTTTTATAAGCCTCAATTTGAGCCTTATATTTACTTAAACTAGACTTAGCATTCCATATCATATAACCATTATTTAAACCTGCATCAAATAAACCTCTTATTTGTGCTTCTACTTTATCAGCATTGTATATTATATAAGGAGCACGAATCGTATCATAGCCCTGCACCCAAGTTCTTAGTTTAGCAGGAGTAGGTATTTCTTGCTGTCTCTTCATAACATAATTTTTACCCCAATGATATAATAAATCATATGGAATTGTCCATACTACTTCTTCAAAACCATACTCATGAGCACTAAAATGATCAGGATACGGCATGCCACTAATTACATCAACCACATTACTAATTGCAGGCCAGTACTGTCCATAAGCGGCTACATAGGTATGAGCTGATTCTCCAAATACATCTGCTGAAACATAAACATTTAATTTACGCAGTTCATCACAGGCATACATTAAAAACCTTTGAATAGCTTGGGCTTTTTCTTCATTATACTCATTTTTGAAATCAATTAACCCTTGCCTTTCGGCGCTACCAGTTCTATCTGGAAATCTCACATAATCAAATTGTATTTCATTAAATCCCATCTCTTTAACCGCTTCTTTAGCAAGTTCTACATTATACTCCCAAACATACCTTTGAAAAGGGCTTGGCCAATAAGTATTTTGATGTAAATAAGGTTCATTAGTTATTTTATTGGCAATAGCATACTCTGGATTGTCATTAACAAAATACTCGTCCTTAAACAAGGTAATTCTACCAATTACATAAAAACCTGCATCCTTTAATTTATTAATAGCTAGTTTATAATCTTCGAAACTATTGTGAGCCTTATTATAACTAGTAATGGAATATTTTTTCATAACTTCTGATTTATAACCTCCTGATTTATTATCCTTTATGTCAACAACAAAGGCATTTATTTCAGTACCTTCAGCTAATTCAATATATTTTTCAATATTAGATATAACATTGCTACTAGCATTTAAATAAAGGGCATAAACAGGGTCTGGCATTATATTATTTTCAAAAATAAATTTTTCAACGGGATAGTAATCTAAATTGCCAGCATGACCTCCACCATAAGTATTTCCTCTATTAAAATGAACATTATAATATTTTTCAGGCTGATAATGAAGTAGTGCACTTTCTTTATCAAACACAGTATATTTAGCATATATATTGCCTATCAAATCATTATGTTTAACTTTATATGTAATTACTTTGCCTTCACTATTAATTTCATCATATCCTATAACTTCTAATTCATCACCCTTATTTACTAATGCAAGTAATTTTCCTTCCTCTTCAGAACTTAATAAATTAATAGCAGTTCTTACATATATCTTTTTTTCCAAAACAACTTCTCTTTTGTTATCAACCAAATTATCATTCATTACATAATATTTTTCACCATTAACTACTAATTCATAATATATATTATTATCATTCTCAACTCTCTTATCGCTATCTATAATAACTTCTAAGCCTCTTGGAATATTAATAGCCAAATTAAAGTTTCCATCATAAAGATTAACACTAGTAGTACTACTTGCTAGAAACACTATCTTTGTATTATCAATTGCTTTATTACTAAATAAAATAAATAATGAATAAGATAATATCATTACCCCAATAAAATATATAAGGTTTCTTTTATTGCTAGCAATCATTATTTTTTTCTTCACCATTTATTTCTCCTCTACCATATATAAAGTATAACACGATAAAGCATATTATTCCATAGGTATTGCTAATATTGAGGATGATTGACTAATACCAGATTGATAAAATTTGGGAATTTCTCCTGGCATTATTTTAGTAACTACTGGTATAGTAATTATATAATTAATATCCTTAGATAATAAAGGCAATATTAGACGATTATTTATCCTAATGTAAATAAATACCTCCATTATAATGTTATTAATACCATAATTTTTTATTTTTGTTTCAATATTGGCAACTAGGCTTCCCATTAATGAAAATTTAATTGGTATTCTAGGTCCTAAATTAGCTAGTAAAGAACTATTGGTTATAATTCCTAAAGGCATTTCATAAATTATACCTTTTCTCAATCTTTCTATATCATACCCTAAAAAAATATTTTTATAATCATCTATTAAATGCAATTCGCCCTTTTCTAACGCCTTTAAATTCTTTTGAATAACATCAGTAGCTTCATTTAACACTATATTCACGATAATAGGATTAAAATCAATACTAACTATTTGGCCATTACTATTTTTAGCAGTTATAAATAATTTATTAACATCTAATTCTTCTAAGACTTCCTTTGATACAGCATTATTGATAATTTGGTTCCCTAACTGTTCTACTCTTAATTGGGCATATGCAAATATAATTGGAGATGCAATGTCACTTAAATATTTTATTAATATAATTACTATTAAGATAACTGAAGTTAAAATAGTTAGTGCCGGAGAGTAAGTATATATTTTTTTATTTATTTTCTTTAATTTAATTTTTCCAGCCATAATTTTCACCTATTTAACTATATGAATAGTAATATTTTTTTAGATATTGTAAAACATAAATATGAAAGGATGAAAATTATGCTTAAAAATAAGGCCAAAGACATTATGACTATAAATATAATTACAATAGATGAAGACGATACTTTTTTAAAGGCATCTACATTGATGAAAAAATATGATATAGGATTTCTACCTATTATGAATGAAGCCATTGTTGTTGGGGTTATAACTGATCGTGACATGATAATCAGAGGCATCGCTAATAAAGAAGATTATAACGCCAAAATTAGTAAATATATGACACAAGAAATCATATTTGTAGACTCTAATACATCAATTGAAAAAGCGAGTGAATTAATGGCTGAAAAACAGATAAAAAGACTATTAATAATAGATAATAATATATTAGTGGGAATAATATCTCTTGCTGATATAACTAATCACAAAAACGAAAAGGCTTTAGTAGTTTTAACAGAGATAAATAAAAAATATAAAAAAAACCATTTCAGTAATAATCCCAAAATAGATGATTTTTATTTGTAATTATTATCTAAATATATTCAAGTCAACATAATTATTTAATATAAATAAAACAACTGTAGTAATAATTACAATCAAAATAAATAATAATAATTTTATTAGTGTATTATTTAACTTGCCAACATTTTCTGTTTCCTTTGCCTCTTCAAAATCTGAATTATTGAAATCATATGCACTAGTATAAAATGATTTAGCACTCTCCTGCTCATTTTCATCATTGCTAGAAGTTTTTTCTTGTATCACACAACTAGTTAAGCTGCCAGAGACTAAAGTATTTTCACTAGGTAACAAATCAAATAATAAATCACCATTATCTTTTTTAACTAAATCATTCAATACTCTTTTATTCATAGTAATAGTGTTAATTAATTCTTTTAATCTTTCTTCATCTGATTTTGTTTCCTCTAGAGTTTCGCTCACCTTATTAGCAAGATTTAATTTGTTTAAAATATCATACTGAGTATTTCGTAATTTACGATGATTTTCTTTCTCGTCCTCATCTATTCCTCTTTCTAAACGAGCTTTTTCTAAAATGCTATTTATATCATAAACTTTTTTTTCTTCTTGCGAAGTTAATTCAATATTATTATTAATACTAATTCTATCTTTTTTTAATATATTTTGATATTCCTTTAATTTGCGATATTCTTCCCTGCTTTTACTATTAGAAAGATTTGGATTCAATTCCATTTCATTGGCAGTGACAACATCATTTTCATTTGTTAGAGATTCAAAGTTATATATAGTATCATATAATTTTTTGTTTTTTTGAATTCTTTCATTATTTTCCATTTCATTATTATAATATTTTTCCATACGACTTTTCATCATATCCACCTCTATAGTCTAATTAAATTTTAGCATGTTTTTTCAACATTTTCAAATAATAAAAATTATTTAGGTTGTTTTTTTGAAAAATTAATATATAATTTAATAATATAGGGAAGGAGATGTAGCACAAATGAAAGTAAGTGTAGATCAAAATAAATGTATCGGTTGTGGTATCTGTTTAACTACTGCTCCTGAGACATTTGATTTTAATGATGAGGGATTAGCTTATGTAAAAAATAATGACTGTGACGATGCCGAAAAAGACAATATTACGAATGCTCTTAAAAGTTGTCCTACTGAAGCAATAAGTATTAAAAAGTAACTAGAAAGTTACTTTTTTGTTGCTAAATTATATAATTGCCTTACCTCTTTTATAGTAACCCTTCTATGCTCTCCTGGTTTTAATCCACTTAAATCAAGAAAGGCAATACGCTCTCTTTTTAATTTATCTATTTGATAATTAAGAGATTCAAACATCCTTTTTACTTGATGATATCTACCTTCATGAATAGTCATTTCAACAATAGAGGTATTTTTATTTTTATCAACTTTTTTTATCTTTACTTTTGCCTTAGCAGTTTTTACTCCATCTAAGATAATTCCATTTTTTAATCTATATATATCTGAAGCATTCATTATTCCTTTTAATTTAATTATATACACTTTATCAATTTCATTTCTAGGATGCATCATTAAATTTGCAAATTCACCATCGTTAGTAAGTAATATAATACCTGTTGTATCATAATCCAATCTACCTATAGGATAAATTCTATTTTTAATATTAAACAAGTCCAATATAGTTTTTCTTCCCTTATCATCACTTGTTGTGCTAAGCACGCCTTTTGGTTTATATAACAAAAAGTATTCCTTTAATACGTTCTCTAATTTTATATCATTTACAACTATCTCATCATTAGAACCAGCTTTAAACCCTAATTCAGTAACAATATTACCGTTTACCTTTACTTTGCCATCAAGAATTAATTTTTCGGCCTTTCTCCTTGAGCAATATCCCTTATTAGCAATAATTTTCTGTAATCTTTCCATCTAATCACCTAAAATTATTATATATTGTTTACTATCATAATTCAATCATATAAATAAATTAATTAACCATCTAAATATATTCCATTTTCTCTTAATCTTTCGGACATATACATTCTGAGTATGAATTTTTTCATCGTTTAAATATATTTCAATTTCCCCTACCTTAGTATGATCATCATAATTATTAAATTTTATAATTTTGGCCTTAGTATATACACTATCTTTTTCCTTCTCTTTTAGCGGATAATAATAATCATTTTTAACAAATAATTTATCTTTATAAAAATATTCGTCTACCAATCTAAAATTATTTTTACTAATAATTTTATAATTTTTATAATTTGCAAATCCATAGTCATGCAAATATTTATGTACACCCCAGTGCTCAGATTCATTTAAAGTAACTACGATTAAATTTAAATTATCTTTTGACGCTGTTGTTACTAATGTTCTATTCGCCCTTTCAGTATAACCGTTTTTACCTCCTGTTGTATATTTATATGAGAATAATAATTGATTTTTATTAACCCATTCATAAGTTTTATAATTAGTTTTAACATAATGCTTTTTAGTGCCAACTATTTTACGATATTCATCTAAGGTCATAGCATATTTAGTAAGAAGCGCTATATCATACGCAGTTGAATAATTCTCAGTTTCTTCATCCAAACCATGTGGATTTCTAAATATAGTATTATTCATTCCTAATTCCTTAGCTTTATTATTCATAAGTTTTGCAAATTCTTCTTCAGAACCAGATAAATGATGAGCTATCATCATCGCAGCATCATTACCGCTTTTAAGCATCAACCCATATATCAAATCTCTTAATGACATTATTTCATTAATTTCAATATATATATTAGAACCATAACTTTTTAATATTGTTTCATCTATTTTAACTAAATCATTCATTTTATTAGATTCAATAGCTATAACTGCTGTCATAATCTTAGTAATTGATGCAATCAATCTCTGTCGATGAATATTTTTTCCCGTTAATATTCTACCACTGTCACTATCCATTAAAATAAAGCACTCACTATTGATATTAATGCTTTCAATCTTAATTGGCATTAATATCAATAACAATATTATAATAAGCATAACCTTTTTCATTAATTATCACCTAAAAAAGTGTATGTGAATTACAGTTGAAAAATGAAATGATAAAATGAAAACATTTCAAGTTAATGCTTAAAATGTTCAATATCTCACTATTATTTAATTTTAGTTTTATTATTTGGGTTATTTTCATTTTGATTATTGCACTCTTCTTTAAATTTTAATAATCTTTCTTTTTCTTCTTCCAATAATGCTATAATATCTTCTTTAATTTCATAATCGTTATTTTTATTTGTTTTCTTACTGTCTTTCTTTTCTTTCTTATCGTTTTCTAAAATTGAGACGATCTTTGCACTAAAAAAATAATCTATTTTCCTTCTTGTATATTCTTCACGTACATATCGATTAAAATAGCTATCCCACATCAAAGCAGGATACAATTTTCTTAAGGGCCATATCGGGATTAACATATATAACCCAATACTTAAAAACTCTTTTATTTCTTGTATAAAACCCCGATAATCATCTTCTAAAATTTTATAATTATCTGTTTTGAATAAGTCATTAATCTCATACTCAATCCGCAGATAAGTCGCCCAATTTACAAGTGAAAAAGTTAAAACCGTCTGCATTATTTTTAATATTGCTGGCATTTTTATTAAAGCCCCCTTTGCTAATACAAAATATATTGTAGCATCTTTCCAACGTTTGTCAATTATTAATAATATTAAAATAAACATCAAAAAAGGACCAAAGTCCCTTTAACTGTAATTATATAAACCGTGTATTTTAGTTCTAACAGTTTCACTTATATTGTCTATTACCCAATTTTCATCTTGTTTGGTTAATGTTAAACTAAGAGTATATTTTATTTTATCAGTTGTATTAGCCATTTGTTCAGTCTTATAATCAAAATATTTTCGTTCGTCAAATGTATCATTTTCTGTTAAAAAATCATCTGGGTTTTCATTCAGATGTTGTTCAGCCATCACCAATGCTTTATGATAATCATATACTTCAATTTCAACAGTAACAGTTGCTGTATCGCCATCAATTATTTCGTCTTTAATATTATATGTTAAATCTCTGTATTGGCGCTTAATGGCATTCTTATAATCCACTTTTTGCTCACTTGTTAAATTAGCATCGGCATCTACAATAGTATTCAACTGACCAATAACTTCACTATCTAACTTTTGATACTTTGATAAAAAGTCTTCCACCTCACCAATAGGAGATGCTCTAAAATTACCACAACCTACAAATAAAATAAGTGTAAGTAAAATGGAAATAATTTTTTTCATAATTTTTCCTCCCTTACTTTTATAGTGCCAAAAATAATTTTTTTTATGCAAAAAAAGCATTCAAATGCTTTTTTAATACTCACAACTTCCTGGCGTTCTTGGAAAAGGTATTACATCTCTAATATTTTCAACTCCAGTTAAATATATCAATAATCTTTCTAACCCTAACCCAAATCCAGCGTGTTTTACTCCTCCATATTTTCTTAAATCTAAATACCAAGATAATTCTTCACTTGAAATATTAAATTCTTTCATTCTTTGCTCTAACATGTGTAGTCTTTCCTCTCTTTGACTACCGCCCATTAATTCTCCTGCTCCTGGAACAAGCAAATCAACTGCCGCCACTGTTTCATTATCTTCGTTTAGCCTCATATAATAAGCTTTTATATCTTTAGGCCAGTTGGTAACAAACACAGGCGAATCAAAATATTCTTCGGTCAAATACTTTGCGTGCTCTGTTGCTATATCTTCTCCCTGCTGTGGCATTATTGTCCAAGTTTTATCAGCTTTAAGAAGTATTTCAATCGCCTCTTTATGAGAAACTTTATGCATCTTACTATTCAAAAATTTCTCTAACTTCTCAATTAATCCTTCCTTAACAAATTTATCAAAAAAACACATCTCTTCCTTAGCATTTTCTAATACATACTTAATAATATATTTTAAAAAGTCTTCTTCTAATTCCATAATGCCTTCCAAATCACAAAATGCCACTTCTGGTTCAATCATCCAAAACTCTGATGCGTGAGTTTTAGTATTAGATTTTTCGGCTCTAAAAGTAGGGCCAAAAGTATATATCTTTTTAAATGCCAATGCAAATGCTTCTCCTTGCAACTGCCCTGAAACAGTAAGCGTCGTTTCCTTCCCAAAGAAATCCTGTTTATAATCAATATTTTCCCTATCCTTCTTAGATAGATTACTATAATCTAATGTTGTAACCTTAAAGGTCTCACCAGCTCCCTCACAATCACTACCTGTAATTATTGGTGCATGTAGGTAAATATAGCCTCTGTCAAAAAAATATTTATGAATTGCAAAAGAAACAACAGAACGCACCCTAAATACTGCTTGAAACAAAGAAGTCCTTGAGCGAAGGTGGGCGACCTCTCTTAAAAATTCTCGCGAGTGAGCTTTAGGCTGAATTGGATAATCCTCTTTAGATTCTCCCTTTAATATTATATTATCTGCTTTAATTTCAAAAGGTTGATTTTGATTAGGTGATTTAATTAAAGTACCGACAACTTTAATAGCGCTACCTACTCTAAATTTTTGAATTTCTTCAAACAAATCAATACTACTATCATAAACTACTTGTATTGATTTAAAGAAAGTGCCATCATAAAAATCAATAAAACCAAATTCTTTTTGCTTACGATGATACCTAATCCATCCTTCTAGACAAACACTCTTATCCATATACTTACTTTCATACATAAAAATATCTCTAACATCTAAGTTCATAAATTCTCCTCCTAATAAAAAAACAACTATAATCCCCAAGGGACGAATAGTTGTAATATCCGTGGTACCACCCAATTTATCGTATACCATATGGTTATACGATCTCTTCCATTCATCATTCGATAACGGGATAACCGGCTTAATCTACTCAAATTTCGATAAGCAACTCCTGAAGGTTTTTCATATTATCCTTATATTATTAGGTTCACACCATCCCTAATTCTCTGCAAATAGTAATAATATTACTTAATTCAATCACAGTTTGTAATGCAATTATAATTTATATTTATAGCATTGTCAATATTTAGTATAACCCAAAAAATAAAATTTAATTAATATTTGCCGCATCATAATTATGTTTTATTTCTGTAGCAGTTAATGCTCGATTGTATATGTACACATCATCAATATATCCTATAAATTTTTCATAATTAGAAGTTTCATGAATGCCTCCTATAACAAAATTGTTATTGCTCCAGTTATGAGTGGTGTTGATACTTCTTTGACTATGAAAATTGCCATTTATATACAATATTTGTAAGCCGGCCGTTCTATTAAAAACAGCCGTTAATTTAACCCATTCATTAAAATTATAAGCGTAATTGGCACTATGCCAAAAGTCTCCGCCATCAGTTCCAAACCAAGTATTTAAAGTAATGACTCTATTACCAAATAAAATCCACATTCTGCCCGTTCCCTCAACTCCTAAATTTATACCTCTCCTAGTAACTGTTGTAGTGCTAGGTTCATAAATCCAAGCCGATACCGTATACGAATTAAGTCCTTCTAATCTGAAAGGGGTTACTACTGTATTTTTATTAAATTCATAAGCACCTGCTCCGACTCGACCTTGCCCAATCCATCTAGGTGTATTTGCAAGGGTTAATGTTACATCATTATTGTTAATTGAATGGTCATTTATTATGCCAGTTCGAGTATTAGGGGTAAATGCAGTGGCATAAGGTTTTATTTCAATTTGAGGTTGACTCATATATATAAAAGTACCTGCTGGATTAGGACCCAATGAGTAACAGAATATTCTCACGTTATAACCACTAACGGTTGTGTCACCTGAAGTCCTTATAGTAACTGTTCTTCTAATCCATCTGTTTTTTTCAGTACTATTATTCCAAGTTAAGTTACTTGTCTCTATATTTGTATAATGATGACACGTTCCTGACAAACATTCACCATTTGGCAAGGCATGACGATGTACCTCCCATGTAGAACCCAAAGTCACAGTTGAGGGAATAAAAATCCACATGCTCATAGTAACAACGGTATTTGCCGGCACTCTAGTTATTGATGTAGCCAGTATACCACTTGCAGCAGTAGCACTTGGAAAAATTTTCATTACAGGCGCTCCCTCAAATAGCATTTCAGATGTTATTTGATAAGTAACAGTTCCCGAAGGAAACCAACCTGTTGTGGAACCACTTTGAAAAGTAGTATCAATACTTTCGTGAAGCAAATTCACTGTTGGTTCCTGAAAATCGTCAAATCGATAATCAGCAACTAACCCTGTTCTAATATGTGTTGGTTTAAATTCATAGTCAAAACTGCCATTATTGTTTGTAACCTTTACCACATTGCCATCTAATCTAAAATCTTCTCTAGTAATTGGATTTACAATCTTAGCATTTAAATAATTATTATTAACTAATTCTTGTAAAGTTAATTCAATAAAATCGCCATGATCTCTTAAATGTTTTAATGCTGACACTTCATTTGATACATATAATTGAGCAGCCCTTTCTATGTTCGCGGCTGTTTTAATATAAGCTTTTTCTCTAGAATCGCGTATAACATTACTTACTGCAGGCACTGCAATTGCTATTACTACTCCCAATATTACTATTACCGCTAGCAATTCAATTAAAGTAAATCCACTCACGAACCTGCTTTTCTTTAATCTGTTTTTCATATATTACCACTCCTAATTTAGATTGTTTCCATAAGTTATTTCAATTTCCATATAAATTCTACAATATTTCTATTATTTTAATTATATACTAATTGATTCCATAATTATATGTTAAAATATTATAAGAGGTGCAAATTATGAAAAAAATAATGCTAACTGGAGATCGTCCAACTGGAAAATTACATATTGGTCATTATGTGGGTAGTATTAAAAATAGAGTTAAACTACAAGATGAATACGAAAGTATTTTTATAATAGCTGACCTACATATGTTAACCACCAAAAATTCAAAAGAGGATATAATAAAGTCAAAACAAAATGCCAGGGAATTAGTATTAGGTGCAATAGCATGCGGGATGAATCCTGAAAAAGTTACTTTTTATCTGCAATCAGAAATACCAGAAATAAATGAAATATATACTTTATTACAAAGTTTAGTAACAGTTCCAAGATTAGAACGCTTGCCATCATTAAAAGATATGGCCAAAGATGCAGATATCGAAATGCCTTTTGCTTTACTTGGTTATCCTATATTACAAGCTGCTGATATATTGTGTGTTAAGGGGAATATTGTACCTATTGGCAAAGACAATCAAGCACATATAGAGATAACTAGAGAAATAGCTAATCGTTTTAATAATAAATACACCCCTATTTTCCCAATACCTGAACCTATTATTGTAGAAAATGCTAATGAAGCCACTTTACCTGGGATAGATAATAATGGGAAAATGAGCAAAAGTAAAAATAATGCTATATTCTTAAATGATACAGAAGAAATAATTAAGAAAAAAATAATGCAAATGCCTACTGATCCTAATCGCACTAGTGCTAATGTGCCGGGGAATGTTGAGGGCAATTTAGTATTTTTATATCACGATATATTTAATGACAATAATGAACAAGTTGCCGATTTAAAAAATAGATATCGTTTAGGCACAGTTGGAGATGTTGAAGTAAAAGAAAAATTAGCTATAGCAGTAAATAAACTTTTAACACCTATAAGGGAAAGATATAATAAGTATAATAATGATGAATACTTAGACAATTTAATTAGTGAGGGAAATAAAAAGGTAAGAGTTAAGGTCCAAGAAACATTAATGGAAATGAAAAAAGTTATGGGGTTCTATTCATAACTTTTTTATTTTTTTAATATCTGATAATTTTATTAAATTATATAAATTTATATGTTTGCCATTCCATTCTCTACTTAATATTTTTTTTATTCTATTAAACATTAAATCAAAATCATCACAAGTAGTATTGTACCACTCATAATATAAATACTTTAATTTATTAACATTTCTAGTATTATATATATTATTAAACTCATTGACTAAATATTTTTTTATATCTCTTTCATATCTAGTCAAAAATATATTTCGTTTCTTTTTTTTAAGTATTTTGTATTTAATTTTTATCTCTGCCATCTTATTCATAATATCTAAAACTTCTTCTTCCTCATCCAATAGCAAATGACTTTTATATATACTATTACCATTTTTATCAAACTCTATTGCAATTGCTCTAAGGCCATCAGTAAATATACATGCATAATCAATAGACTTCCCTACTTTATTATTAAACAATTCTGTTTTCTGATATAGACTGTTACAAATATCGTGCGATAATATAAAGTCACTTATATGAATTTTCTTAAAATCATTAACACCAATTCTTAGAATTGGTATTTTCTTAATATGTTCTAAATCATCCCCCGTTTGCCATTCAAAAAATTCATAAACATTAGTTTCATCAGACCAATTTAATAAAATATCATAAATATATTTCATATGTCCTCCTTTTTCCAAAATATAGTAATATTAATTATTATTAATCCTATTACTGAAAGTAAGCACTCTACTCTTGTAATAATAAAATTAAAATATTCATAAAAATCATATCCCATAGTCATTAAATTACTATAAAGAATGATACACATCAATCCAACAATCATAAAGCCAAAGCCTAGTAAAAAGAAAAATAATCGATAAAACATATTATATCACCCAATATAATTTTATTTACTAAGTAGATATTTTATTATATAATTGTAAATAGACTATATTAGGGAGGGTTTCCTTATGTCATTAATTGATATTTTAAAATACATAATATTAGGTATTATCCAAGGGCTCGCTGAACCACTTCCAATATCATCTAGTGGTCATTTGTTAATTTTTAGAAACTTTTTTAATACTAATTTGTTTAATGATTTCAACTTTGAAATTATGATACACTTTGGGTCGACCATTGCTATTATTTTCCTATTTAGGAAAGATATTGCAAAACTAATTAATAGTTTTATTCAGTATATTAAAACTAAAAATAATATTTATAAATCAGATTTCAATTATATTATGTTACTAATTATTGCTACTATACCTGCAGGAATAATAGGTTTACTATTTAAAAATATTATTGAAGAATTATTTTTATCTAACATAAAAATAATAGGATTTAACTTGTTAATAACTGGTTCATTACTATATATTATTAGAAATTATAAAGGTTTTAAAAGTGATAACGAAATTAAAACAAAAGATGCTTTTGTTGTTGGGTTATTTCAAGCTATTGCTATTATTCCTGGTATAAGTAGGAGTGGCTCTACTGTGGTAGGTGCAATGCTTAATGATTTTAAGCGAACAGCCGCATTAAAATTTTCTTTCTTTTTATATATACCTATTAGTATAGCTGGCTTCCTATTAGGTTTCAAAGATATTGTATCTGGTAATCAACTATCAATAATATGGTTACCATATTTACTTGGTACAATAGCATCGACCATCACTACTTATTATGCTATGAAGTGGTTTATTAGAATTACAATAGAAGGCAAATTAATATATTTCTCCTATTATTGTTTTATAGTAGGGGCATTAGTTATTCTATTTATGTAGCGAATATATAAATTATTTTAATATAAAAGGACCTAGAATAGATATTCTTAAGTCCTTTTTATTAGTCTTCTTTCTTAATTTCATCTTCTTCATTATATCTTAATTTTCCTATTTCAACATGATTAATACTATCAAATTTTTTAGCTATTTTTTCAGTTGTTATATGGAAGCTTTCAACATCTTTATTAACTGATTGGATACTACGAGATAATTTATCCCATCGTTCTTTATAACGTGAAAATTCTAACCCTAATTTGTTTATTTCTTCATGAATAATGCTAGTATATTTATCTCTTTCAATATTTTTTATAATCATTTGAATTACAGTCAAAGTGCTAATCAAAGTTGTTGGGGAGGTAATCCATACTCTTTTCTTATATGCATATTGGACTAAATCATTATGATAGGCATTTATTTCCGCAAATATTGCCTCTGCTGGCAAAAACATAATTGCTTGATCAGAAGTAATACCTTCAATAATATATTTATTAGCAATATCATCTAGATGTTTTTTAACGTCGATCTTAAATAATTTTTCTGCTCTTTCTCGTTCTGGTGACGATTTATTTTTATCTAACATTGATTGATAATTTTCTAAAGGAAATTTAGAATCAATTGCCACTACCCCAAGTGGAAGTGGCGCAAATAGCACTGCATCAACAATAGTATTATTTTCAAATTGATATTGCAATTTGTAAATTTTATCATTCTTCTCACCAAAAACACTAACTAAAATATGCTTCAAATTCACTTCGCCAAAAATACCCCTACTCTTTTTATCCGTTAAAACATTTTGTAAAGAAACAATATCCGTTGACAAACTATCAATTTTCTTTTGTGCCTCATCAATTTTTGATAATCTTTCTAGTACTGAAATAAATGTCTTATTAGTTTTTTCGAAATTTTCACTTAATCTCTCATTCACTTTATCGCTAATTAAATTTAATCGATATTCTAATTTTTCATTTAACAAAATAAAATTACTAACTAATTCTTTATTCAAATCTGCTTTAAAATTTCCTAATTCTTTTGTTATATTTGTCTCTAATCTACCTAATCGTTCCGTTATATTGGATTCATTTATACTTTTAAATAATGATATTGTTACCAAAACTAAAATTAATAATAATAAACCAACTATAATATACTCCATATAATGCTCCTATTCTAAATTTAATTTTTTGCCTAAGATTCTTGATACTAGATAGGCAACTATTAAAATAATAATAATTTCAAATAAAATAACGGGATTGCTAAAGCTTTCAATTATGCCTGTCCCAATATATCCCCAAAAATATACGATTGATGTTTTACCAACTATTATAGCCAAAAAAAACTTTTTCAATGATATTTTCGATAGACCAGCTGCAATATTTATTAAAAAGGCCGGGCTAAAAGGCATAGCAACTAATAATACTAATTTGACATATTTAATATCTGTAAGATAGTTCATTAATGCTATTAATCTATCTTCATGTCGTATTTGTTTCCACAAAAATCCTCTAAACCACTTACGAAATGCCATAAAAGATATCATGCAACCAATTATAGTTCCTATCCATGATAAAATAAGCCCCCAAAATAACCCATATGCATATGTATTTAAAGTAATAAATATTCCCAAAGGTAACACTGGTACTATAGATTCAAATATAATAATTATTACACCAAATAATGGACCTATATTTATCATATATTCAGTAATTATTGCAATAAACGTTTCAATATATAAGCCCATAAGTAATTCTCCAATCTGTTAATATTATAATATATTTTTTAGCATTTTAAAAGAAAATAAGATACAATGTATCCTATTTCTCTATTAACCACTGTCTATATCCTCCTGTAACATTTAAAACTTTATATCCACTCTTAATTAATATTTTACAGGTATACAAACTAGAAATACCATTAGTACAATATATATAGTAATAATCATCTTGATTTAGATAAAATGATGGGTCGGATAATAATTTATATACTGGTATATTAATTGAATTTGGAATATTTCCTTTATTAAACAAATTTTCATCTCTTATATCTATTAAAATAGCGCGTTCATTCATATTTTTTAATTTAGATATAGAAACTTCAGAATGCATTTTATAAACCCCCTATCATATTTTATGCATTACTAATATTATTTTGTAGTGAATATCAAGAAGCATTACAATATTTAAAATACTCCTTACATCATCTTCTTTTACTCGCAATTTTTTTATTTATTCATCACGTATTTCATAAGACAAAAAAACTTGATAAATATCTCAAGTTTATTCTTCTGAAAAGAAATCATCAAAGAATTGGTCATCTGTTGATGAATCTTTCTTTTTCTCATCAGCACGTTTATGATCATTTATGATTAGACCATCATCATGAAATTTATTTAATTCATTTTTAATTGTTTCTTCCATATCATCATTACCATCATTAATGATCTCATTTAATTCACTACTTTTTAATTCTCTTTCTTTTCTTTCCTCTTCTTCTAATTCGGCTATTTTAGCATCTATTTTTCTAACTAAATCATCGACATTAAAACCCATATTAGATTTTGGTTCTACTTCTTTCTCATCAAGCATATCAAACAACTTCTCACGTTTTTTCTTGCTTAATTCATCAACAAACTCTTTTATATCAAATAAATCAATTCCTCTTTTTTCACGCACTGGAGTTGATAATTTTTCTAGTTTTTTATCGCTAAAATTATATTTGCTTATGTCAGGTAAATGGGTTTTAAATGGATGCATTCTATGCTTGTTAACAATCACATCGCCCATCTTTAACCTTTGTAATTCATTAACTGAAATAAGTGGTTTTCTCTGCCCTTTAGCATCTTTATCTTTGGTTTTTTCTTCACCACATAATTCACTTATTTCCTTTAATGCCCCTAATTCACTACTCAATAAATAAATCAAATTAGCACAATTACCTTTAATTGTTTCAGCATTTTCCTTGCCATATACTTGATTAAGCTGAGCAAAGTTTTGAATAATTAAATTAAATCTAATTTGTCTGCTACGTGCTGCAGTAATCATAGTAGAAACATCCTTTAAAGGCGGCATATTAGCAAATTCATCTAATATAAAATTAGTTCTGACTGGCAATTTGCCACCATTATCATGAGCAACATCAATCAATAATTCATAACACTGTTTAACAAATATTGTTGCCAACTGGTGGTAAGTTTTCTTTTCATCTTGAATTATAATAAATACAACCGTTTTTTCCTTACCAATGTCTTCAATATTAAAATCACTATATGATAACATTTCTGATAAGTTTTCTTTTGATGAAAACAGACTAATTTTTTGTTTAAATACTGAAATAATACTTGCTTTTGTTTCAGTTGGAGCTAGTATAGTACTAGATGCATTAATATAAGCTGGCTTTGATTTATCTTTTGATTCAAAATATTCTTTGATATATGTAGAGGCACCCAATTTATTTTCACCTATGGTGGTCATTAAGTTTATACTGTTTAAGTTAATCTCACTTTCTTTAGCATCTTCAAATAATCCCAATGCCAAGCCTGTAAAGTAATCTGCCGCTGTTTTTTCCCAAAAAGGGTCAGCATTAGTATTTTTTTCTTCATAAAGAATATTAATTGCTAAATCATCAAGTAATTCGGTCGCTTTATCGGGATTTGAACCCTTATATAAACTATATGGTGCACGTAATGGATTCCAAGCGTTACCTTTTTGAGGATTACGTAAATTTAATACAATTATCTTATACCCTCTTTCCATTAGAAAACTAGCTGTTTCATCATAAAGTTCCCCTTTAGGATCGGTTAAAATAATTGATTCTCCACGCTTAGCTAGTATATTTATAAGAGGAAAAACAAATCTTCTAGTTTTACCACTACCAGTAGTACCTATAATTAAACTATGTGATTCTCCATCATCAACGTATATTTCTTCTCCATCACTCATTATTGGAATGCCCGCTGCTTTTAATTCGTGATCGCTTCCGAAAACTCTTTTCAATACCTTTTTCATTTCACCCTTTTTAGCCCATCTAGAATCACCCTTAGATGATTTAGAAAGACTAAAACCAAAACCCTTCTCAAATTCAAAGAAGTATGATTTTGCCGTGCCAATAACTACTACAACAAATATAGCATAAAATGTTATTGTCGCTCTCAAATACTCTTCTGAAAAAGCAAGTGCAGGATCCAAGCCATGAACTTTCCCTTCATTAGCAAATGATGACAAATTTAATATCCCTATTGCCACTATATATAGCAAAAATAATAAAAACAAAACAAATATTAGTGCATCCTTAGAATCTGTTTTCAATTTCATACCTATAACCTCCATTAGATCATATAAAATACCTAATTCATATTTAATTAATTAAATCTCAACCCACGGCAATCATTCACAAAAAGACTGCCTGGATTAACTCTAACATCATCTATTTTAACTTCAAAATGCAAATGAACTCCTGTTGAATAACCGGTTGTGCCCATTATTGCTATTACTTGTTGATTTCTCACCGTATCCCCAACTTTTACCATAATCGACCCATATTCTAAATGGGCATAAACACTTTCATATTTAATACCATTTATTTCATGAGTAATTATTATTATGTTGCCTCCGCCCTTAGTTACATCTTTTCCAACCACATTTGATCTGACAAATGTAACTACTCCATCAGCAACAGAATAAATCTCTTTAGGACGGGTAACAACATCTATTCCATGATGAAAGGCGATTTTGCCTGATATTGGATCAATTCTTTCCCCATAAGGAGAGGTAATTATACAATCAATAGGCGAAATCGGCAAACTAAAGTGTGTTAAATCTGCCGTTTCTAATCCTTCCATAATAATATTGTCATATAAAGTAAATATCTCTTCTATAATATTATTTAATTGTTCCTTTATAGTTGCCTCATCCCCAAATAAAACAATGGAAGATAATTCCCTTAGTAAGAAGGTTTCCCTTAAATAATTTTCATATTGTTCTTTACTAAAAGTAAACATTGTATTACGATTTTGGAGAGTATATCCTTGATTACATACACAATTTGCACTTGTACATTCAACTCTTTGCGTTACAATATTTTCAGTTTCATCTTCAGAATCAGCAACAATAGTCATAGTACAAGTTAAAATGTCTTTTGACACAAATTGATTATTAAACAATTCCATAATTTCATCATTAGTTATATTAGTATATAGAAAATCAAAATCATGTTTTTGTATGGTCATAAATGTTGAAACATATAACGCCATATTTACATTAATATTTCTACTATCCTTAATTTGCTTGCTAATTTCAAAAGTCCTAGCATAAAAATCTTTTTCAATAGGGTCGGTAATTTCATCTAGATTACCACTAAGATTGGCGTGATTAATCCTAGCAAATTCAAACGCACCAAAAGCAGTATCATTTATAATTATAATTGGAAGCGCAAGGAAAAACAATATTGTTAAAATGCCCACACCTATTATTTTAATGGCAATACCATTCATATAATCACCCACTTAAATACTTCGTTATATTATAATCCTCCACCAGTGCCAAATGACTCTAACTCATCTTGCGTAACAACCACTTTTATTCTCATACGTCTACTACCACATACAAATAATGCTTCTCCTTGACTATATCTTTTAATGCTATCCTTTTCATTCTCATTCAAATCTATTAGCATTGCTAAATCATCAACCGCTTGTTTTTTAAGCCCCATAACTACATAATATGACGCATTATCAAATATCGCTTTACCTTGTGTAATAACTGATGGATCAGTAAAGTCACTTGGTTGTTGCGTGCTTATTATTGTACCTGTATTATATTTACGTGCTCTTCTTTGTACTTGAGCTAAGAATTCTGCACCTAAAGAGTTATTGCCACTTAATAAAACATGGGCTTCATCTACCATTAATGCAGTATTAATACTTTTATCTAAACACAGCCCCCAAGCATATTTCAAAATATTAAAGAACAAAGCATTTCTAATATTAGTATCAGCATTCATTAATTCTCTAATATTAAATACTATAAAATTACTTTTAGGGGATATAGTAGTATGACCATCAAAATAATATTTTAATTCCTTTGTTAATGGTCTAACCTTTAATTCCAATCTTTCCATTACTTCTCTTTCATGAGATTTATTATCGCCATATGCCATTAATCTGCCTCTAATAGTCGCATATACATCCCTAAACGTTGGATATTCAGTTGACTTCAAATGTGAAAAGTTAGTATCAAAACCAATATTATATCTTTTATATGTGTCTTGAACAACTTCAGTAAATAAAGTTAATATATCTTCTGTTATACTAGGGTCATAATATTTCATGAAAGCTTTCAAAAACTGTAATGTTTTAGTTAAAACAGTATATCCTAATCCTTCTTTTAATTCATCCTCATCAGCATCAATAGTCACTTCAAGAGGATTAACCATACCAAATTCTCCACCCTTACCTAAGTCAATAAAATCACCACCGAAATTTAATGCCATATCACCAAATTCACCTTCTGGGTCAATTGCCACTATTTGATGTCCATTTCTAATATGTGAACGCAATATTAGTTTAGCAGTAGTCGATTTACCACTACCACTAGTCCCTAAAATAATAAGATTTGCATTATTTCGATTGTGTTCTTTTCTAATTTGATACAAGAATTGATTAAATAGTATAACTCCTCCAGAGAAATCAACACCTAATAAGGTAGATAATCCCTCATCCTTAACACTATCAAATATAAAAGGATACATTGCGGCCATAGTAACAGATGGAATTGGAGTCCCAATTCTTTTTTCTATGTCTTGGCTTGGAAATATTGGCAATATTGATTTTAATACTTTTTCTTGTTCGAATCTAAGTGAAATTGCCTTCAATTCCATTGCATCCAAGTAATTTTTAACATTAACTTTTTTCATTTCCAAATCTTCTTTAGTATCAGCAGTAATCATAACATGCATTTGAAAATCAAATATTCGTGCTTGACTTGCTGTTAGCATTGAAATAAAATACTCGAGCGATTCAACATCTTGTCGAATTCTTTCTTGAATGGTTCTATCTTTTTCTTGTTGATACCTCGCTTTTAGATCAGATATTTGTTTATTCAACATTTTAGAAATCATACTAAAAGGCATTGGAATATGTTTAATAACTATTTTTATACCTGGCATATTTGTTAATGATGATAAATAACCGGCAGTAATAAGTTTAGGATATGAAACTACCGACAATATAGTAGCATACTTATCGCTTATAAAAAAGTCACTAGGGTAAAAACTCAATCCCTTAGGAGCTATTTGCGATTTA
The DNA here is from genome assembly GCA_002299475.1 of Caryophanales bacterium UBA660. GTDB lineage: Bacteria > Bacillota_I > Bacilli_A > RF39 > UBA660 > UBA660. The sequence goes on along the minus strand of DBNY01000043.1, from coordinate 4,409 downwards.
AATTTCATATAGGCATCACCGTCCCAAAATTAGTTGTTTTGCCCCCACCTAGAAAATTGTCTATTATAGTTCTTAAATCATCATTATTAGTTTGTGTCGCGTTAAGACCAGTAGCAGCTAACCCATTTATTAACAAACGAATCCTTTTTTGAACAATATCAATATTTTTTTCTTTAAATAACAGATAATATTCAGTATCTGCCACATTGTTATTAGCAAACATATTAGCCTTCTGAATATCTTGATTAATCATTTTTCTAACTGTTGGACTTTGTGTATTGTTATAGAGCAATTGCAACTGTGATAAATACAGCGTTACATCAACCGGTCTATCGGCAACAATAATCCAAAATTCAAAATCTATCATATTATAAAAATTCTTTAGATTAGCTAATACATTCTGTTGTGAGTCTTGGTCTAGTATGAAAATATTTCTAGGCATTATTTTAACGCCTGTAACCATTTCTCGATTAGACAAATGAATCGTACCATTACTTATAGATTCAACATTAACCCAATCTTCGGTATACTTTGAAGTATTCTTTTTCTTATTGAGATTCATCATAAAATAGCCACCCCTTCCATAAATAATTTTGTCTTTGAGTATAATAATTTGCTGCCTCAATTAAAACAACTAATACATTGTGATAATTCGGTACTGGAGTTACTAACAAACCCGTAATTAGTGCTGGTAGCAAAGCCAAAATAGTAGGCAACAATTCAGTAGGGGGGAATGTTACAACCCAAACCATGGTAATAAATACGCCCACTCCTAATATTATCAAATCAGTTGTTGTAAATGCGTTAAATATTAGTACCCCTTTTTTAGAATTAGCAGGAATTAAATAAGTATTATTTTTGTCCAATAGTATCACACCCTTTTTTATTTTTTTTATTTTTTTTATTATACTAAATAATAATTATTGCTTCTTATAAGTTGTCATCTTCTCTTATTGGATTCCCATCTGAACCCAATATTCTTGAAGATGAACTACTTTCATCTCCTATAGGTCTTCCGTCTGAACCCAATATTCTTGGAGATGAATTACTTTCATCTCTTATAGGTCTTCCATCTGAACCCAATATTCTTGTAGTTGAACTACCTTCATCTCTTATAGGTCTTCCATCTGAGCCTAATATTCTTGTAGTTGAACTACCTTCATCTCTTATAGCTCTTCCATCTGAGCCCAATATTCTTGTAGTTAATCCGCCTGATGCTTCACTAACTTGGTTATTATCAATCTGACTAAATGTCTCGTGTGCATCTCTATTCCGTTGTTGTTTTTCAGTTATTTCCTCCACTGTTGGGTTTATTCCAAACCGTTGATCAAGTGCGCGTTGGAAATCCGTATCAGGATTACTAAATGTTTCGTAAGCATCTCTGTTGCGCTGTTCCCTCTGAAACTCTTGCTCAGCTGTTTGACTTATTCCAAGATTTTGATCTATTCTTTGTTGAAAATTATCTGAAGTGCCGTAAGTAACCGTCCCCACATTAGGTGTTGGTCCTGGAACATTCGTTGGTCCTGGAACATTCGTTGGTCCTGGAATATTCGTTGATCCTGGAACATTCGTTGATCCTGGAACATTCGTTGGTCCTGGAATATTCGTTGGTCTTGGAACGCTTGTTGAACCAGGATTGCTCGATAGTTTTCTTCCCATTATATATGTTTGTGCTGCCCCAATAGGGTTTACACCTGTTGTGCTACCAAAAATAGCTGGTGTCGTACTTTCAGATAGCAGACCCCCGTTTGCATCATAATGTTGTGTTGTGTGTTGAGCCGTTGTTCCTACTCCCCCCAAAAGAGACGGAGAAGTATTCCATCCGTGTGCCGCTCCTCTAAATGCGCCTTTCGCGCCTGAATACGCATGAGCTGCTACGCCAGCAACCGATGCTGCAAAAACACCACCACCCGTTGCATTAAAAGCTGCCGCACCCCATTGTCTCGATAAAGCTCCGCCAGCAAACATGCCAGATGCTAATCCAGATGCCGCCCCTAAAGCTAAGCCCATTCCTGTCCCAACAAGAGGAACATCGTTCAACCTTTTAAACGGATTCATTTCAAAACTCGTTAATCCACCCTTGGTGTTTATACCAAACATCTGAATTATTATTTCAGGCAATTTTTTCATAAATAATAATGTGCCAAGAATTAAGCAAAGAAATAACAGAAAACGATAATTATCTGTAACATCTCCCAATTGAGGATTGCCAGCCAATAATTCATCAGTATTCATTGATAAAACAAGCGAAATAATATATGTAGCAAATGATATTGCTACTATTCTAATAAATAAGTCAGCATATAATCCTAAAGTAATTTTAAGATATTCATTAAATGGTTTGCCCGGAGTGTTTCCATGTTCAATGTATGTAGCAATCGGTATCGGTGCTATTATTTGCAAAAAACCAAGAGCGATTGCGCGTAATCCAATATCGATACAAGAGGAAACCAAGAAAAACAATACGGCAATTCCAAATACTGTACTTATAAAAAAATAGTATACGAGAGCATAAATAGATGAACTATAATTTCCTTCGGTAATTTTTTCTCTCCTAGTAAGAATGGTAGCTAATTGATCATAATTAGCATTTTTGGCTGCTTCCTCATGTATTTCCTTAATATTGCTCGATGCCCCTTCATGTGGAGAGGCAAATTTGAAAAATATACTACTGGCAAATTCTATCCCAGAAGTCACTGTATATTCTTCTGTTAAAACAAATTCACTCTTGCCTGCCACTTTAACTAAACTAAACATATCGTCTGATAAATTTGTTGGAAGGGTGTCGGAAAAAGTAATATCATAAGTAAAATCTTCTTTATTACTATGAGGAGGAATACTACCAATTTTGATATATGCATAATCTCTACATACTTTTGAGCCACCAAAATCACGAGCACTCTTGTCAATTGTAACAACCCCTTTTAATCGCCAATGTTCATATGGGTTCATATTAGCATATTTGCTTAAAGGTGAGTTAAAAAAGTACACAGTATGGTTACTTAGATCTACAACAATTTCAAATCTTGTTGCATCCTCAGTTAAATTAGCTATCACATCAACGTCTCCGCCCCAGTTACTTACTGTAACAGGATAAGAACTAATGCCAAAAAATGGTGAACGATCCCCTGGGCATGTAAACGGATTGATTCCCTCACCAGAAACATTGTGTGTACTACATCTATATTTTACATTAGGAGTCCGCGAAACAAATCTCATGGCACATCGTTCCGCTTTTAACTGAACTTGCCTATCCTCACCATTATTACCTCTAACAACATCCATAATCCTAGGAATAACATTGTTTCTTAAAACAATACTTTGAAATTCACCCATTTGGTCAAAGACAAAATTAACTAATAAAAGTAACATTAAAGTAGTAATTAATCTTGGAATTAATAACTGAGCCGTTCCTCCCTCTTTAGAATTAAAAGATCTTTCAGGATTAGCCATTATAGCAACTAATACAAATGCTATTTTAAATAACATTATAATACCAATTAACATGTAAATATTATTTTCAAATGCTTCATAGTCTACGCCAGTTAAAATTCTCATGCTAGCAAGGTCCATTAAAAAATCATAGACAAATCCAATCCATGTATAAATTATTCTATCTATTGAAAAAAATAATTCTCTAATTGCATTTCTTATCATATATCAAAAACTCCCCTCAATTTTTGTTTACTGAATACCACAAGTGCCGGCCACAATGCCAGCAGCTCTTAATACTACATTTAGTACTGCTGGGAAAAAATAAATAGCAATACCTGCGATTACTCTCTTAACCAAGGTTGCTTGAGCCTTTTTCATCTCATTTTCATCAGCGGCGATTACCGCCTTTCCTAAATCTAGGGACCCCATCACCAACAAAAATATGGGAACCAATATTTTTATATAATTAAATATTCCATTCATAAAAACCATCAATTCTTCCGACAAAAGGCCTTCACATTCAGTTTGATTTAATATGTAGTAGGCATATATATTGTTATTAATAAAGAAAAATATGGATATCATAATAACAATTCCCAATAAATATTGTCTCTTCATTTTAACACACTCCTAAAAATACAATAAATTGAATATAACTTTACATAATGAATTATAACATATAATATCGCCATTAACAATGATAATTTCGGCAAAATAAAATAAAAATTAGCCATTTAAGGTGACTAACTATTCGTGTTGTTTTGAGCAAAATCTACAGTTTTATATTGACCTTTACAGTATCTAATATATATATTTAAAAGAATAGATTTCAAACAAAAACAATAATTAATTATAAAAAAACCTATAAGAGACGACATTATATTTATCATCCTATTATAGGTTTCATTTTACTTAAATATTAATTTTTTATAATTCAGCAATATATGATTATAATTATAGAAACTAATACTATT